>RXJK01000167.1 GCA_003963125.1 Hyphomicrobiales bacterium
GTGAACCCCCTGAAAAAGTGCGATATTTCCGCAACGCCCACGGGAAACCGTGGGCGGGGTTCTTTCTTCCGCCGGATTGCCGCGCCACCCTAGGCCAAGCCGAACCCGGGCATGGCGAAAACGGGGGCACTCTAGGGGGCGTTGGCACCACATGACTGAGTACAGCCCGCTGCGGCAGTTGCGCCAAGGCCTGCTGCCCAAGATGGTCTCTTGGTACGATCCGCGGCTGCTTGCGCGCATCGGCGTGCGCACGATCATTTCCAATGTCTTCGGCCAGTATGCGGACCAGCGCCTGATCCAGGCCGTCACCGATCCCGCGACCGACGCCGAACTCGTCAGCCGCTACGACTACTGCACGGATACGACGAACCCGGAGAAGTGCCTCCCGGTCGACGACGACGGCGCCGTCTGGATCGATTACATGGCCGACACCGGCGACGGCTTCGAATCCACCTACACGATGGCGTATCTCCTCGCTCAGGAAAGCCTCGACGTGAAGAACGCGGGGCGGCTGCGCGCGGGCTCCGTGCTGATCATGGGCGGCGACCAGTGCTATCCGCAGGCCACACGCGAAGAATACAAACGCCGCCTGCAGACGCCGTTCGACTGGGCCTTCCAAACGCCCGAACCCAAGCGCAAGCTGTTCGCGATCCCCGGCAACCACGACTGGTACGACGGGTTGATCGCGTTCGACAGCCTGTTCTGCGCTGCGCGCGACAAGCTCTCCAACAACAAGGGCAACACCATCGGCGGATGGGTCTGCCAGCAGCATCGCAGCTACTGGGCGCTCAGGCTGCCGCACAAGTGGTGGATCTGGGGCGCCGATATCCAGTTCTCGAAGTATCTCGATGCCGCGCAGGTGAACTACTTCGAGCGTATCGCGCAGCAGATGGGGCCCGAAGACAACCTCATCATCTGCCTCGCAGAACCGTCGTGGCTGCTCGCCGACCTGCAGGAACTGGACCCGGAGGAGAACTTCTTCAAGATCACGGCCATCGCGCGCAAGCGCGGCGCGCGCGTCGTGGCGGTGCTCGCCGGCGACTGGCATCACTACAACCGCTATTTCGCGCACGAACTCGACGTGCATTTCATCACCTCGGGCGGCGGCGGCGCCTTCCTGCATCCGACGCACGTTTTGCGCAACGCGATCTCGGTGCGGTGGCCGGAGAAGCAGGAGTGGCCTGCGGGGCAGGGGCCCGACGGCGACGACGCGCATGCACGCGGCCCGCACCGGGCCGAAGCGTGGAAAGCACGCGACGTCGGCATCGAGTTGAAGCGCAACAGCAAGCCCGCCGGCACGGCCATCGGGCAGGCGGTGCAGGACGTCGAGGACGTCATCGATCCGCTGAAGCCTGCCGCGCTGAAGCAGACGGGCCGGAAGGCGCCGCTCAAGGCGCAAGCGCCCAAGTGCTATCCGAGCAAGGCGCGCAGCTACTTCATGGGGCTCGGGAACATTCTCTTCCCGTTCTACAACCCCGCGTTCGCGCTCGGCATCGGGCTGCTCTACTGGCTCATTACCTGGCAATTTCAGAACATTGTCGGGCAGTACGGCATCTCCGGCGGGAAGATCGACGAGATCGGGCTTTCGACGTCGCTCGGCGAGCTCTTGCCGTACATGCCGCTCTACATCATCCAAGCGATGATCGCCTCGATTAGCCTGGTGCTCATGCTGGGCGGCCTCTACGCGGTGCTCGTGTCGTATGTCGATGCCGTGGACCGTCCCGGGCTGCGGCGGACGCTGACCAAGTTCTTCGTGGGAACCGGGCACTTCCTGGCGCATGCGATCGCGATGTTCACGCTGTCGCTCGTCGTCATCATGATCAACAACACCATCACGCCGCCCATCGAGCGCACGTTGACCAGCGTCTACGAGCAGCGCGACGAGCGCGCGCCGATCGTGCGCGACGTGATCCAGGAAGGCCTGCAGCCGCTGCATCGCAAGAAGGCCGAAGCGCAACCGGCTTCACCGCAGGCGGCGACGCCCGCCCCGACCAAGCGCACGCCGACGCGCGAACTCGTGGGCTTCGTCGCCTATCCTTTTCTCATGATCGTGTCCGGTGCGCTGATCGGCGGCAGCCTTTGGGGGCTCTACTGGGTGGTGACGGGCATGCTGGGGCGCATGCATTCCGAGGAGGCCTTCGCGGCGCTGCGGCTCAAGAACTTCAAGAACTTCCTGCGCATCAAGGTGGAGCGTGATACGCTGACGATCTATCCGCTGGGCGTCGACAAGATCCCGGGACCCGACGACTGGATGGAACAGGCGCGCGGCAAGCCCAATCCGCTCTCCAACCAGCCCAAGCTGATCGCGGTGAACAAGATCGACGTGCGGCTGATCGAGAACCCGATCGTCATTCCGCGCGTGGCCGAGGCGGATTAGCGGGTCCTTCGCGCGTATGCGGGCGGCACACGCGCGCCAGATTGTCGGGTTTCGCCTTCGGCTCTACCCGACCTACATCTGCGCCTTCAGGACGACCGCGGTGGTTTCATCCGCGAAAGGTAAAGATCCCGGCTCTCGCTGCGCTCGGCCGGGAACGCAGCGGGAGGGGTGCTCGTTTGGCGGTGCTTGGGGCGGAGCGGCTCAGCGCGTCACTTCGAGGGCGCCAGGTCTTCGACGACGATGGCGGGTGTGGGGGCAGGCTGCAGGGATTCCAGGTCGATCGGCTGCAAGGTCGGCTGGCCCAGGGGGCCGCTCAGGCGCACGAGATCCGCGCCAATGTAATCGGACGATCGCAAGACCTTGTCGGCCGGCGTCATGGCGCGCGAGGCGACCACGACGTCGAGCGTGGCGTCCGGCAGATTGACCTGGCCCGAAATGGTGAAGGCGTTCGCGCCCGCGCGCGCGTTTACCGTTTCGGCGACCGCAACGCCGTTGACGATGGCGAAGCGCACCTCGAGCTGATCGAACTGCGTCTGGCCCTTGCTGATCGCGCTCCACCCCGAAACGCTCGATGCCTTGGCCAACGTGCGCAGGCCTTTGGCGTCGAGCGGCGCGCGCAGGCCTTGCGATGCGATCACGCTCGCCTTGCCGTTGAGGGATCGCAAGACCTCCGCCGGGCTCTGCCCCACGCCCGCGACGTCGATGTGCAAGGCGCCCTTACCGGTCCAGGCCTGGCTGAACTGAAAGGCGGCGGCCGCCTGCGCGCCGTCGAGGTTGTCGATCTTGCCCTTCAAAGCGTAGCGGGGGATGGCTTCCTTCGTGTCCGTCGTGAGCTGCAGGCTCGCGCCTCCCGATCCGAGTTCGACCTCGGCGACGTCGAGCAGCAGGTTACCGGCGCGCACCGAGACGGTCGCGGCCGTGCGCCCGAGTTCGAAGCCCTTGAACGTCACCTTGGGGGTCGAGATGCGCAGGTCGGCGTCGATATAGCGGAGGAACGGCACGGTCAGATCGAGGCTGCCCCATCCCGTCGAGGGGCGCTCGAAGCCGAATGTTTGTGGCCGCAGGC
Organism: Hyphomicrobiales bacterium; assembly: GCA_003963125.1. GTDB lineage: Bacteria > Pseudomonadota > Alphaproteobacteria > Rhizobiales > Hyphomicrobiaceae > AWTP1-13. The sequence goes on from RXJK01000167.1 coordinate 3,444, forward strand.
TGTCGACATAAGGCGCGAGATCGAAGGCTGTAAAGCCGAGCGTGCCGTCGATCAGCGGGCGTTCGCCGCCCATATTGAGCGTCACCGATCCCGCGCCTTCGTTGCCGTCCATCGACAGCTTGGCCTGCTCGAAGGCGAGCGCGTTGCCGGCCCAGCTGAACTGGCCCTTCAGCGTCGCGGCGTTCATGCCCGCGGCGTTCGAGACGGGAATGGAGAACCACCGCGCGACGCGCCGGAGGCTCGGCACGGCGACGTCGGCGAGGCCGGAAAGCTGCACGTCGCGCGCCATGTCGGCGATGCCGTCGAAGTTCGCGTCGAGGAAGGCCGAGCGCAGTGACACCTTAAAGGGCCAGCGCTGGCTGGTCTTGCGATCGGCCGGGGGTGTCAGCGTCGTTTCGAATTTGAGACGATGCCCGCGGTATTGGAAGCTTCCCTTCGCGGAGATGGCGCCTTTGCGCTTGTTGACCAGCTCAGCTTCGAGCTCGCTCAGGGTCTCCGACGCGCCGTCGCGCGAAACGAACTGCACGCTGCCGCGGCGGATCACGAGATTGTCGTAGCCGAGGCCAATCAACTGCTCGACGAGCGTGCCGGCCGCGTCCGGCAGCTGCGGCGCTTCGTTGGCGATGGTTTCCGTGGCGGCCCCGCCCGAAACGTTCAGTGTGAACAGCGGATTGTCGAGGACGAAGCGGCTGATCTGCGTGCCGAGCGCGGCGTTGCCGTCCGCATAGAGCATCCCGCGCGCCAGCGTGAGGTCCGGCACGCTCGACAGGCGGACCGGCTGGGTCACCACGTGAAGGTCGCGCGGGCTCGCCATGACGGAGGCGCCGGAGAACGGCTCGTCGCTCGATCGTCTGAGGTAGGGGGTGGCGAGAAAGGCGAGGACGAGGCAGACGAGGGTGGCGACCGCAAGCGTCGCAAGGCGAGCAAACAGCTTTCCCGGTCGCATGCCTTGCACCACTTTCTTGGCCGGCCCTTATCCGAAGGCCGCGACCCTGGATATGCCTCATCGGGCCTGCTATGCACAGGCCCCACTCGAAACAATTCCCGACTTTTCTTGTGGCTTCAGCGCCACCTTATGGGGTGGTCAAAAGGAGTGCAAGGAGCGCCGCGACGGGCCGTCGCGCCGGCGGGTTGGTCGAGCGGGCCGAGGCTCCCTGATCGGGCCAGCGGGGGCCTGCCTTACGGAGATTTCATGCGGTCTCCATCTGGTGGAAAGCCCTCGCGTGCTTATCTCCAAGTCAAGCCTCGATCCCCCGTACGAGGCGTTCGGCTGGTCAATCCCTCGGACCGGCTGACTGAGCGGCCGGCGGTCGAGCCATGCTCCTGCCGGCCACTCTCCTTACTGCCCGTCAGGCCAGCGCCAGCGGCATGATTTCAGCGGCGAGAACCAACAGGACGACGCGCGGGCGCTTGAACGAGGCTCCCTTTGCCTTTATGAGACGGCACCAAGCTGCTCGTTGCCTGATTTGGCATTGGGCCGGGCGGCTGGTTGGCGATCCGGCGTGTACCCTCTGATCGCGAACCGTCCCAGCCGGAATACCGGTTGCCGCAGTAGCTCAGGGGTAGAGCAACGCATTCGTAATGCGTGGGTCGGGGGTTCAATTCCCTCCTGCGGCACCATCAAAATCAAGCGCTACATTGGACAGGTTAAGGGGCGGCGGGAGCAGCGTCAGCCCGCTCTGGCGAGGCCTTTGTTGGCGGCGCGGAGACGGGCGGCGATGCCTGTGACGCCCCAGGCCAAGGCAGAGCCGTCGACGAAGCCTTCGGGGCTGCGGACGAGCCAGCCCGGCACTGGCGCGCGTGCGCAGGGATCGTAGATGCGCAGACCTTCGCCGAGGAGGGCGGCCGCGAAACTGAACGAGCTGCGGCCCATGACCAGCACGTCCGCGTCGACCATCTGGTGGAAGCTGTCGATCGCAGGCGTGTTGAGATTCAGCTCGCAGCCCATGGCCTGAAGTAACTCGAGGCCGCGCGCGTCCCCTTGCGAGATAATCTTCGTGCGCACGGCGAGGCCCGTTGCCGCCAGCGCGCCCTGGACTTGGCGCAGGCAGTTCAGGAAGCTCACATAATCGGGTGCGCGATTGGCCGTGTCCGGGTCCGCCGCCGAGACGTCGCCGCGGCGCAGGTGCGCGCACACGACGATCTCGCGATGGGCTTGGTGCTCGGTGCGGGTGCGCCGGTACTTCGCGCGAAGCTCCTCGCTGATGCGCGCGTAGGCCTCCGGGTGGCTGTCGGTGAAGCGCGCGTAATGGCCGGCCGCGAGAAGACACGGCTTGTTCCACCACAGCCTGTTGCCGATGAACTCCTCGATGCCGACCTGGGGCAGGCCGCAGGCGTCCGCCGAAAGCTCGCCGTTGCCGAGGTTGAAAATGTTCTCCCACGCGGCGGCCCACAACGCGGGTGAGCCGTTCTCCGCGTGCTCCATCGTCTGGAAGGGCGTGTGCACGTAGGTCAGGCCGTAGTGGCGGGCGAGCGCCATCGCTGACATCTTGGCGGTGGCCTGCGCGCCTGCGCCATCGACGCGTCCGGTCGCCATGACGTACAGGCCATCGCCGACAAGGCCAGCGTCGAGCATGCGGGCCAATTCGTTCACAAGGAAAGAGCGGTCACTGCGCGTCGAAGCGCCAACCGCGCGCTTAGCGTGGAACAGCGCCATACGCACCCCATGGGTGGGGAGGGACTTGGCACCGCGCTTGAGGCGGCGCTCAATCAGCTTGAGCGTGCTCACAGTTTACCCTTGTACGCACACAGGAAGGGGGCAGATCACAGATTGCCTTGCGGCGAAGGTCTCGTCAATCGAAGGCTGCAAAAGCTGTGACGCGCGCTCTCAACGCGCAGGCTGCGGCTCCGCATCGTGCGCGAGGCCGTGATCCGCGCAAAGGTGGGCGAGGGCGCGTTCGGCCAGTGCGGTGATGGACAGCAGCGGGTTGACGCCCAGGGAGCGAGGCATGATGGCGCCGTCGATCACATACAGGCCCTCGTGCACCGCGGTCGGATCGGCGTCCCGGGTATCGAACACCTGGCTCTTGTGGTTGACGACGCCCATCGCGCGATCCTCGCCGATGCCGCAGCCGCCGAGCGGATGGGCGGTCGCAGGCTGATGACCCATCATGGTGCCGGACAGCGGGTTCTTGACGTAGCTGCCGCCCGCCTCCTTCACGATGGCCGAAAGGGTTTCGTCGACGCGCTTGTAGACCGGCTCTTCCTTGGCGCCAGGCCACTGAATGTCGAGCCGGTCGTCCTTCAGCACCAGGCATCCGGAAGCGCTGTCGTGAGAGACGGCGAAGAAGGTCTGCAAGCCCGCGAACGGGCCCTTGTAGACGCCGTTGATGAGGCTCTGCACGGCGCCGAGCAGGCGGCCGTTGGGGATGAACAGCACCGGCAGCACGGGGGCGAGCGCTGAGGGCATCGCGCCCTCCTGGATGGTCATGCTGCGGCTGAGGTCGTCGGGGTCCACGATCTCGATCTGGCCGGAGACGGCGGCGCCGACGACGATGCCGGTCTTGGCCGGGTAGCCGACGCCGATGGCGTTGACCGGCGACTTCGCGCCGTAGCCGAAGGCGATGATGTCGCCATTCGCAGAGAAGCGCTGGCCCAGGCGATCCGAGACGGCGAGGCCGCGCTCGCGGGAGCGCAGGAGGATCTCGGTCGAGCCCAGCGTGCCGGCAGCCAGGATCACCATGTCGGCCCGGATGGACGCGGGGTGACCCGTGGAGATGACGTGGTCGGGATCGAGTTCGATCACCCAGGCATCGGTGTCCTTGCGGACCGAGCTGACCTTCACCTCGCTGAAGATCTCGGCGCCGTGGCGCACTGCGTCGGGGAGATAGGTCAGGGCGACGGTGTTCTTGGCGCCGACGTTGCAGCCGCCGCAGCAGTCGCCGCAGCGGGTGCAGGCCTTCTGCGGAATGCCGCCCGCACTCATCGTGTCCTCGAAGCTGACGACAATTTCGGCTGGGTTCGGGGCGGTGCCGACGGCGGCAGAGGCCCGCGCGTAGACCTGGAGCTTCGTGTGCTGCATCGCCTGCGGATCGCGGGCGGGTCGAAGCCAGCGGCGGGCGAGCGCGTAGCCTTCCTGGAGCAAGGGATCGGCGCTCAGGGCCTTCGGCCAGATGGGATCGGCGAACACGCGCGCATCCGGCACCAGGGCGACGCCGGCATTGATCAAGGAGCCGCCGCCGACGCCACAGCCGACGAGCACGTGTATGTCCTCGCCGAAGCGGACGTCGAACAGGCCCGTCGCCGGGCCGATGCGCACCTTGGCGCCGCGCACCTGCATCTGGGCCCGCAGGTCGGGAAAGCGGGATGGAAATTCGCCAGTCTGGATTTCGCGACCGCGCTCGAGAACGGCCACCCGCTTGCCGGCCCGGGCCAGCCGCGATGCGGCGACGCCTCCACCGTATCCCGATCCGACCACGACCACGTCGTAGTGGCTGCGCATGGCGGCAGGTATGGAAGACAGGCGCATCCCGAATCCCCCTTTCGAACCAAGGCGCACGCTAAGCCGATGGGACAGGCGTGGACAGAGAAATGTCGGCGCAGGCGGGCGTGACCGATCCGCCACGTTGCAGCGACCTCTTTGTGAGCGCGCCCAGCGGCGCCTTGCTGCACCTTATAGTGTTATATTATAACGTTGCGCAGTGAGGGCGGGGAAAGCTCCGGGCCTTGAGGGGTGCGCAAGGTGTCGAAACGTCATGTGAGCTTGCTGGTCTGGATGGCTGCGCCGGTGGTCCTCCTGACATCTCCCGCCGCAGCGCAGGTCGCCCTG
>RXJK01000316.1:0-16254 GCA_003963125.1 Hyphomicrobiales bacterium
CCGACCCTCTCCCCGCGAGCGGGGAGAGGGAGGAGAAGGCGCAGCGCCCTGACCGAAATCCAGTGCCCTCTCTCTCATGAGGAGATGGAGGAGAAAACGAAAGAGCCGCCCGGATGGGCGGCTCTTCCGTGAAACAGAGGCTGGTGAAGGCGCCTCAGGCGGCCTTCTTGACTTCGTCGGTGATCTTCTTGGCGGCGTCGGCGAGGTTGTCGGCGGGCACGATCTTGAGGCCCGACTGGGCAAGGATCTGCTTGCCGAGGTCGACGTTGGTGCCTTCGAGGCGCACGACGAGCGGCACGGTGAGCGCCATCTCCTTGGCGGCTGCGACCACGCCCTCGGCGATGATATCGCAGCGCATGATGCCGCCGAAGATGTTGACCAGGATGCCCTTCACGTTCTTGTCGGAGAGGATGATCTTGAAGGCCGCCGACACCTTCTCCTTCGTGGCGCTGCCGCCGACGTCGAGGAAGTTCGCAGGCTCAGAGCCATAGAGCTTGATGATGTCCATCGTCGCCATGGCGAGGCCCGCGCCGTTCACCATGCAGCCGATCTCGCCGTCGAGCTTGACGTAGTTGAGGTCGTACTTCGACGCCTCGACTTCCGCCGGATCCTCTTCCTCGATGTCGCGCAGGTCCATCACGTCCTTGTGGCGGAAGAGCGCGTTGGCGTCGAAGTTGATCTTGGCGTCGAGGCAGACGAGCTTGCCGGCCTTGGTGACGACCAGCGGGTTGATCTCGAGGAGCGCCATGTCCTTCTCGACGAAGGCCTTGTAGAGGCTCTCGATCAGCTTCTCGCACTGGCCGAATTGCTCGGGCTGCAGCTTCAGGGCCGCGGCCACCTTACGGCCGTGGAAGCCCGAGTAGCCGGACGCCGGATCGACCGAGAACGTGACGATCTTGTCGGGCGTATCGTGCGCGACTTTCTCGATGTCCATGCCGCCTTCGGTGGACGCGATGAAGGACACGCGCGAGGTCGCGCGATCGACGAGGGCGGAGAGATAAAGCTCGCGGCCGATGTCGCAGCCGTCCTCGATGAAGAGGCGCTTGACGACGCGGCCGGCGGGGCCCGTCTGGATGGTGACGAGCGTGTTGCCCAGCATCTCGGTGGCGAACTGCTTCACCTCGTCGATCGACTTGGCGATGCGCACGCCGCCCTTCTCACCGGCAGCGGCTTCCTTGAACTTGCCCTTGCCGCGGCCGCCGGCGTGGATCTGCGCCTTGACGACATAGACCGGGCCCGGCAGCGATTGGGCCACCTTCACCGCCTCGTCCGGCGTGAAGGCCGCGCCACCCGCGGAGACGGGCACGCCATAAGCTTTCAGCAGCTCTTTGGCTTGATACTCATGGACGTTCATGGCGCAATTCCCTCGTCTCAGATTGGGCGCGGGGCCCGTTCGTCACTCTTATGCAAGACCGCTCAGGCGGCCGAGCGCATGGCAATCATTTCGACTTCGACTTTGGCGCCCATCGGAAGGGCGGCCACGGCGAAGGTGGACCGGGCCGGGTAGGGCTCGGTCACGTAGGACTTGTAGACCTCATTGACGGCCGCGAAGTCCGCCATGTCGGTCAGGAAGATGGTGGTCTTCACGACGTTGGCGAACGACAGGCCCGCGGCCGCGAGAATGCCCTTCAGGTTTTCCATGGACTGGCGTGTCTGCGCCGCCACGTCACCGGGAACGAGCTTGCCGGTTGCGGCATCGAGCGGAATCTGCCCCGAGATGAAAAGCAGATCGCCATTCTCGATCGCCGTGGAGTAGGGGCCAATCGGCTTGGCCCCGTTCGCGGCGGATACGGCTTTCTTCGCCATGAGCGCGTGTCCTTCGATCAGCTGGCCGATCAGCCCGCAAGCGCCGGCGAGATCTTCACGCAGGCGTCGACGAGGCCCTTCACGGAGGCGACGGACTTCTCGAACATCGCCTTCTCTTCGGCGTTGAGTTCGAGCGCGACGATCTTCTCGACGCCGTTGGCACCGATCACCACAGGCACGCCGACGTACATGTCCTTCACGCCGAACTCGCCCTTGCAGTAGGCGGCGCAGGGCAGCACGCGGCGCTTGTCCTTGAGGTAGCTCTCGGCCATGGCGATGGCGGACGCCGCCGGCGCGTAGAACGCCGAGCCGTTGCCGAGCAGGCCCACGATCTCGCCGCCGCCGCCGCGGGTGCGCTTGATCATGGCGTCGAGCTGCTCCTGGCTGAAGAGGCCGAGCTTCACGCAATCGGGCAGCGGCACGCCGCCGATCGTCGAGTAGCGGACCATCGGCACCATGTCGTCGCCGTGCCCGCCGAGCGTCATGGCGCGGACGTCCTCGATCGAGACATTGGCGGCTTCGGCGAGGAAGCAGGCAAAGCGCGCGCTGTCGAGCACGCCGGCCATGCCGATGACCTTGTTGGTCGGGAGGCCTGAGAACTTCTGCAGCGCCCACACCATGGCGTCGAGAGGGTTGGTGATGCAGATGACGAAGGCGTTGGGGGCGTACTTCTTGATGCCGGCGCCAACGCTCTCCATGACCTTGAGGTTGATGCCGAGGAGATCGTCGCGGCTCATGCCGGGCTTGCGGGGCACGCCGGCGGTGACGATGCAGACCGCGGCGCCCTCGATGGCGGCGTAGCTCTCGACGCCCGAGCCCGACAGCTTGGCGTTGTAGCCTTCGACGGCCGCCGTCTGCGCAAGGTCCAGCGCCTTGCCCTTGGCAACGCCTTCCGCCATGTCGCAGAGGACGATGTCGCCCATCTCCTTGAGGCCCGCCAGGAGGGCCAGTGTGCCGCCGATCTGGCCAGCGCCGATCAACGCAATCTTGGTGCGCGCCATTGTCTTTCGCTCCGCTGCTTTGGATGGTGTCGGTTGCGCGGCCGGGGGAGCGGCCGCCGTCGTCTCGGGTTTCTTCCTGAACCGGTCGAGCCAGCTCATACGGCCCCTCTCCGCACGGGAGGTCCCGCGCCAGCCTCGAACATGCACGGGGCAGGAACGCTCCAAGATGGGACACGGCGACACGGCGCCCCGGCGGGCACGGCAGCTGCGACCGGAAAGCAGGCCTGCCCCACAATCCGGCCCGTTGGTTATCCCGAAACCCCTAGGCATTCAAGGCCAAGTCGGGACCGCTCCGCCCATGGTATGAGCCCAGCGACGACAAAGCCGCGCCCGGTGCCGGACGCGGCTTCGAAAATGCAGTCCTGAGGCAGGTGTCAGCGACGCGCCTGGCGGCGGGGGGCGAAGGCCTGCTCGAGGAGGCTCATCTGGGCCGTCACCGGGTTTTCAGGGGCGATCTGGACGGGCGCTGCGAGATCGACCTCCATGGCCCGGTCGAGCTGGATGATGCGGTCGTTGAGCGAGAAGCTCGCCTCGATCAAATCCTTAAGCCCCTGGGGCAGATCGGAATACCCGGTGATGTGGGCCGGGCGGCTCGTTGCCTTCAGGCGAACGCGGTCGCGCTTGGTGCGGGCTTCCTCGGGGGTGATCTCGCCATCCTTCTGGGCGCGGCGGATCATCAGCCAGGAGGCCAGTTCGAGCAGGCGGGTCGTCAGACGCATGCTCTCGGTGGCGTAGAGGACGGCGATTGGACCTTTAAGGGCCTTGGCCTCTTTGCGGCCATTGCCGTCGAGGTAGGCGGCGGTGCGCTCGACGAGCGCCATGCCTTCCCGGAAGATCGTGTCAAACTGGTCGGAAGACTGGAAGTGCTGGCCGAAAGAGACCGTGACGCCCGTGTCCTGGGTCACGCTCGGGGACTTGGTGCTTGTGCTCATGCCACAACTCGATACGAACGGTTACGAACTCTTGACCATACGCCAACCACACCCTGGCAGGACCGAGTTAATAAGTCATCACCCAGTGTCGCCACATGTGCCTACAAAAGCGAAGCGATTGCCTGACGGCAACTGTTCGTTTTTGGGCCGCGTAGCTCTCACTACGCACGCAGCGTGCCAAGTCGCCTGAAGGGCCACACCCTGCTTGATGCACCACAAGCAAGGCAAAAAAAGAGCCGCCAGGCGGCGGCTCAGGAGTCAACAGGGAGGCGTCAAACAGAGCGGCGGAGAATCCGCTCGGATCCAGAGGACTGGATGGGACTGATACTGACCGAAATTGGATAATTCCCGGTTAAACGATGTGCCTGCCATCCGCTGTCGGACATCCGCATCGCAAAAAATTTCGAGTCCGGGCTGCTTTCAGATGATCGTGCGACAGGCCGCGTTTCCGAGGGTGGAAGAGGCTGCCGGATTTATCCTTTGTGGCTGAGCGCGTCGCCCCTAGGCCTCGGCGCGCCGCTCCGCTTCGCTTCGGCCGGGATGACAGATATTGCTCACGCTAGCGAAGAGGGCTGAGCGCTCTCCGTTTTTGCGTCCCCGGATGGCGCGCAGCGTCAGTCCGGGGCCTTGCCCGGTTGAAGTTTCGCGCAGATATCGATGCTGCGCTGTGCCCACTTCCGCGCTTCAGGGTCCCGGACAGCCGTGCTGGCGCACCGCTTCCGGGAACGCAAATACAGTGGAGAGCGCTACCGGGACGTAGCGGGGGAGGCTTCCGGCCAGGCGGAGGGGCGGGTGCCTTCCCAGGAGAATGCGGGCCGGCTCGCGGACATGCCGGTGAAGAGCTGCAGAGGATCAGGTGTGCCTGCGGCTTCGCAGCCCGGGCGGCCGGGGAGACAGCGCAGCTTCGGCGGGCAGAGCTGGCTGGCGCGTGCCAGCGCCATTTCCGGGGAGCGATAGATTGCGAGCGTGGCCGTTTCCGCGTTGCCGAAGTGCCCCCGCAGCCAATCGCTTTGATAGAGCGCGTTCATAGGCACCTTTCGCGGGCTACCTTCCAGAACAGCGTAGAAGACAATGCCGTCCTTTTCCGCGCGGACGAGGCGTGCCTGACCGCCTCCGAAGGTCGCCGAGGTGATGACGCAGCGGCCCTCGGAAAGAGGCTTGTTCCAGATCTCCATGCGCGCCTTGCGGATGGCGCGCTGCTGTTCGAGTTCGTCCTCGGCCGGGCGCCGAAGCTGGCCGAGCCAGAGGGGCAGCGTCACGGCGACGGCCACCATCGACAGGGCAACGAGATAACGGCGGACGGCCTCAGGCATCGGGTCGCTTGAAAAGAGCAGCTGCAGCCGCCTCGTGGGCCTTCTTGGCATCGCGCTCCGCCTGCACGCGGCCGATCTCGGCTTGCAGGGCCGCGATGCGTGCATCCAGTTCCGCGACGCTCAGGCTGCGCAGGTCCTCGCCCAGGACCACGCCCTTCGGCGCCTTCGGTTTCAGGTCGTCCCAATCCATGCCGCGATACCTCCAGGATCGGTTGCGGCGCGACCATGTCACGACTTGGTGCTTGTCTCAACCCAGGCGGGGCATGCTAGTGGCGGGGGGACGGAAACGACATTTAAGAGGATAGGCCGCCATGGCGAACCTGCCGCAGACCATGACCGCGATCGCCATTTCGACGCCTGGCGGACCGGACGTCCTGCAGCCGACGCCCACGCCCGTCCCGGTGCCGAAGGCCGGACAGATCCTCGTCAAGGTGGCGGCCGCGGGCGTGAACCGTCCCGACGTGCAGCAGCGCATGGGCGCCTATCCGCCGCCGAAGGATGCCTCGCCCCTGCCGGGCCTGGAGATCTCGGGCGAAGTCGTCGCGCTGGGGCCTGACGCGACCCGCTGGAAGGCCGGGGACAAAGTCTGCGCACTGGTCAATGGTGGCGGGTACGCGGAGTACACGATCGCCGAGGAAACCGCCGCGCTGCCGATTCCTGCGGGCCTGAGCATGGCGGAAGCGGGCGCTGTCCCGGAAACCTACTTCACGGTATGGCACAACGTGTTTGAGCGGGGCGGGCTCAAGGCCGGCGAATGGTTCCTGGTGCACGGCGGGTCGAGCGGCATCGGCACCACCGCGATCCAGCTCGCCAAGGCTTTCGGCGCGCACGTGCTCGCCACCGCCGGGTCCGAGGACAAGTGCGAAGCCATGCGCAAGCTCGGTGCGGACCGAGCCATCAACTACAAGACCGAAGACTTCGTCGCGGTGGCCAAGGAAGCGACCGGCGGGCGCGGCATCAACCTGACCCTCGACATGGTCGGCGGCGAATACACGGAGCGCAACATCATCGCGGCGGCCGAGGACGGGCGCATCGTGCAGATCGCGACGCTCGGCGGCGCCGACGTGAAATTCAACATCGGCCGCCTGATGATGAAGCGCCTGACGCTGACGGGCTCGACGCTGCGGCCGCGCACGCGCGAGGTCAAAGGCGGCATGGCGCGCGCGCTCGAAGCGAAAGTCTGGCCGCTGTTCGCGCAGGGCAAGCTGAAGGTGGTGATGGATTCCACGTTCCCGCTCGCCAAGGCGGCGGACGCGCATCGCCGGCTGGAGACGAGCCAGCACGTCGGCAAGATCGTGCTGGTGCCCTGACGGTTTCGCGATAGCTGTCGCGGTTTCGGCGGGCGCGAGGGCAACTCGCGCCCGTTTATATTCGTCCTTGCGCTTCGCCGCTTGCTCCGCGCCGCGGAAGGCTCGATCCCGGTGACGAGCACCGGCATAACAATGAGAGTCAGGCGGCGCGGGCGTGGCGCTGCATGCCGGTGGCGACGCGGAACTGGCCGATAAGGGCCATGAGCTGGCTGATTTCCTGCTTCAGGGCGTGACTGGTCGCCGTCGTTTCTTCCACCATGGCGGCGTTCTGCTGCGTGGTCTGGTCCATCTGGTTGATGGCGGTGTTGATCTGCGACAGGCCGGAGGCCTGCTCCTGGGCGCCGGAGGCAATCGACACCACGACGCCGTTGATCTCCGCCACCTGCGTGATGATCGCCTGGATCGCTTCGCCCGTCTTGGCGAACAGCTGCGAGCCCTTGGCGACCTCCTGCGTCGAGGCCGTGATGAGCGCCTTGATCTCCTTGGCCGCGTCGGCCGAACGCTGCGCCAGGGCCCGCACCTCGGAGGCAACCACCGCGAAGCCGCGCCCCGCTTCCCCGGCGCGTGCTGCTTCCACACCCGCATTAAGCGCGAGCAGGTTCGTCTGGAAGGCGATCTCGTCGATGACCGCGATGATCTGATTGATCTGCTGCGCGCTCTTCTCGATACCGGTCATCGCGTGCATGGCGTCGTTTACGACGACGCCCGACGTGTCGGCGGACTTGGTGGCATGCGCCACGATCTCGCGCGCCTGATGGGCACCTTCGGCCGTCTGCCTGACGGTTGCCGTGACCTCGTCGAGCGCGGCGGCGGTCTCTTCGAGGCTCGCGGCCTGCTTCTCGGTGCGGCTCGAGAGGCTGTCGGCGGCTTCGGCGATTTCACCGGCGCCGGAGTCGATTGCTTGCGCCGACGCGATGATCGCCTCGACAGCCGCGCGCAGCTTGGCGATCGACGTGTTGAAGTCGACGCGCAACTTCTCGAACTGGGGCGTGAACCGCTGCGAGATTTCGCAGAGTAGGTCACCGTCTGCAAGGCTTCCGAGCGCCTTGCCGAGCGCGTCGATCGTGGCCTGCGCCTCCTCAGCCGCCCGGGCCCGTTCGGCGTCGCGCTGGGCGCGCTCTGCGTCGGCCGCACGACGTGCGGCCTCCGCCTCGGCTTCCACGCGCGCCTTTTCGATGGCGGCGAGCTTGAAGGCGTTCAACGCCTCGCCCATATCGCCGATCTCGTCGTGACGCCCACGACCGGCGATTTCGACGGTCGTATCGCCGCCGGCGAGGCGGCGCATGCTGGCGACCATGCCCATGATCGGCCGGCTGATGGTGCGACCCAGGAAGTACGCGGCGATCGCCATCGCGATCATCATGACGACGGAGAGAACCTGCATCAGGCGGCTCCAGCGCGCGTGGCTCGCGTCATACGCGGTAGTGGCCTCCGTGCCGATGACCGCGAACACGCCCCGGCCGTCCTCGACCCGCTCCTCCACAACAGCGGACAAGGCGGACGCGCGCTTCTGCAAGTCGGCCAGTATCTTTGCCGCTTCGGACCAGCGCACGAAATCGGCCACGTAATTCTGCAGCAGTTTCGAGATCTCATCGCTCTCAGCGGGCGACAGATCGGAAGCCGTTATCTTCGTGGCGAAGACGTCGGCGGCTTTGCGCAAGGCCGTCACGTATTTCGGATCCCTGCGCAGCATGAAATCCTTTTCGTGCCGGCGGAGGGTGAGCATGGCGGCGTCGAGCGCGGCGTTCCCGACGGATGCGAGCCGTGTCTCGATCGCGTGCACGGAATTGCGGAGGTTGCCTTCCAGGCCCGTGTCGGGCGTCAGTCCCATTTCCTGGCGGACGGCCGCCAGCTTCGCGAACGTCGCGGCATATTCGGCGTAGTCGCTGGCGATGGTCTTGATCTTCGATGCCAGATCGGCGCGGCCGCGCAGCACGTTGTGCGAAGACAGCTGTTCGATCAACTTGCCGATTTCGGCGGAAGTTTCCTGATGCCGCTTCACGTACGACGCGTCACTGCGCAGAAGAAAGTCCTTCTCGTGCTTGCGGGCCTGCAGGAACTCGATCGACAGACGGTTCATGGCGCCACGCGCCTCGATCGACTGGGTCGCGCGCGTGCGGAAGACGTCCTGCTCGGCCTCCGACGCGAAATGGAACGCCGCAGCCATGCCGACGCCGACGAGCCCCAGGAGGCCAAGGGCCGCAATCTTGTGGATGATCTTGATGTGCATACGACTTGGCATCTCCTCCCCCGAGACGTGAGATGATTGTCGGTGTCAACGGATCAATCCACTCTTAGATATATCGGTTAGAGAAATCTTGCGGTCGTGACTCGAATGCGGGGCATTCTGCCTATTTCTTCCGCTCTCCATCACTCAGTGAGCAGATAATTGCGGGATTTGGTAATTGGTCCGTAATATTGCCAGCGCAACGTGGCGTGCCCGGAGGCATTGCTCCGGTTCCGGACTCTCCGCAAAGCGATTCGCTCTCAGCCCTGCGACTGGGACTGCCCGGTCTGGCTTTGCGACTGGCGCTGGCCTTTCACGGCGTGGGCCGACACGCTGACGGTGAGCGTCTCCTCGCCGCCGCCACGGCGCGAGCCGATGATCGGGGCCGCAGTTGCGGCATCAAGCCCGGTCGTGAGACGCACGTAGGCATCGGTCGGACAGATGCGGTTGGCCGCATCGAAGCCGACCCAGCCCAGACCATCGACCCAGGCCTCGGCCCAGGCGTGATGGGCCTCGGCCGGTTCTTCATCCTCGCGCAGCATGTAGCCGGTGACATAGCGCGCAGGCACGCCGAGCTCGCGCGCCGCCGCGATGAAGATGTGCGCGTGGTCCTGGCAAACGCCCTGCCCTTCCTTCAGCGCTTCCGCCGCGCTGGTGTGCGCGTGGGTGGTGCCGGTCTTGTATTCGACGCGGTCGCAGACAGCCTCGGCCAGCGCATGCAAACGCGGCAGGCAATCCTGTTCGGCGATGCTGTGCGCCAGCGCCTCGATGGCCGCGTCCGGCATCGTCTGTGGCGTGCGCTTGAGATAGACGCGGACCGGAGTCGCCCGGCTCAATCCGGCCACCACGCCGCTCTTGTCTTCGGTCTCGACGAGGCCCGCCGCCTCGATGACGAGTTCGGCGTGCGGGGCATTAATCGTGACGAGGTCGACGAGATTGCCGAAGCCGTCGGTGAACTGGATGCCGGGCGTCGGTGCCGAGGTCTTCAGCGACCACTCGATCACGCGCTGGCCGGCAAACGAAGGCGGACGCAGGCGCAGCGCCTGCACGGTATAGGCCGCGGGCCCCTGGTAGACGTAGCGCGTGGTGTGACGGATCGAAATGAGCATGAGAAGCGCCGCGCTTTGCGAGATCAGTCTGCGAAATGATACGTCTTCGAGATGGCGCTGCCGAGCCCGTTGTTGCGGCCGATGAAGTCCGCGAGAAACTCGTGCAGGCCGGACTGGAAGATTGTGGTCATGTTCGCCTCCGACAGCAAGCGCAGCGTGTCGCGCGCCTGGGTCTCGCAGCCGTTGGTGGCGCCGTAGTAGGTGTTGAGCTCCGCCAGGGCATTCGCGATCTCGTCGTAGCAGGAGCGCAGCGAGCGCGGCATCTGGCGGTTGAGGATCAGGTAGTCCGCGACGCGCCAGGGCTTGTAGCTCTCGCGGTAGACCCAGTGGTAGCTGCGATGGGCCGAGACCGAGCGCAGGATCGCGGACCACTGCGCGTTGTCGATCTCGCCCCCGACGAGTTCGGCGTGCGGGAGAAGCACGTAGTACTTCACGTCGAGGATGCGGGCCGTGTTGTCGGCGCGTTCGAGAAAGGTGCCGAGCTGGTTGAAGTAGAAGGTGTCGTTGCGCAGGATCGTGTTGAGAAGCGCGCCGCGGAAGAGTGCCGAGCGCTCCTTGATCCAGTCGAACAGCGGCGGCAGCTTGTCGGACGTCAGTGCCTTCTGGTTGATGGCCGCGAACTCGATCCAGGCGCTGTTGAGGCTCTCCCACATCTCGCGCGTCATCGCGGTGCGCTGGGCCCGGGCGTTGCGCCGCGCCGTCGAGAGGCACGAGTACACGCTCGAGAAGTTGTCGGGGTCGAACAGCATGTAGCGCACCACGTCGTCGGTGGCGTAGGTCTTGTACTTCTCGAGGAAACCCTGCTCGCAACCCGCGCTGCGCAAGGTGGAGAACCACTCCGGCTCGCCGCCGCCCTCGCGCGGCAGGAGCGCGATGCGGTAGCCGACCTCCAGAAGCCGCGCCATGTTCTCCGCGCGCTCGATGTAGCGCGACATCCAGAACAGATCGTTCGCGGTGCGGCCTAGCATGCCGTAAGGCCCTTTTGTGATGCCATGCTTTGTCCCTGGCCGATCGTTCCTTGGCCGCCTATTCCTGCAAAACCCAGGTGTCCTTGGTGCCGCCGCCCTGGCTCGAATTGACGACGAGCGAGCCCTCGCGCAACGCCACGCGGGTGAGGCCGCCGGGCGTCAAGCGCACACGGTCGCCGACGAGGACGAAGGGGCGCAGGTCGATGTGGCGTTCGGCGATGCCGGCCTCGACCAGGGTGGGACACGTGGAAAGGGCCAGCGTCGGCTGCGCGATGTAGCGCTCGGGGCGCGCCTTCACCTTCATGCGGAACATGTCGACCTCGTCGCGCGAAGCCGCGGGGCCCACGAGCATGCCGTAGCCGCCGGAGCCGTGCACCTCCTTCACCACGAGCTTTTCGAGGTTCTCCAGGACATACGTGAGATCGTCGGGCTTGCGGCACTGGTAGGTCGGCACGTTCTTCAGGATTGGCGGGCGGCCCGTGTAGAACTCCACGATATCGGGCACGTAGGTGTAGATCGACTTGTCGTCGGCGATGCCGGCGCCGGGCGCGTTGACGATGGTGAGGCGGCCGGCGCGGTAGACGTCGAAGATGCCCGGCACGCCGAGCACGGAATCGCGGCGGAACACCAGCGGGTCGAGGAAAGGATCGTCGATGCGGCGGTAGACGACGTCGACCTGGCGCAAGCCCCGCGTCGTCTTCATGTGAAGCGCGCCGTCCACGACCACCAAGTCCTGCCCCTCGACGAGTTCCACGCCCATCTGGTCGGCGAGGAACGAGTGCTCGAAGTAGGCGCTGTTGTGGATGCCGGGCGTGAGCACAACGCAGGTCGGGGCGCGATCGAGATTGTCGGGAGCCACGCTTTCGAGCGTCAGGCGCAGGCTTTCGGGATAGTCCTCCACGGCCTGCACGCGGTTGCGGGAGAACAATTCCGGGAACATGTGCATCATCGTCTCGCGGTTCTCCAGCATGTAGGAGACGCCGGAGGGCGTGCGCGTGTTGTCCTCGAGCACGAAGAACTCGTTCTCGGACGTGCGCACGAGGTCGATGCCGATGATGTGGGAATAGATGCCGCGCGCAGGCTCGACGCACATCATCTCCGGCACGAAGGCCGCATTCTGGATGACGAGGTCCGCCGGGATGCGGCCGGCCTTGATGATCTCCTGCCGGTGGTAGATATCGTACATGAAGGCGTTGAGCGCGCGCACGCGCTGCTCGATGCCGGCCGACAGGCGGCGCCACTCGGCGCCCGACAGGATGCGCGGCACGATGTCGAAGGGGATGAGCCGCTCGGTCGCGGCGTCGTCGCCATAGACGGCGAAGGTGATGCCGGTGCGGCGGAACAGGGCCTCCGCCTCGCTGCGCTTGCGCCTCAGGTCATCGATCTTCTGGGTCGACAGCCACTCGTGCACCGAGTGATACGGCTCGCGCACCGCGCCATCGAACCCCTTCATCTCATCGAATGCAGATGGCAACAGATCCCCCTCGCGAAGCGCACACAGCCGGCGCTGTGCAAATTGCGGGCAAGTTCAGGAGGGAAAGATAATCTGCCCAACGACGGCTTTGCTACAGTCCGCTTGACGGTTCGCGCTGCTCAGACCGCGTGCAATTGCGAGATCGATGGGCAGTTCGCCGCCCTGAAACGGGCAGACTGCAAGCGCTGTCGGCAGCTAGGCCAGGAGCGCAAGGGCCTCCTTGGCAACGAGGCGTCCGTCGTAGAGAGCGCGGCCGGTGATGGCGCCTTCGAGGAGGCGAAACTCCGGTAGCAGCAGGCGGCGCACATCCTCGATGCTGGCCAGGCCACCAGACGCGATGACGGGGATGGAGGTCGCGCGCGCAAGCTCTGCCGTGGCCGGCAGGTTCAGGCCTTTGAGAACGCCGTCGCGCTCGATGTCGGTGTAGATGATGGCGGCCACGCCGGCGTCCTCGAAGCGGGAGGCAAGCTCGATCGCGGTGAGCTCGCTCGTCTCTGCCCAGCCTTCCACGGCGACCTTGCCGGCGCGCGCGTCGATGCCGACGGCGATGGCGCCCGGGAACTTGCGGCAGGCCTCGCGCACGAGATCGGGATTGCGGACGGCGACTGTGCCCAGGATCACGCGGCGGATGCCCTTGGCAAGCCAAGCCTCGATGGTGGCGAGGTCGCGGATGCCGCCGCCGAGCTGGGCCGGCATGCGGATCGCTTTCAGGATCGCCTCGACGGCTGGCGCGTTGACCGGCTTGCCGGCGAAAGCGCCATTGAGATCAACGATGTGGAGGTAACGGAAGCCCTGGGCCTCGAAGCTCGCGGCTTGCGCCGCCGGATCATCGTTGAAGACGGTCGCCGCGCTCATTTCGCCGTGCTTGAGGCGCACGCACTGGCCGTCCTTGAGGTCGATGGCTGGGAAAAGGATCACTGAACCGCGGGTCTCTTGCCTGTTGCGCCCGCAACGCGCCAAATGCCTGCGGCGGGCCACGAGATTGCTCATTTCCTCGTGCATCAACAGGCGCCAAGGTTCCAAGTCAAGAGTGCGGCGTCATGCTGTCCGTGATCCAATCCGTTCCCAAGGCTCAGAAAACGGCGCTGACCGAGCGCGACGCCGTCGACATCTGGATCGCGCGCTGGCTGCGCGTGAAGCGGAAGGACCTGCTGGCCCGCTACAATTGCGACCCGCGCCGGCTTTACGAGATCTGGCAGGGCGAGCGCTTCCCGGGCAGCCGCGACAAGGCGCTGGCGCTGTTCTCGGAGCGCTATCCGGGACTTACGGACCGCATCGACTTCGGCAAGCACCGCCGCATCCCCCGCGCCGTGCCGCCGGAGCTGCAGCCGGGTTTGTTCGACGGGCTTTGACGCGAATTCAGGTTGAGAACAAAACTCGAACTTTCTGCTGGACGGGAATCCGAATCCGAGTCATGTTCTCTCTACGTTCTCGCCGCTGAGGCCGACCAAGTCGAGTAACCCCGCGGTCCTGCGTACGGCGAGAATATCCCCCAAGATCGGTCCACTCGCTGCCCACGAGAGATCCCCCATGCGCACCTATCTCATCACCTACGACCTTGCCTCGCCCAGCCGCCACGCCATCTCCGGCGCCATCATGAGCCTCGGTGAGGCCTGGGCTCGTCCCCTCGAAACGACGTGGTTCGTGCAATCGCCCGACCGGGCGCCGGTGATCGAGAGCAAGCTTCGGGATCTGCTCGATAGCGAAGACGGCCTGCTGATCCAGCAGGTCGAGACCGAAGCAACCCTCCTCAACACCTCGCTGCGTTGGTTCCGCAAGCGGCGCGATGCAGGTGTCGATGCGAATGTCGTGGCGTTCCCCGCTCAAGCCGCTGCCTTGCCCGAGGCCCAAGCCGCCTGAGCCCGCGACGAGACTGCGGGCGGTCCGCGCCGCCCGATCCGCTGCCCCCAGTACCCTGCGTGCCCCTCTCTCAGTGCGTTAGTGTGCGTCCCGCGCCTCGCGATCGGCTGCTCCCCAGGGCCGGTCGCGGGGCGTTTTCGTTTGTGGCGAGCGGCGAAGGTTACTGCGAGATGCGTAGAGCCGAACTCAGGGACCGCATTCCCCGCCCTTGACCTTGTCGGCGATCAGAACGCTCTCGAACTCGTCGCCTGCGCACTGGCCGACATCCCGGCCCCACTTTCTTCCATCGGCGGGCATCTGGAAGAACGCGGGCAGCGAGCTGTCGAATTTCCGGAGGCAGCTGTCGGTCGTCTGGCCGATGACCTCCAGACATTTCTGCTGCGAGACCTTGAAGCATTTCTGGATGAGAGGGTTCTTGCAGAACATGTCCGTCATCACAGGACGAAAGCCCTTGATCCAGGACGCCTTGTCAAGCCCCTGAGCTTGCGCGCCCGTTGCCAACACGAGCAGGCCGGTCGCAACAGCAATAGACTTCAAATGCATTGGCTTTCCCCCGAGGTTGGCCTGTTTTGGCGAAACACACCCAATAGCGCTTTACCTCATCTCGGCCCTAGACCAGCCCCGGCTTTTGGCTGATCTGGCGAGCTCGGGGAAGCGGCCGTTTACGAAAAACCTCTTACGGCTTCCAGCGCAGGAAATTGGCGATGAGCTTCAGGCCCAGCGTCTGGCTCTTTTCGGGATGGAACTGGGTCCCGGCGGTGTTGGCGTGGGCGACCATGGCCGTGACCGGGCCGCCGTAGTCCGTCTCGGCGACGATGCAGGCGCGGTCGGGCGTGGCGATGTGAAACGAGTGCACGAAGTAGGCGTGCAGACCTTTCGGCCCCGTCTCGATGCCGGCGAGAAGCGGATGGTCGTTGACGACGGAGAGCGTGTTCCAGCCCATGTGCGGGATCTTGAGGGCCGGATCGTTCGGCTCGATCGCCGTCACGTCGCCCTTGATCCAGCCGAAGCCTTGCGTGATGCCGAATTCCAGGCCGCGCTCGGCCATGAGCTGGCAGCCGACGCAGATGCCGAGAAACGGCCGGCCCTTATGGCGCACGACCTCTTCCAGCGTCTCGCGCATGCCCGGCACCGCTTCGAGCCCGCGCTTGCAGTCGGCGAAGGCGCCGACGCCGGGCAAAACGACGCGATCGGCGGCGGCGACATTGGCGGCGTTGCTCGTCACCTCGATGTGCGCATCGGCTTCGCTTTCGCGCGCCGCGCGCTCGAACGCCTTCGCGGCCGAGTGCAGGTTGCCGGAGCCGTAGTCGATGATGACGACGCGCTGCATGCGGGTCCCGTCAGGCTCCCTTGAGGCGACCGAAGCCAGCCCAGCCGCCGCGGCTCTCGGGACGGCGCACGAGGTGGGCGCTTCCCGTCGGTGGCGCGATCAACGGCTGCGAGGGCAGCCAGTCCTCGAAGAAGCGGCGCTCGCACTCTTCGAGCGTCTTGCCGGACACACTGCCGAGCGATTGCCAGCCGCGCTGCTCCAGCGCCCATTGCCGCAGGCTTGCGGCTTCGAAGCCGAAGAGGATGCCGACGGCGGATCCCATGAGCGCGAGCCAGCCCTGCGGAATGCCGCCGACGTAACCCACGATCTGGATCGCGGCCACGACGCCCACGTAGCCGAGCAGCGCCCACCACAGGCGATGCACCAGCAGCCACAGCGGCGTGAAGAGCGCCGCGGCCCAGACGAAGCCCTCCTTGACGAAGACCAAGCGCTCGGCCCGATCGACACGATCGGACGGCGGGTCCGGCGGCTCGTGAACGGTGAAGGATTGCATGCCCGAAGCCGGTGTTTTTCCAACAAGCTTCAGGCTTTTACGCTGGCCGCCCCCGGATGGCGACCCATTTTTTGCGTGCTGCGGGGCCGTGGGTTCCGCAGTTTGTACGCGATCAGAAATCCTGCCAGTCGTCAGACGCCACAGCTTCCGCCTTGAGGGCCGCTTGCGCCGGACGCCGGGCCGGCGCCGGCGCCGGCGACGCCCTGCGGGAGACGGGCGCCGGCGCACGCGCACGCACTGCTCGCTCTGCCACCGGAGAGGACGCCCCGATGCGGAAGTTGCCGATGACTTCGGCGAGCTGGGTCGCCTCGTGCTTCAGGGTGTGGCTCGCCGCGGTCGACTGCTCGACCATGGCCGCGTTCTGCTGGGTCGCCTTGTCCATGGCCGTAATGGCGGTGCTAATCTGGGCCAGCCCCGTGGCCTGCTCCTCG
>RXJK01000316.1:16383-22275 GCA_003963125.1 Hyphomicrobiales bacterium
GACGACGGCGAAGCCGCGGCCGGCCTCGCCCGCGCGTGCGGCCTCGACGCCGGCGTTGAGCGCGAGCAGGTTCGTCTGGAAGGCGATCTCGTCGATGACGCCGATAATGCGCGTGATCTGCTGGGCGCTGCGCTCGATGTCGCCGATGGCGTCGACCGTCTTGCGCATGACCTGGCCGGTCTTCTCGGCATCGACCTTGGCCGTCTCGACGACGGCGCTGGCCTGGCTGGCGCCTTCGGCGGCCCGCTTGCCGGTCGAGGTGATTTCCTCGAGGGCGGCTGCGGTCTGTTCGAGGCTTGCAGCCTGCTGTTCCGTGCGGCGCGCCAGGTCGTCGACGGCTGAGGTGATCTCGCCGGCGCCCACGGCGATCGAGCGGGCGTTGCTCGTCACGGAGGTCATGGTTTCGCGCAGGGCACCGACGGCGGCATTGAAGTCCGTCTCGAGCTGGCGATAGGCCTCGGGGAAACCGGACAGCGCCACGTCGAGGTCGCGTGCCGCGAGGCGCGCGAGACCGCCGCCCAGCTGCTTGACCATATCGGCCTGCGCGCGCGCGACCCGGGCGCTCTCCTGTTCGGCGGCCTGCCGCGAGGCCTCGATTTCGAGGCGCGAGCGTTCGGCCGCGGCCTCCGCTGCCGCCTTGTCGCGCGCCGAGTTGCGGAAGGCGCTGACGGCCTCCCACATGCGGCCGATGTCGTCCTGGCTGCGGCGCTCAGGAATGGCGACGGCGTGATTGCCCGCGGCAATGCCCGACATGGCCTCGCCGATCAGGCCCAGGGGCCTCAACTGGCGCCGCAGGACGAACAACGACGCCGCAACCGCGATGATGGCAACGGCAATGCCGATGAAAATCACGGTATAAATCTGCGAATAGACGGGTGCAAAAAATTGCGATTTCAAAACGCCGACGAAAAGCACGCCAATCACCGCGCCGGTGGCCGATCGGATCGGATCATAGGCCACCATATATTTCTCGCCGAGGATATCGGCTTCACCGCGGAACGGCTTGCCATTGACAAGGACGGCGTCGTACGCGGGGCCGCGCGCCAACTGCGTGCCGACGGCCCGCTTGCCTTCCTTAGTGATGACGTTGGTCGTGACGCGCGTGTCGCCGCGGAAGACGGTTGCAACGCCACCGACGAGCTTCTTCACGTGATCGACGGTGTCGAAATCGCCGTTGAGGACGTGGCCGTTCACCAGCAGGCTGTCGTCCTTGACCTCGAAGTTTGCGCCCTTTCGCAGCACGACGTCCCATGCGACGTTCATGCTCGTCTCAAGACGCGCGGCTGCACGTTCGCTCGCGAAATCCAATGAGGTGCGTGTGACGCCGACAAGCACGGCGCCCAGCAGCGCGATGACGGCGCCGACCGTGGTCAGGCTGACGCGTGTCGCTACACTCAAATTCAAGGTCATCGGAGCCTCACAGCATGCGCGGCCGCACCGGCATGCCGCTATCCGTCGGCAGACTGGTACGTTCACTGACGAAGCTCAGCTTTTCCTGAAAAGGTAATTTTCTTTTTAATTCAATAGCCGTTCAAAACGAAAAGGCGGCATTACTGCCGCCAATTCTTGCAAATTGCGCTAACTTATAACTCAGTTTCGGGTTTCCGTGCGGAAGGTCTTGGAAACGACCTTCCATCCCTCAGGAAGCTTCAGCAAGGTCAGATAGTCGGTGAAATAGCGCGGGTGTATGGAGCACTCGAGTTTCACGAACGCCGTTTCCGGGCCCGAGAAGTCGATCGAAACAATACGGTCGGTGCGGGCCAGCCCCTTGGCCTTGGGCGAAGGGCGGCTCTTAACCATGTCGAACCAGGCGGCACGCGGCAGGTCGCTGACCCGGCCTTCGCTCGCGGAATAGAGGTGGCTGACCTCGTGGAAAGCCGATGCGAGCTTGTCGGTATCGCCTTCATAAAGCCCGTCGAGATAAGTCCACACCACCTTCTCGACCGCTGCAACGTCGTTCGACATGGCACCCTCCGCATCTATCGTGATGTGGGGCATCCTAGCCGCTCGCCGTGTCGCGTGCACGGCGGTTGCGCCGTCAACGCTCAGTTTCTCCGGATGCTGCCGTGGCGGGTGGGTGTGACGCAGCGCGAACGCGAGGATACGTGGTAACATGCCACCACATGAGCAGGAGGGCCCGGCGTCTGGCCACGAATGGCCTCAGGACGCGGGTCGCTCCAGAGGGATCGATATGACCGCTGCCGTGCCTGTGAGGCCCCAAGGCCCGACGTTTGCCGAACTGTTCACGCCGAAGCTCGTCACTATCCTACGCGAGGGGTACGGCCTTGCGGACTTCCGGGCGGACGCCGTCGCGGGCCTCACGGTCGCGGTTGTGGCATTGCCGCTGTCCATGGCCATCGCCATCGGCTCGGGGCTGACGCCAGAGAAGGGACTGTTCACGGCGATCGTCGGCGGTTTTCTCATCTCGGCGCTGGGTGGCAGCCGCTTCCAGATCGGCGGGCCCGCGGGCGCCTTCATCGTGCTGATCTCGTCGATCGTGTCGCGACAGGGCTACGACGGCCTTGTGATCGCCACCGCCATGGCCGGGTTCATGATGATGGCGATCGGATTCCTGCAGCTCGGCACCTACATCAAGTACATCCCGTTTCCCGTCACGGTCGGCTTCACGGCCGGCATCGCCGTCATCATCTTCGCAAGCCAGGTGAAGGAACTGCTCGGGCTCGACATGGCGCACGAGCCGGCGGAGTTGCTGCACAAGATCGTCGCCATCGCGGGTGCCATCGGCACAGCCAAACCCATCACGATCGGGCTGTCGCTGCTTTCGATCGTCCTGATCCTCGGCTTGCGGCGGTTGCGGCCGAAATGGCCGACGCTGCTGATCTCGGTTGCCATCGCCGCGGGGCTCACGGCGCTGCTCGGGCTCGATGTCGCCACCATCGGCACGCGCTTCGGCGGCGTGCCGCGCAGCTTGCCGGCGCCGTCACTTCCGGAATTCAGCCTCGCGCGCATCCAGGCGCTGCTGCCGGACGCGCTGGCCATCACGCTGCTAGGTTCGATCGAGTCGCTGCTATCGGCGGTCGTGGCCGACGGCATGACGGGGCGGCGGCATCGCTCGAATTGCGAACTCGTGGCGCAGGGCGTTGCGAACGTTGCGGCGGTGACCTTCGGCGGTATGTGCGTGACGGGTACGATCGCGCGCACGGCAACGAACGTGCGCTCCGGCGCGCGCGGGCCCGTCTCCGGGATGCTGCACGCCCTTTACGTGCTTCTGTTCATGGCGGTTGCGGCGCCGCTCGCGAGCTTCATACCGCTCGCGAGCCTGGGCGCGGTTCTCGCCGTC
This sequence comes from Hyphomicrobiales bacterium, assembly GCA_003963125.1. Classification (GTDB taxonomy): domain Bacteria; phylum Pseudomonadota; class Alphaproteobacteria; order Rhizobiales; family Hyphomicrobiaceae; genus AWTP1-13. The sequence goes on from RXJK01000316.1 coordinate 19,685, forward strand.
GTGTCGTGGGACATGGCGGAGAAGCACGAGTTCGGCAGCCTCTTGCGCTCCGGCCGCGGCGATGCCGCCGTGCTGCTCGCAACGTTCCTGCTCACGATCTTCGCGGATCTCACGATCGCCATCGCCGCCGGCGTGACGATGGGTGCCTTTCTATTCCTCGACCGCATGGCGAAGGCGATCGAGGTCGATACGGGCGCGCCGGTCGTGCCGCGCGATCAGGCCGACGACGCCGGCGACGGGCGCACCGCGTACGATCCGGCTGCGGGCGACAGCGGCATTGTCGTCTACCGCATCTCGGGCGCGTTCTTCTTCGGTGCGACGGCGACGGTGGGCGCAGTGCTCGACGGCATATCCAAGCTGCCGCGCGCCTTCATCCTCGATTTCGAGAACGTGCCGCTGGTCGACACGTCAGCCGCGAAGGTGCTGCGCAGCAGCGTCACGAAGCTCGCGCGCGCGGGTACTGCCGTCTACTTCACCGGCACGAAGCCCGGCGTGCGCGCGGTGCTGCTGAAAGCCGGCCTGCGTGCCCCGGAGGTGCAGTACCTGCCGAGCGTGGAGGACGCGGAAGAAGCGGCGAAGGCTCCCGCCTAACGCGAGACCGTGCCTCGCTGTTGTCCTCGGGCTTGTCCCGAGGACCCAGGGTGCTGTGCGCCTCCAAGCTTGGAGTTTGTTGCACCCTGGATGCTCGGAACAAGTCCGAGCATGGCAAAGGTTACAGCGAGCCCTTGGTCGAAGGGACGCGGCCGGATTGGCGCGGGTCGAGGCTCACGGCCTGGCGCAGGGCGCGCGCGATGCCCTTGAAGCAGGTCTCGGCGATGTGGTGGTTGTTCTCGCCGTAGAGCGTGGCGATGTGCAGCGTGATGCCGGCATTCTGCGCGAACGCCTGGAAGAACTCGCGGAACAGCTCCGTATCCATCTCGCCCAGCTTGTCGCGCGTGAACGTGACGTTCCAGATGAGATACGGACGGCCCGACACGTCGATGGCGACGCGTGTCATCGTTTCGTCCATGGGCAGGTGGACGTCGGCATAGCGGGTGATGCCCTGCTTGTCGCCCAGCGCCTTGGCGATGGCCTGGCCCAGCACGATGCCGGCATCTTCCGTCGTGTGGTGGAAATCGATGTGCAGGTCGCCCTTGGCTTCGAGCGTGATGTCGATGAGAGAGTGGCGCGCCAGCTGCTCCAGCATGTGATCCAGGAAGCCGATGCCGGTCGTGATGTCGTAGGCCCCGGTCCCGTCGAGATCGACGGTGGCCTTGATCTTCGTCTCCTTGGTGGAGCGGTCGATGGTCGCTTTCCTAGTCACCGGAATGCCTTGCTTGCTTGCGCGATCGGGGCTTAGGCCTTAACAGCACTGCGATGCTGGCGCCATAGGCTGCCGATCCTGCCCTCCCTTGATTTACATTTCCTTCATGCCGACATCACGCGGCGTGAGCGAACGCGGTCAACTCCAAGCCAGTCCACAGGTTAACTCCATGTCCGAGCAGGCCTATTCCAAAGACGTGTGGCACGGGACGACGATCCTGACAGTGCGCAAGGGCGGCCGCGTGGTGGTGGCCGGCGACGGGCAGGTGAGCCTCGGCGCCACCGTCATCAAGGCCAACGCGCGCAAGGTGCGCTCGCTCGGCAAGGGCGACGTGATCGGCGGTTTCGCAGGCGCCACCGCGGACGCCTTCACCCTCTTCGAGCGGCTCGAGGGCAAGCTCGAGCAGTATCCCGGGCAATTGCTGCGCGCCTGCGTGGAACTCGCGAAGGATTGGCGGACGGACCGCTTCCTGCGGCGCCTCGAAGCGATGATGATCGTCGCGGACGCCGAGAAGTCGCTGGTGCTCACCGGCACGGGCGACGTGCTGGAACCCGAGGGCGGCATCATGGGCATCGGCTCGGGCGGCAACTACGCACTCGCCGCCGCCAAGGCGCTCGCCGACATGCCCGTCAGCGCCGAAGAGATCGCGCGCAAGGCCATGGCGATCGCAGCCGAGATCTGCGTCTACACTAACACCAACGTCGTCATCGAAAGCCTCGAGAGCCGGACATGAGCAGCTTTTCTCCGCGCGAGATCGTTTCCGAGCTCGACCGGTTCATCGTGGGCCAGCGCGACGCCAAGCGCGCCGTGGCCATCGCGCTGCGCAACCGCTGGCGGCGGCAGCAGCTGCCCGACGGCCTCAAGGAAGAGGTGCTGCCGAAGAACATCCTGATGATCGGGCCGACGGGCTGCGGCAAGACGGAGATCTCGCGGCGGCTGGCGCGGCTCGCGGGCGCGCCGTTCCTCAAAGTGGAAGCGACGAAGTTCACCGAAGTCGGCTACGTGGGGCGCGATGTCGACAGCAGCGTGCGCTACCTCGTCGAGGTCGGCATCGGCCTCGTGCGCGAAGCCAAGCGTCGCGAGGTGAAGGCACTCGCGGAGAAGAATGCGGAAGAGCGGGTGCTCGATGCGCTTGTGGGCGCCTCTTCCTCGCAGCCGACGCGGGAAAGCTTCCGCAAGCGGCTGCGCGGGAACGAGCTTAACGACAAGGAGATCGAGATCCAGGTCGCGGATGCGGCGCCTTCGATGCCGATGATGGAACTTCCCGGCGGGCCAGTCGGCATGCTCA
>RXJK01000316.1:22325-50604 GCA_003963125.1 Hyphomicrobiales bacterium
GATGCTCGGCAAGGCGTTCGGCCAGCGCACCAAGCCGCGGCGCATGCTCGTCGGGCAGGCTTACGACGTGCTGATCCAGCAGGAGAGCGACAAGCTGCTCGACCAGGACGCGATCGTGCAGGAAGCGCTGCGCACGGTCGAGAACGACGGCATCGTGTTCATCGACGAGATCGACAAAGTCTGCGCGCGGTCCGAAGGCGGCCGCGTGGGCGCGGATGTTTCACGTGAAGGCGTGCAGCGCGATCTGCTGCCCCTGATCGAGGGCACGACCGTGACGACGAAGTACGGCTCGGTGAAGACGGACCACGTGCTGTTCATCGCGTCCGGCGCCTTCCACATGGCGAAGCCCTCCGACCTTCTGCCGGAGTTGCAGGGCCGGCTTCCGATCCGCGTGGAGCTGAAGCCGCTGTCGAAGGAAGACTTCCGCCGCATCCTGACGGAGCCGGAAGCGAGCCTGATCAAGCAGTACATTGCGCTGCTGCGGACCGAGGGCGTGAGCCTCGAGTTCTCGGACGACGCCATCGACGCCCTTGCCGACGTGGCGGTGCAGGTGAATTCCACCGTCGAGAACATCGGCGCGCGGCGCCTACAGACCGTGATGGAGCGCGTGCTCGACGAGATTTCGTTCGAGGCCGCCGACAAGAGCGGCGAAACGATCCGCATCGACGCGGCTTACGTGCGCGCCCGCATCGGCGACCTCGCCAAGAACGCGGACCTCTCCAAGTTCATCCTGTAGCCCGTCGCGCCGCCAAAAGTGCTCTCTCGTACGTTAGCGAAGTCTCACCCTCATTCTCAACTTGGGCTTTGCCGTCGGAAGACCATTTTTTCAAACTGCACGACAACGCCACGCCATATAACGCTGGGCAAAAACTAATAATAGTCCGAGATGTGCCGTTGAGAATCAATCTGTTGTCGGGCAACGGGTTTCCGTGGATGAAGTCATTTCGTGCGTGGCACATTTCTCCATAGATCAAACACGGCAAATTTCTAGGAACCGCCTGAGATCCTCTTTTTTTCAGCGTGTCGGGGTAGGCCATGTACGCCTCTTCCGACAAGCTTTTGTATTTATAGGCTGGTGAGCTAAGCAATCCATATACGTTGCGTAGCTCAACCCTGCCTTTCCCCCCAGGATGGACAAGTATTTCAAAGGCCGACACCCATAACGCTATGGACCTTCCAAAATCATACTGGGTCGCATCAGAGATTGCTGGCATAGAACTGGCTCGAAACGCCATATTGGCCGATCGCAAAACTGCAGTTGGCTTATGCGCCTCTGATTTTTCGATATACTTCTGCTTCCACACAGCCTTGAGCGATTCGAGGAGTGCACTGTCTGCGTCCCGTCGGTATGCCGCACGGGAATTTATATCTGGAAGCGTCTGCCCACGAAAACTATCGATACAGTGCAGCGCTCTTATTGCGGGCGTGAAGCACACGATGCATTTGTCGTCAGCACCCACCATCCAAGGATAAATGCTGAAATAGTCCGACCATTGTACCGCAGGAGGTACGTTATCCGTGAGAACGCGAGACTGCGCAGAAAGTACGTAAGCAAGCGCAACAATGTCGCGGAAACTGCAAAGCCCATTGAAATCGGGCCTCTCGCCTAGGCTGGGCCGTCTCCAAATTATTGTGGTTGGGCGTACTTGGTTGCCGTGCGTGTCGTAGAACTTTTCGAGAAAGGCACTCAATCCCGGCTGGAGGGAGCGCATGGATAGGATGCGTCCATCGTTCAGGGGCACCATCGCAAACGGATTGCACTCGATAGGCTGATCGAGTTCCAGACTTGGCATCACGGCAATGGCTAGCCACTCCACTGCACGCTCCTGCTTAGGTTAGGTATTGCCATGGACGACTTGTCGCTGCAGCCTCAGCGACAGGTTATCGCATAGCTATGCGCACGGCGCATTGCTGCGGCGCAGCAATTCTTCTACCAAAGTCTGAGCGGGTGCAGCATCTATTCCGCATGCGGTAGCGGGCGGCAAGATCCGTGAGCACTCGGGAGTGGAGGCGGGCCAAGGGACGGCATCACCACATCGTCGCAAAGACGGAGGCCACTCATGAGCACGATTGCAGTCTCGAACCAGGTCGCCAGCGCCGCAGTCGGCGCGGCCGAACCCACCAAGTCCTTCTGGAACAAGGTCTATGACCGCATGATCCAGGGTCAGCAGGCGCGCGCCGAAAAGGCCGTCGCCGCCTACCTCGCCTCGCACGGCGGCATGCTGACCGACGACATGGAGCGGGAAATCATGGCGAAGTTCAGCGCCAACAACCTTCTCAGCCGCGCGCGCTGAGCGACCGCGGCGCGCCACGCCGGGGCATAGAGGGCGCCCTGGCCTGCGCGCGATCGGACCGAACGAACAAAGGCGGTTCTCCGACGAGAGCCGCCTTTCTTGCGCGTAAACATGCCCTTTTCCGCTTGCGAGGCCGTCCGGGCAGGCTCATATACGGGCGCAAATGACCCAGCGCGGGTCGGCGCACCGTGTCGGCGGTGATCCATCAGGAGATTGCATGGCCAAGGAAGAGATGCTCGAGTTCGAGGGCGTGGTGGAAGAAGTGCTTCCCGACGCCCGCTGCCGCGTGAAGCTCGACAACGGGCACGAGGTCATCGCCTACACGTCCGGCCGCATGAAGAAGAACCGCATCCGCATCCTGGCCGGCGACAAGGTGACCGTCGAGATGACGCCCTACGATCTCGACAAGGGCCGCATCAATTTCCGCCACAAGGACACGCGCGGGCCCATGCCCGGCGCCGGTGGACCGGGCGGTGGCGACAAGCGCCGTCCCGGCGGCCCGCAACGCCGGTTCCGGTAGGTCGGGGACTGCGACCGGAGCCGCGCGCGGGGTCGGCGGTAAACCATCGGCGCCCCGGTTCGAGCGCATGGCGCACAACGCGTGACACATTTGTTTTCAGGAATAGCGCTGCTGCTTAATCCCATTGCATGAAGCAGGAGTGCAGTCCGTGCGCATACTTCGCGTCCTCGCCGTCACCCTCGGCTTTCTACCCCTTGCGCCGCATGCTTACACGCAGGAGCCGTCCCTGAAGGACCGGCTGGTGGGCTCTTGGATCTACGTTTCGAGCCAGGCGAAGCGGGACGATGGCAGCACCCTGCCGCGTCCACCCTTGCAGGGGGTCGCGACCTACACTTCCGATGGACGTTTTCACTTCATCACTACACGCACGGATACTCCAAAGCTCGCCTCCAACGACACGACGGCGCCAACGGCCGAGGAGGCAATGGCGATCGCCTCGGGTTCGATTGCCTACACCGGCACCTACACGCTCGACGAGGCCACGCGGACGCTGACGCTCAGCATCGAAACGAGCACGTTTCCGAATCTCGTGGGGCTGCCAACCAGCGTCGCGTGGTGACATCTGTCACGAGCGACGAGTTGCGGTTCACGAATCCGCGCACGCCATCCGGCATCACGCTCGACTTCGTGTGGCGACGCGCCAAATAGTCGATCTCAGTTGGCGTCGAACCACGCCTTCCACTGGGGCACGGCGGTCGCGAACGTGCCGCGATGCGACGTGGGGCCGGTCGAAATCGCTTCGAGCCTCGGATTGCCCGCGCCCATGGCTTGCGCGTAGGTCATCGCCAGGCGGCCGATGCCGACCGAGATCGCCTCATCGGCCTCGCCGTAGTAGTTGCGCACGGGGGATTTGATCACCCAGCGATAGCTCTGCGTCTCCTTCGTGAGCTTGCCATAGGCGGAGTTGGCGAAGAACTGCGGATCGAAGTATTCGGCGCGGACGACCTTGTGCAGGTCGGTCGGCACGTCCTCGGCGTTGATCGGCTGACGCTCGTAGATTTTGCGCGAAATGTCGTAGGCCTCGTCCGTCAGCACGGAGCGCGCCAGCCCCGGCACGCCGTAGTAGTTTTCGAACGAAAAGGCCGAGAGCATGAACAGCGACTGCACCCAGGCGGCGTCGTTCTTGCGGGGGAAGTCGAGGAAGCCGTTGAGCGTGGCGTAGACGTCCATCGGGGCGCTGGCGGTCGCCGCGCCGTTGACCGCGATGCCGCTCGCCTCGAGCTTTTCAAGCATCGCCATGGTGACGAACCCGCCCTGCGACCAGCCGGCGAGATAAAGCCGCGGTGTCTCGATCCCGATCTGCGCCAGCACCGCGCGGCTCGCCGTCAGCATGTCGGCCGTGGCCTGCTGATGGCTGGCCTTGACCATGTAGCCTTCCGGCTCCTGCGATGTGCCGAGGCCGAAATAGTCGGCCCCGATCAGCGCGTATCCCTGGCCCGCGAACTGCGCGATCATGAGCTGCGTCTCGGGCGATTGCTCGGGGAACGAGGGCACTTCCTGCCGCCCGTAGACTGTCCCGTGCTGGTAGGAGACCATCGGCAGCTTGGCACCTGCCTGTGCCGTCTCCGGCAGCGCGAGGAGGCCGCTGGCGATGGTCGGCTTGTTGCCGCGCTCGGGGATGGTCGTCGGGTAGGTGATCCGGTAGAGCCGCACGGCCGTCTGCGCCGGCGTATACGTCACCGCGACGCCCGAGAAGGCCGGCGTATCCTTTTCGAGGATCGTATTCAGCCGCGCGACGTCCCAGCGCCCGATCAACTCGTACGCCACGCCCGATGCGACCGGCTGCGGTTTCTCCTGTGCGGAAACGGCGCCGGGCAGCAGCATCGGGGCGAAAGCGAGCAGCATCAGACTGCGGGCGGCAAGCGACATCGTGAACTCCGGACGCATCGAAATCGAGCCGCAATGTGCACGGGCCAACGTCGCGGCCGCGTTAACAGTCGGCCGCCGCCTGCCGCCGCGGTTAGCAACTCATGAACGGGCGGGGCCCTGAGCCCGCCAGCCTTGGAGATGCCACACGAATCGCGCGATGGTCCGGCGCAGGTTTTCCAGGGAGTGAGCAGCGTGGTGGATCGGACAGAGCGCGCGGCGGGCCGCGCACGCAATGCCAGCGCGGACAAGGCCGTTGCGCTCGGGCACGCGGCGACGGCGCAGAAGGCTGGCCCCAAGCAGGCGCCCAAGTTCGACCGCAGGACCATCGCGCTCGTCTACGACTTCGACGGCACGCTGTGCCCGCGGCCCATGCAGGAATACGCGTTCCTGCCCAAGATCGGCATCGAGGCCGAAAGCTTCTGGCGCGAGAGCAATCGTATCGCGCGCGAGGAGAAGGCCGATCCGCTGATCACCTACATGCACCTCCTCTACAAGAAGGCGAAGGCCAAAGGCGTCGTCATCAACCGGCAGGACCTCGTCGACCAGGGCAAGCAGGTGGAACTGTTCCCGGGTGTCGAACAGTGGTTCGACGCCATCGGCAGCTACGTGCGCACGCACGCGCAAGCCCAGGACGTGGTGCTGCGGCATTACCTGATCTCGTCGGGCCTCACGGAGATCATCGAGGGCACGTCGATTTACCCGCGCTTCCACAACGTGTTCGCCTCGGAATACTGGTTCGAGGCGTACGAGATGCCGTACCCGAAGCGCGTGATCACGGACACCGGCAAGACGCAGTACCTGTTCCGCATCAACAAGGGCGTCGAGGATCTCGGCGACAGCATCAACCAGCACATGCCGGAGGATTCGCGCCCGATCCCGTTCGCCAACATGATCTACTTCGGCGACGGCGACACCGACGTGCCGTCCATGGCCGTGATGCGCAAGAACGGTGGGCATGCCGTGGCGGTCTACCCGCCCCGCGGCAGCAAGGCAAAATGCGTCGATCTCTTCAAGGCGGGGCGCTGCGATGTGTTCGCAGCCGCCGATTACAACATCGGCACGGAGCTCTTCAACCGTACCTGCCTGCTGCTCGACCGCATCCTCGCCGACATGCGGCTGCAGGAAGAGATCTGGCGCATGGGCCGCGACGTGGAGAAGGGGAAATAGTGCGTCACCGCGCTGCTCTTTACTAAGGGCGCACTACCGCGGCCAGCGACAGCGGTAGCTTTCGGAGTTCCGCTCATTTTGCGGCCCCTGGGTCCCGGCTCTCGCTTCGCTCGGCCGGGATGACAGGGAGGGCTATCAGCAACGCTTGGCTCATACTCCAAGTGTCATCCCTGACGGCGCGGAGCGCCGATCAGGGACCCAGGGGCAGCTTTAGGCAACCCTCTCATTAGTGGCCCTGGGTCCCGGCTCTCCGCGCTGCGCGCTCCGGCCGGGATGACAAACAGGGCGGTTGGAAACGCTCCGCCAACACTCCAACTGTCATCCCTGACGGCGCGGAGCGCCGATCAGGGACCCAGGGGCTCCATACTCGCCCTCATTCTGAATTGCGGACCGGCGCCTACGCATTCTATAAAACGTCCGGCGTCCTCACGCCGCCGGCGGGTCGCCGAAGTTCTTGCCGGGGGCGAGGGGGGCCATGCGGATGAGGCGGCTGTCCTCCACCGCGGCCTGGCGGTGCTTCACGGCCTCCCGGTAGACGGGATCGCGGATCATCTCGACGAAGGCCGCGACCGAGGGGTACTCGGCGATGAAGCACAGGTCCCAGCGCTCGCTTTCCGGACCGATCAGAATGAGTTCGAACCGCCCCTGCCACGCGATGCGGCCGCCCAAGGCGCTGAAACACCGGCCCACTGTCGCGCCCGTAGGCGGCGTAGGCCTCCGCGCCCGTCGCCTTGCGGCCGTCGAGATAGCGGGCCTCCTTGTGCAGGCGGACGAGGTTCAGCATGTGAATGGGGCCAGGGCGGTCGTTCTCGCGGAACTGCGCGAAGGTCGCCTTGGTCGGGTCGATGTAGCCTGTCATGTGCGCTTCCCCTGGTGTTGTTCTGCGCCCATTGCGCCATCGAATGGCCGCGGTGGCAATCCCCCGCCTTCGCCCAAGGATCGCCGCTTTGCCATTTCACGTCCTGCGCGGACAGTGATCGCAACGGGGCGATATCGCGCATGGCACAGGTGGCAACGGGATTTGGTGTCTTCCTTTTCCTGGCCGGCTTCGCAGGGAGTGCCGGCGCCCAGACGTGCGATCTCCCCGGGGGACTTGCCTTTCACCGCCCTGCGCGCGGCGCGGTGACCGCGGGCTTCGGCATCCAGAAGCATCCCGTGCTGCAGGTCAATCGCATGCATACCGGCGCCGACTTCGCGGTGCCCATCGGCGAGCCGGTCTATGCGGCGGCGGCCGGACGCGTCACCACGGCGGCGCGGATGGGCGAGTTCGGCAACGTGGTCATCATCGCGCACAAGGATGGGCTCGAAACGCGCTATGCGCATCTGCAGAGCTTCGCCGTGAGCGAAGGGCAATGCGTGACCGGTGGACAGGTCATCGGCCAAGCCGGCACGACCGGGCTGTCGGTCTCACCGCACCTGCACTTCGAAATTCATCGGGACGGCGAAGCGATCGACCCGACGCCCTTCATCATGCCGGTGCGCTGAAGGCTCAGGGCTCGCGGATGCTCTCGCGCAGGCCGCGCGTGATCGGATACATGAAGTAGGACATGACGCTGCGCGTGCCGACCTTGATCTCGCCCGCGACCGTCATGCCGGCCAGGATGCGGACGCCCTTGGGCATGTTGTCGAGATGGAAATCGACGATCTCCACGCGGGCGCGGTGGAAGACGCCGGTCGGCTGCCGCAGCGTCGGCCCATTGGCATCGCCGCCTGGCGTTCCGCCGGGTGTGAAGCTCTCCTCGCCGATGGAAGCTAGCCGTCCCTTCAACGTGCCGTGCTTCTGATACGGGAAGGCATCGACCTTCAGCAGCACCTCGTCGCCGATCTTGGCGTAGCCGATGTCGGCGGAGCTGATGAGGATTTCGGCGATCAGCGTGGCGCCCGAGGGCATGATGCTCATGAGCGGTTCGGCCTCGCGCAGCACGGAGCCGACCGAACGCTTGGCGATATCGAGCACGACGCCGTCCTCGGGCGCCGTTACGGTCACGAGGTCATGCATGCGCTCTGCCTTGACGAGCTGCTCTTTGGTGCGCGTGAGTTCGGCGCGCTGGCGATCGAGATCCTCGAGCAGCGAGCGGCGCCAATCGTCGAGGAAGGCCTGGCGCTCGGCGCGCTTCGACGACGTGGCGAACTGCAATTCGGTCAGGCGGTCGATGGCGTCGCGGTGCTCGCGCTCCGCCCGCAGCCGCGAATCGCGCGCAAGGAGAAGCTGCATGCGCGAGCCGGACTGGGACTTGAACAGCCGCGTGCGCATGTCCTCGATTTCCTGCACAACGGCGAGTTGCTGGGAGAGCACGTCGCGCTGGCCGTCGATGGTGCGGGCGCTCGCCTCGAACTTGTTGAGTTCCTCGTCGTAGGCGCGCAGGCGTGACGCGAGCTGCGACTGGCGCTGGCGCAGGAGCACGGCCTGGAGGCGCTCGTCGGTGTCGCTCGGATCCTGGATCTCGTAGCGAGCGCCGCTCCATTCGGCTTCCATGCGCCGCACCTGCGCGGACAGCGCCTTGTGGCGCGTGCGCAGCGCTGCGAGGTCGGCCTCCGCAAACGTGGCGTCGAGCACGGCGAGCTGCTGGCCCTTCTTGACCACCTCGCCGACCTTGACGCTGAGGCTGCGCACGATCGAGCGCTCCATGGGCTGGATGACCATGGGCGGCCCGTCGATGGTGAGCTGGCCGGAGCTTTGCACGATGATGTCCACGTGCACGATGGCGGCCGCCACGATGCCGAACACGAAGGCCGTGCCGAGAATATAAGTGATGTTGCGCAGGAGCTGCGGCGGGCGCTCCTCGATCATCTCGTCGAGATCGCCTTCGGGGCCGCGGCGTTCGGGCGGGCGCATCTCGGGCGGAAGAAGTTCGTTGAATTTCTGGCGCAGCGGGTCCAGCACGCGCGCGCGCACGGCAGCGACCAGGCCTTGCCACTGGGCCTGGATGTGCGCAATCGGTGTCGGAGAGACGGCTTCCATGCTCAGGCCACCTTGCGTGGCTTGATGTGCTGCGTCTGCTGGTTCCACAGCAGTGTGTAGATCTCGCAACGCTCGAGCAGCGTCTCATGCGGGGCGAAGTCGACGACCTTGCCGCGGTCGAGCACCATGATCGCGTCCGCCATCGTCAGCGAGGACAGCCGGTGCGAGACGATGATCATGGTCCGGTTCTCGGCGATGCGGGCGAGGTTTTCCTGGATGATCGATTCGCTCTCGGGATCCAGCGCGCTCGTCGCCTCGTCGAAGATCAGCAGCTGCGGCTTGGTAAGGAGTGCGCGCGCGATAGAAAGACGCTGGCGTTGGCCGCCGGAGAGGTTGGTTGCGCCTTCCTCCAGCATCGTGTCGTAGGACATGGGCAGGCGATCGATGAACTCGGCGGCGCCGGCGAGCTGGGCCGCCTGCGCGATCTCGATCAGCGAGGCATGCGGCTTGGCTACCGCGATGTTCTCGCGGATGGTGCCGCGGAACAGGAAGCTCTCCTGCAGCACGACGCCGACGTTGCGGCGCAGATGCGTCAGGTCGATGTGGCGCAAGTCAACGTTATCTAGCCGGATGACGCCCTCCTGGGGCACGTGGATGCCCTGGATCATGCGCGTGACCGTGGTCTTGCCCGAACCGGAGCGGCCGACGACGCCGATCATCTGCCCCTTCTTGATGCTGAACGAGATGCGATCGAGCGCGGCATTGCTGGCACCGGGATAGCGGAAGCCCACCTGTTCGAAGGTGAGCTCGCCATGGATCGGTGGCTTCAAGCCCTTGTGTCGGTCGTCGCGTTCGGGCGGGTGGTTCATGACGTGGCCGAGCATCTGCACCGACAGCGCGGTCTCCTGGTACTCGTTGATCAGCGCCACGATCTGCACGAGGGGTCCGCTGACGCGGCCCGAAAGCATGTTGAAGGCGATGAGGGCACCGATGCTCAGGTTGCCGCTGAAGACGTCCAGCGCGCCGACGCCGAGGATGGCAATCTGCATGCCCTTTTCCAGCGCCGTCGTCATGACGTTGGCGAAGGCGGCGATCTGGCCGACGCTCATGTGCCGGCGCACGGCGATGGCCACCTTGCTGTCCCAGGAGTCCTTCTTCGTCGGTTCGAGGCCGAGCGACTTGATGGTGCGCATGCCGTTGATTGTCTCGATGAGGTGCGCCTGGCGCGCGCCCTCGGCCCCGTAGAGCTGGTTCAACTGGCTGCGGAAGGTCGGGATCAGGATGCCGATGACGGCGGCGATGGCGGCCGAGAAGGCCAGCACCAGCACAGTCAGCTTGACGCTGTAGAACAGCAGTAGCACGAGCAGGATCGGGAGTGCCGCTGCATCGAGCAGCGTGTGGAACAGGCGGCCCGTGAGGAACAGGCGCACCTTCTCGGTCTGCTGCATATGGCGCGCGATGACGCCGGCGGGCGTCGCCTCGAAGAATTGCATCGGCAGCGAAAGCAGATGCTTGAAGACGCGTGAAGCGAGGCGCGCGTCGATCTTGTTCGAGGCGAACATCATCAGGTACTGGCGGACGTAGCTGAAGATCGCGTCGAAGGCGATGACGGCCAGGAAGACGAACGTCACCACGTACAGCGTCTGGTAGCTGTGGTGCGGGATCACCTTGTCGACGATGACCTGGAACAGCATGGGCGTGGCGAAGCCGATGACGTTGCACATCGTGGCGGCGATGGCGACGTCGCGCAGATATTTGCGCTGCTTCAGGATCTCGGGCACGAACCAGCGCAAGCCGAAGGGCTGGTTCTCCTCGTCGAGGCCGGGGCGCGGGCGGCGGCACTCCAGGAAGATGCCGGCCCACGTGACGAGGAAGTCCTCGAGCCGCATGGTGACCGGGCCCGAGGCCTCGATCGCGGGATCGAGGACGATGACGCCGGGTTCCTTCTCCTCCGTCGGCACCTCGCCGACGACGATGACCCAGCGCCCGTCCTTACGCACGGTCATGAGGGGATACTGTCCGCGCAGCGCGCGGACGTCGTCCCACTTCTTGCCCTTGCTGATGCGGCAGTCGAGACCGGCGCCCTGCAGGATCTTCTGCACGGACGTCAGCGGGTCCTTCTGATCGCCGACGCCCAACTGCTCCGGCTGGAGGTGCACACCGTTGTGCAGGGCGACGAGGAACGCGCTCCGCACAGCGGTATGATAGGGCGGCATCTGGCCTTTCTGGTCACTCATAACGATGCCTGCCCACTTTCTCTACTCGGCCGCGCGCATCGGCAGCACGAGGCCGTTGATGAGCGGGTCATTGCCATTGCGCACGCGCAGGCGGCGATCGTAAGCGAGCGTCGAGTAGGCGCCGCGGGCCGCAAGGCTGTCGCGATAGACGCCGTGGTAGGCCGTGAGGTCTTGCGCCTTGGCGACGCGCTCGTCGTGCCCTTCCTCGCAGCCGATGTCGTGCAGGACTTCGAGGTTCGACAGATCCGGCAGCGGCAGGCGGCCTTCGGCGTAGTCCGTCCACATCTCTTCGTAGAGGCCTTCGAGGCTCTGCACGAGGCGCGGCATGTCGAAGAGCGTGCAGGAGGCGCGGCCCAGTTCGAGCTTGGCGCGCATCGCCTTCAGCAGCGCCGGATCGTTGCCGAGCTCCATGGCGCGGCGCACGTAGTGCTCTTGGGAAGCACAGACGAGTTCGGGCAGGCCGGCGGCGATGACGAGGCTGCCGCAGACGCGCGCTGCGAAGCCGCGACCCGGGTAGGTCAGGATCGGCACGCCGAGCCAGAGCGCATCGGAAGCCGTGGTGTGGGCGCCGTAGGGGAAGGTATCGAGGAACAGATCGGCCAGCCGGTAGCGCGCCAGGTGGTGGGCGTTGGCGCGCTTGTCGGCGATGACGATGCGCTCGCGCGAGACGCCGCGCTTCTCGGCCTCGACCTTCAGGCGTTCGTTGGTCTCGTCGCTTCCGGAGAGCAGCCAAAGCACGCTGTTGGGCACGCCGCGCAGGATCTGCATCCACTGGTCGTAGGTCTGCGCCGTGATCTTCTGCGTACCGTTGAAGCAGCAGTAGACGATGGCGCCCTCGGGCAGGCCAACCTGCGCGCGCGTCGGGCAGTCGGCGACGGCGCGCTTGCGGTCGTTGGGCTGGTAGCAGGGGAGGCGCAGCACCTTCTCGGTGAAGTAGGCCTCGTGCTCCTTCGGGATGATGAAGTCGTCGGCGATGATGTAGTTGTGATAGGGGCTGCCCATGGTGCCCGGGAAGCCCAGCCAATTGACGATGATCGGAGCCGGGCGCGCCGCGAACACGTTGAGGCGCGCGTCCTTGCTGTAGCCGTTGAGGTCGATCAGGATGTCGATGCCGTCGTCGCGGATCTTCTGGATCGCGGCTTCGTCCTTGTAGTCGGTGATGTCCGCCCAGTGATCGAACGTCGCCTTGATGCGCGCCTGCATCGCGTCGTTGGTTTTCACGCCGGAGTAGTAGCCGAACACCTCGACCTTCGAGCGGTCGTGCAGGCCGAAGATCTCGGCGGTGAGGAAGCCGACGGCGTGCTCGCGCAGGTCGGACGAGACGTAGCCGATGCGCAGGCGACGGTTGCGCGGACCCTTCGGCGGCGCCCATGCGGCCGGCACCTTGCTGCCCTTGAGCACGTCGGTCTGATTGTAGTGATAGGCGTTGGCGAGCTGGAAGATCGGATCGTCCATCTGGCAGGCTGTCGACAGCGGGCTGATGCCCTTCATGAGCCGGCGACGCGTCATGCGCGCGAAGGGCTCGATAACGGGCCACTTGCACTGGCCCTGGCGCAGGGCGATCCAGTGCTGCGAGACGTCGCGCTGGAAGGGATCGATCTCGAGGCTCTGCCGCAGCACGGCTTCCGCGTTGGCATCGATCTTGGCGCCTTCGAGGACGCGGCCGATCTGCTTCAGCGCCGTGAGCTTGTAGTTGATCGATTCGGCGGTGATGGCGCCGAGCACGTTGGCGGCCTGCGTCCAATGCGCAATCGACTGGTCGAGCTGGCCGAGGCGCTCGTACAGCGTGCCGATGTTGATGTAGGGCGGGATGAATTCGGGGTTCGTCTTGATGGCCTCGAGGAACACGTCGCGGGCGCGCTCGAGCTTGCCGTCATCGGAAAGCGCGACACCGTAGTTGAAGCGCACGGCGTGCAGCAGCGGGTTCGCGGCGTTCTGCCCGATCCAGATGTCGTAGAGTTGCAGCGCCAGCGCGTTCTCGCCGGCGGCCTTGAGTTGCTCCGTCACACCGAAAAGGTCGGCCACGCTCAGGTCCTGAGAGATGGCCTTCTTCACTGCCGTGAGAAACAGTTCCTGGGTCATTTCCTTCTTCCTGTCGAGGAGAGCGCAGCCGGTGCAGCGGACGCGCGGACATCGGTGAATGATTCTCAGGGACTTTAGCTGCGCTGGCTTGCGCGTAACTGCCCGATCTGGCCTGTCCGCTAATCGATTTTCATGTTTTCGCAATTCTTCTAGCAGCAACCCGGCGCCCGCTCACCTCTGCAACTCGCCATTCTGCGCCGATCCAATCTCCGCCATTCATTATATATGAGTGCGTACGCGATGCTTTTCGGGGCGACTCCCGACGGGCCGCAATTTGATTCTCCCGACCGCCTCCCAAACACTTTTTTTTCGATGCGACGGGATTTTTTGCCCGCGCTACCGCCGGGCCCGCTGCAGCCATCCGACGCCGTAAAACGACGCGTTTTATCTGCATAACCGACATCCGATGCTCCGGTTTACGCGCAATTCTTTCCGCGTCCTGATCAACTGGATAAATTTCAAATGCACTAAAATTGGTACTTCGAAATTTCCGTCGATTTATTTCTGCTCGTTTACAAATTTTTCAGCATGCAAACGTAATCATTGCGGCAACATCGGGACAACTGCGTCCAGTTTTGAAAAGGGACACTGTGCTATGGCTGCCTATACATCGTCGATGACGGCGACTGAAATCCAGGCAATGGCGGTTACTGAGATTCAGGCGCTGACAGCGACCAATATCGGGCAGTTCACGACGACCCAATTCGGGGCGCTCGCGGTCACGCAGCTCAACGCTCTGACGAACACGCAGCTCGGCCAATTCACAACCACCAACCTCGGGGCCATGGTCGCCTCTCAGGTCCCCGGGCTCTCGGCAGCGCAGATCGCGAGCCTCTCGAACGCCAACCTGCAGGCCTTGATGTCCGCAACTGTCGGTGGCGCCCTCGACGGTTCGCAGCTGGGCAGCCTCACAGCGGTCCAGGTCGGCAGCCTCACGGCCCAGGTGTCCGGGCTTTCCACGACCGCCCTGTCTTCGCTCACGGCCACGCAGTTCGGCGGGCTGACCTCCGCGGGGATCAACAACCTCACCTCGACGCAAGTCAGCAACCTCAGCACGACCGAAATCGCTGCCTTGGCCAGCGGGCAGGCTGCCGGGTTCACGACGACCGACATCGACGCGCTCACGACGACGCAGATCCCCTACCTCACCGGCACCGTCCTCAATAGCCTCGCGGCCACGCAGCTCGCGCGCATCACGACGACCGATATCGGCGTCCTGACCGCGACGCAGGCTGCAGCCCTCACGGCAACCACGCTGAACGGGCTGACCACCACCCAGTTCACCAACATCACCTCGACCAACATCGGCTCCCTCAGCAACGCTGCGGTGCAGAGCCTCAACACGACCAACCTCGGCGTGATGACGACGACGCAGCTCGACGGCATCACCGCGACGCAGCTCGGCCTGCTGTCGTCCTCGCAGGTCACCACCCTCACCACCACCCAGATCAACAGCCTCGCCAACACACAGGTGAGCGGCTTCTCCGCGGCCCAGGTCGGCTACCTCACGAGCACGCAGGTCAACGGCCTGACGAGCGCCGAGGTCGGCTACTTCACCACGACGCAGATCAAGGGCCTTGCCGCCACCCAGATCTCCAACATCACGTCCACGGCGCTCGGCTACCTGAGCTCCGACCAGCTCGGCGCGCTGGCTGCCACGCAGATCAATTCGCTGACGACGACGAACCTCGGCAACATCACCACCACGCAGCTCGGCGGGCTGACGTCGGCGGTCATCGGCCAGCTCAACTCGACCAACGTCCCGAACCTCACCAGCACCCAGCTCAATGCGCTGACGGCCGGCCAGATCAGCGGCCTCACCTCGGCCCAGGTCGGCTACCTGACGCAGACGCAGGTGAATGCGCTCTCCACCACCGAGATCGTCAACCTGAGCACCGCGCAGGTAAAGGGCCTGAGCACGACCGCGCTCACCAACCTCACCACCACAGCCCTGACCGGCTTCAGCTCCGACCAGATCGGCGCGCTGACGACGGCGCAGTTCGCCACCCTCACGTCGACCGTCGTCGGCGCGATGACGACCACGCAGCTCGACGGCCTGACCTCTTCCGAAGTCGGCGCGCTCGGCACGACGCAGATCGGCACCCTCAGCACCACGCAGATCAACTCGCTCGATACCGTGCAGGTGGCGGGCTTCAAGTCGACGGTGCTCAGCGCGCTGACGACCACGCAGATCGGCGGGCTGACCTCGACGCAGCTCGGCAACATCACCTCGACCGCCGTCGCCGGCCTGTCCAGCACCAACATGCAGGCCCTCACCAGCACCCAGCTCGGTGGCCTGGTCGCCGCGCAGCTCGTTTCGACGGTGCTGAACACGCTCACCACAACGCAGATGAGCCAGCTCACCTCCACGCAGGTGGGCTTGATCACGTCTTCGACGCTGTCGGCCGTCACCACCACGAACCTGCGGTCGCTGTCGTCGACCGAGCTCTCCGGCCTGATCGCCACGCAGCTCGTCTCCACGGTTCTGAATAACCTCACGACCACGCAGATCACCAACCTGACGTCGACGCAGGTCTCGGGCATCGCCACGGCGCAGGTCCCGGGCCTGAGCACCACCAATCTGCAGGCGCTGACCACGACCGAACTCGGCGGCCTGACGTCCGCGCAGGTCACGGCCCTCGTCGCGGCGCAGGTGTCGAGCCTCACCTCGACGCAGCTCAACGCACTCAACGCCACGCAGGTCGCCGGCTTCACCGCGACGCAGCTCGGCAACCTGACCTCGACCCAGGTCAACGCGCTCACCACGACCGAGCTCGGCAGCTTCTCGGCGACCCAGGTCAAGGGTCTCAGCACGACCGCCATCAGCGGCCTGACGACCACGGCGCTCACGGGCCTGACCTCCGACCAGATCGGAGCCCTCGTCACCTCGCAGATCAACGCCATGACCTCGACGGTCCTCGGCGCGATGACCACCACGCAGCTCGATGGCCTCACGGCTACCGAGATCGGCATGCTGACGACCACCCAGGCCAACCCGCTCAGCACGACGCAGCTCAGCTCGCTCGACACCGTGCAGATGGCTGGCTTCAAGTCGACCGTGCTTTCCGGCCTGACCACCACCCAGCTCGGTGCCTTCGGTTCGACGCAGATCGGCGCGATCTCCACATCGGCGCTCGGCGGCCTCAGCACCACCAACCTCGCAGCGCTGACCACGACGCAGGCCGCCGGCCTGACGACCACGCAGCTCACCCAGCTCACCACCACGCAGGTGAGCAACCTGACGGGCACGCAGCTCAATAACCTGACGACGACGCAGCTCGGCGGCTTCACGGCCTCGCAGATCGCTTCGATCACCTCGACGCAATCCGGCAACTTCACGTCCACGCAGCTGTCGCAGTTCACCACCACGCAGCTTGCCGGCTTCAAGGCGGCCAACGTGACGGCGCTGACGACCACGCAGCTCGCCGGCATCACCTCTACGCAGGTCGGCGGCCTCACCGCGACCCAGGTCGGTGCCCTGACCTCCACGCAGGTCAACGCGCTGACGGATACGCAGATCGACGGCCTGACCTCGACCGAACTCGGTCAGCTCGCCTCCACGCAGAGCTCGGGCTTCACCTCGACGCAGCTCAGCGGCCTCACCGCCACGCAGATGGCGGGCCTGACGTCGACCGTGCTGTCGGCCATGACGACGACGCAGCTCGGCGGCTTCACCTCGACGCTGGTCGGCGGCATCAGCACCGCGGCCCTCGCCGGCCTCTCCACGACCAATCTCTCGGCGCTGACGACCACGCAGGTCGCCGGCCTCTCCACGACCCAGATCGGCGTCCTCACCGCCACGCAGGTGCCGACGTTGACCACGGGCCAGGTCGCCAACCTCACGACCACCCAGCTCGGCGGTCTCACGGTCACGCAGATCGGTGCGATGACCACGACGCAGACCACCAACCTGACCTCCACCGAGATCGGCGCGCTCACCACGACGCAGATCGTCGGCCTCAAGACGGGCAGCATCTCGGCACTGACCTCGACGCAGCTCACCACCATCACGTCGGCACAGATCGGCGCCCTGACGACGACGCAGGCTGCCAACCTGACCTCGACCAACCTCGGCCTGCTGACGAGCACCCAGCTCGCCGGCCTCACCTCCACCGAGATCGGCATCCTGTCGACCACGCAGAGCTCCGGCATCACCTCGACGCAGCTCGGCGTGCTGACGGCGACGCAGATGGCCGGCTTCAAGAGCGCCAACCTGTCGTCGCTCACCACGACCCAGCTCAGCGGCCTCGGAACCACGCAGATCTCGGGCATCGCCACCTCGGCGCTTGCCGGTGTCAGCACCACGAATCTGTCCGCGCTCACCACCACCCAGCTCGGCGGCCTGAGCACGACCCAGGTCGGCGTGCTCACCACCACGCAGGTCTCCAACCTGACCACCACCCAGGTGGCCAACCTAACGACGACGCAGGTCGGCGGCCTCACCACCACGCAGCTCGGCGCTCTCACGACCACGCAGAGCACCAACCTGACCTCGACGGAGCTCAACGCCCTCACGACCGCGCAGATCACCGGTCTGAAGGCCGCCAACGTCACGGCGCTCACCTCCACGCAGCTCACGGGCATCACCTCGGCGCAGATCGGGGCGCTGACGACCACGCAGATGGCGTCGCTGACCTCGACCAACCTCGGCCTCCTCACCACGACGCAGCTCGCGGGCGTGACGGCGACCGAACTGGCCGCGATCACCACGACGCAGGCAACGGGCCTGACCTCGACGCAGATCAACGCGCTGACCACGGCACAGATGGCCGGTCTCGCCGGCGCGGCGGTGTCGGTCTTCACCACGACCCAGCTCAGCGCACTCGCCACCACCCAGCTCTCGGCGCTGACGACCGCGGCCGTGGCGGCGATCAACACGACCAACCTGGCGCTGCTGACCACCACGCAGCTCGGCGGCCTCACCTCGACCCAGGTCGGCGTGCTGACCACGACGCAGGTCGCGAACCTGACGACCACGCAGGTCACCAACCTGACCAGCACGCAGGTCGGCAGCCTCACGGTCACGCAGCTCGGCGCGTTCACGACCAACCAGAACGCCGCGCTGAGCTCCACCGAGATCGGCGTGATGTCGACGACGCAGATCGCCGGTCTCAAGACCACGCTGCTGGCCTCGCTGACCTCGACGCAGCTCAGCGGCCTGACGTCCACGCAGATCGGCGCGCTGACGACGGCGCAGGTGCCGTCCGTCACCTCGACCAACCTCGGCCTGCTCAACACGACGCAGCTCGCCGGCCTGACGGCCACCGCGCTCGGCGTGATCACGAACACGCAAGCCTCGGGCCTCACCACGACTGAGATGAGCGCGCTCAGCACCACCCAGGTCGGCGGCTTCAAGGGTGCCACGCTGTCGGCCCTGACGACGACGCAGCTCGGCTCGCTCGGCTCGACGCAGGTCGGTGCCATCTCCACCTCGGCCATCGCGGCACTGAGCACGACCAACCTGTCGGCCCTGACGACGACGCAGGTCGCCGGTGTCACCACCACGCAGATCGGCGCGATCACGACGACGCAGGCGGCGTTCCTCACCACGACGCAGCTCACGAACCTGACGTCGACGCAGCTCGGCGCCCTGTCCTCGCTGCAGGTCGGTGCCCTGACCACGACGCAGAGCAACGCGCTCACCTCCACCCAGATCGGCACGCTGACCTCGACGCAGATCGCCGGCCTGAAGTCGACCAACATCAGCACCTTGTCGACGACGCAGGTCTCGGGTCTCACCTCGGCCCAGATCGGCGCGCTGAGCTCGACGCAGGCGCTGGCCTTCACCTCCACGGATCTCGGCCAGCTGACGAGCACGCAGCTCGCCGGCCTGACCGCGACCAACCTCGGCCTCCTGTCCACCACGCAGATGAGCGGCTTCAGCTCGACCCAGCTCGGCGGGCTCAGCACCGCCCAGATGGGCGGCCTGCGGGCGGCTGAACTGACCGGCCTCACCACCACGCAGCTCAGCGGCTTCGACGCCACCGACATCAGCGGCATCAGCACCACGGCGCTGGGCGGCATGAGCACGACCAACCTGTCGGCGCTCACCACGACGCAGATCGGCGGCCTGACCACCTTGCAGATGGCGGCGATCACGACGACGCAGATCAGCAACCTGACGACCACGCAGCTCGCCAACCTGACCACGACCCAGCTCGGGGCGCTCACCGCCACGCAGACGGGCGCGCTCAGCTCGACGCAGGTCATCAACCTGACGACGACCGAGATGTCGGCCCTGTCGACGGGCCAGGTTGCCGGCCTCAAGTCGACGAGCATCAATGCCCTGACGACCACGCTCATCGGCGCGATGACCACGTCGCAGCTCGGCGCCCTGACCTCGGTGCAGGTCGGCGCCCTGACGTCGACCCTGATCGGCGCGCTCTCCACCACGCAGATCGGCGGCATCACCTCGACGCAGATCGGCCTGATGACGACGACGCAAATGGACGGCCTCACCTCCGCCCAGCTCGGGATGCTGACCGCCACGCAGACGGCCGGCTTCAAGAGCACGCAGGTCTCGAGCCTCGACACCACGCAGCTCGCCGGCTTCGACACGACGCAGTTCGGCGCGCTCACCACGACGGCCATCTCCGGCCTCATGACGAGCAACCTGTCGGCCTTGTCGACCACCATGTTCAGCGTGTTCAGCGCGGCCCAGATCGGTGCTCTCACCACCACGCAGGCGGTGAGCCTCACGACTACGCAGCTCACGAACCTGTCGGCGACCCAGCTCGGCGGTTTGACCTCGACGCAGATGGGCGCGCTCAACACGACCCAGCTCGGCGGCTTCACGACGACGATGCTGAGCAGCCTGACGACCACCCAGTTCAAGGGCCTGAGCACCACCGGCGTATCGTCGCTGACGACCACCCAGGTCGGCGGTCTCACCGGTACCCAGATCGGGGCGATGACGACCACGCAGTTCCTGGCGCTCACCTCGACGGAACTGGGTGCACTCAGCACCACGCAGCTCGGCGGCCTCACGGCGACCGAGATCGGTAACCTCACGTCGACGCAGGCGAGCGGGTTCACCACCACGCAGCTCGGCGCGCTGACGACGGTGCAGGCCGGCGCTCTCAAGAGCACCGCGCTCGGCGGCCTCAACACGACGCAGATCGGCGGTCTCGACACGACGCAGATGGGTTCGCTGAACACCACGGCGCTCGCCAGCCTGAGCACGACCAACGTCTCGGTGCTGACGACCACGCAGCTCAATGCGCTCACCGCGACGCAGGTCAAGGCGATCACCACCGGCCAGATCGCGAGCCTGACCACGACCCAGGTCTCGGGTCTCGGTGCGACGGCGCTCGGCGGCCTCACCGCCACGCAGATCGGTGCCATGACCTCCACCGAGGTCGGGGCGCTCACAACCACCGCGCTGAGCGGCATGACGACGACCCAGATCAAGGGGATCACCTCCTCCGGGATCGCCGTGCTCACCACGACCCAGATCGGCGTCCTCACGGCTGCCCAGATCGGGGTGCTCAGCACCAGCCAGTTCGCGGCGATCTCCTACAATGACATCACCGCGATGACGACGACCCAGATCGCCGGCATCACGACCTCCGACATCGCGGCCATCGGCACCCAGCAGCTCACCGGCTTCACGTCGGATCAGCTCGGCGCCCTGACGTCGGCGCAGGCCGCTGCCATCAAGTCCGTGGTCCTCGGCGGCTTCTCGACGACGCAGTTCGGTGGGTTCCAGACGACGCAGATCGCCGCCTTCTCGACCTCGGCTCTGGCCGGGCTCACGACGGTGACCTTCTCCAACTTGACCTCGACGCAGGTCGGCGCGCTGACCCCGACGCAGATCAAGGCGCTGTCCACCACGCTGGTGCAGAGCCTGACCTCGACGCAGCTCAGCGGCTTCACCAGCACGCAGCTCGGTGGCCTCAGCTCGACCCAGGTCGCGGCACTCACGACGACGCAGCTCAGCGGCTTCACGTCGACCGTGATCGGCGGCCTGAGCAGCACGCAGGTGAAGGGCCTGACGACGACGGCGGTCAGCTCCTTGACCACCGACCAGATCGGCGGTCTCACCGTCGGCCAGATCGGCGGCATGTCCTCGACGCAGACGCTGGCACTGACCTCGACGCAGCTCGGGGCGCTGTCGACCACGCAGTTCGGCGGCATCAACTCCACGGCGATCGGCGTCCTGACCTCGACGCAGGTGAGCGGTCTCACGACCACCCAGCTCGGCGCCCTGGCGACGACGCAGGCCAGCGCGCTGAAGTCCGGCACACTGTCCGCACTGACGACGACCCAGCTCGGCGGCTTCGATACGACGCAGATCGCCGCGTTCAACACCTCGGCCATCGCCGGCATGAGCACCACCAACCTGGCGGCGCTCACGACGACCCAGCTCGGGGCGATGACCAGCACGCAGATCAAGGCCCTCACGACCACGCAGGTCGCGAACCTGACGACGACCGAGGTCTCCAACCTCAGCACGACGCAGATCGCCGGCCTGTCGGCCACCCAGCTCGGTGCCCTGACCAGCACCCAGTTCGGCAGCCTGACGACGACTGAGCTCGGGGCGCTCAACGCCACGCAGATCAAGGGTCTTTCGACGACGAACATCAGCTCGCTCACGACCACGCTGGTCAGCGGCCTGACGACGACGCAGATCGGCTCGCTCACGACGACGCAGTTCGCGGCCTTCACGTCCACGAACCTCGGCGTCCTGACCACCGACCAGCTCGGCGGGCTCAACAGCACCGAAATGGGCGCACTGACCTCCACCCAGGTGAGCGGGCTCACCACCACCCAGGTCGGCGCCCTCACGGCGGCGCAAATGGGTGGCCTGAAGGCGACGATCCTGGCCGCACTCACCAGCGACCAGTTCGGTGCCCTCGGCACGGTGCAGATCGGCGGCATCTCCACGACGGCCATCGCCGGCATGGGCACCACCGCCATCACCAACCTGACCACGACGCAGATCGGCGGCCTCAAGTCGTCGCAGGTCAAGGCGCTGACGACCCTCGAGGTCGCGGCTCTCACGACCACGCAGCTCGGGACACTCACCGTGACGCAGCTCGGCGGCATCTCGTCGACGCAGCTCGGCGCGCTGACCTCCGCGCAGATCCAGGCGATCAGCTCCGATAACCTGGCAGCGCTGAGCACCGCTCAGGTGAAGGGCTTCTCGGCGACGAGCATCGGCAACCTCACCACCACGCAGATCGCGGGCTTCACCGCGACGCAGCTGGCGGCGATGTCGACGACGCAAATCGCGGGCTTCACGTCCACACAGCTCGGCGCTCTCACGGCGGATCAGCTCGCCGGGTTCAACGCGACCGAGATGGCCGGACTGAAGAGCACGCAGGTGCCGGGCCTGACCCCGACGCAGATCGGCGCGCTGACCCTCACGCAGGTCGCGGGCCTCTCGAGCGCCGCGATGGCGGGCTTCACGACGACGCAGATCGGCGCCTTCGCCTCGACCCAGGTCGCGGCCTTCAACGGCACCGCGTTCGCGGCGATCGGCACGACCAACCTGTCGTCGCTCAGCACCACCCAGCTCGGTGGCCTGACGACGACGCAGATGAAGGCACTGACCTCGACGCTCGTCTCCAACCTGTCGACGACGCAGCTGGGAGCTCTGGTCGAGACGCAGATCGCCGCCATCACGGGGACCGGCATCGCAGGCCTGACGACGACGCAGTTCACCTCACTGTCGACCACCCAGATCGGTGCGGTGACCACAACGCAGGTCAAGGCGCTGACGGCGGCCCAGATCGCTTCGCTCGACACGACGCAGGTTGCGGGCTTGACCAGCGCGCAGCTCGGAGCCCTCAGCTCCACGCAGACTGTCTCGCTGACCTCGACCGACATCACCGGGCTGACCACCACGCAATTCGCGGGTCTGACCGCCACGAGCATCGGGGTCCTCACCTCGACCCAGTTCGCCGGCGTCACCGCGGTGCAGCTCGGTGGGCTGACGGCGACGCAGGCGGCGGCGCTGAAGACCGGCACGCTGGCCGGTATCACGACCACGCAGCTCGCGGGCCTCGGCAGCACGCAGATCGGCGGGCTCTCGACCTCGGCCATCGCGGCGATGAGCACGACCAACCTCGGGGCACTCACGACGGATCAGTTCGGGGCCATCACCTCGACGCAGATCAAGTCGCTGACCACGACCCAGGTGCAGTCGCTGTCGACGACGACGCTGGCGAACCTGACCACGACGCAGCTCGGCGGCCTGTCGGCCACGCAGATCGGATCGCTGACCTCGGCTCAGTTCATCTACCTGACGCCGGCCGAAGTCGGGTCGCTCAACCTGACGCAGATCAAGGGTCTGTCGACGACGAGCATCGCCAACATCATGCCTGGCCAGCTCAGCACGCTGTCCTCCACGCAGATTGCGGCGCTGTCGACGACGCAGACTGCGGTGCTCACCTCGACGAACATCGGGTTGCTGACGACGGATCAGCTCGCGGGTCTGACGACGACCACGATCTCGAACCTGTCGGCGGCGCAGATCAGTGGCCTTGCGGTCACCCAGATCTCGGCCCTGACGTCCACGCAGATGGGCGGGTTCAAGTCGACGGCCATCGCGGCCTTCGCCCAGACTCAGCTCGATGCGCTGGCGGCGACGCAGATCGGAGCCATCGGCACCTCGGCTCTGGCGGGTCTCAGCTCGGCCTCACTGGGCGCGATGACGACGGCCCAGCTCGCGGGCCTGACCTCGACGCAGATCAAGTCGCTCACCACCACCATGGTGACCGGCCTGACCACTGCGCAGATCCAGGCGCTGACGAGCACGCAGCTCGGAGGCTTCACGTCGAGCCAGATCACGGCGATGACGGCATCCCAGATCGGCGGTCTGACCAGCGACGAGATCGCGCTGCTGACGACGACGCAGATCAAGGGCCTCGAGGCGGCGGACATCACGGCGCTGACCACCGCGCAGCTCAACGCCATCTCGTCCGCTCAGCTCGGCGCGATGTCGGTGACGCAGATCGGTGGCCTGACCTCGGCCGAAATCACGGCACTCACCGTGACGCAGGTCCCGGGTCTGACGGCGACGCAGATCAAGGCGCTCTCTGCCGGCCAGATCTCCGGCCTCGAGACCGCGGACATCGCGGTGATGACGTCGACGCAGGGCAAGGCCTTCACGACGACGCAGATCGCGGCGATGAGCACCGATCAGAAGACCGCGCTCACGGCCATCACCGGCTAAGGGCGGCGCGAGAGGAGTTCCCCGAGGGGCGCCGTCAGGCCCCCTCGGCCACCGGATTACCCGCTTCGTCCAGGAAGGCGATGCGGACCATGTTGGTCGTCCCCGGCGAGCCGAGCGGCACGCCGGCAACGATGATGATGCCTTCGCCGGGCCTGGCGAAGCCTTCTTCCAGCGCGATGCGACAGGCCTTGCGGACCATCGCGGCCTGATTTTCGGGATCGCTCGTCAGCACGCAGTGCACGCCCCAGATCAGGGCGAGCTTGCGGCCTGTCGCCACGACCGGCGACAGCCCTATCACCGGCAGGCCCGGACGCTCGCGCGCCACGCGCAGCGCCGTGGATCCCGTCGCCGTGTAGCAGATGATGCAGGCGAGCTTCAGGGTATCTGCAACCGTGTGCGCGCCGGCGGCGATGGCGTCGGCGGCGGTCGCGAGCGGCGGCGTGCGCGTCGCATGCACGAGCGCCGGGTAGCTCGGATCGTTCTCCACCTCGTAGGCGATGCGATCCATCATGGCGATGGCTTCGACGGGGAACTGGCCGACGGCGGATTCGGCCGACAGCATGATGGCGTCAGCGCCGTCGAACACGGCGGTTGCCACGTCGGACACTTCGGCGCGCGTCGGCACCGGCGAGGCGACCATGCTCTCCAGCATCTGGGTGGCGACGACGACCGGCTTGCCTGCCGCGCGCGCCTTGCTGACGATCTGCTTCTGAAGGCCCGGCACCTTCTCGACGGGCATCTCGACGCCGAGATCGCCGCGCGCCACCATCAGGCCGTCGGAGTGCGCGATCACCTCGTCGATGTCCGTGATCGCCGAGGGCTTCTCGATCTTCGACATGATGGCCGCGGCCTGGCCGATGAGCTGGCGTGCCATCTTCACGTCCTCGCCGCGCTGGACGAAGGACAGGGCGACCCAGTCGACGCCGAGGCGCAGCGCGAAATCGAGGTCTTTTTTGTCCTTCTCGGTGAGCGGGCCGACGGGGAGGACCGTGTCAGGCAGGCTGATGCCCTTGCGGCTCGCCAGCATGCCGCCGACGAGGACCTCCGCCTCGATGGTGCCGCCGGACTTGGCGCGGACGATCATGCGGATCTTGCCGTCGTCGAGCAGCAGCGTATGGCCGGGCTCGACGGCCTCGAAAATCTGCGGATGCGGCAGGAACACCCGGTGCGCATCGCCGGCCGTCTCGTTGGCGTCGAAGCGGTAGACGGCGCCGGAGGCGAGCCCGACGCGCTCGCCATCGATGTTGCCGACGCGGAATTTCGGGCCCTGCAGGTCGCACAGGATGCCGATCGGACGGCCAAAGTTGGCTTCCGCCGTGCGCAGCGCCGTGTGCACCTTCTTCACGCCGTCCGGTGTGGCGTGGCTCATGTTGATGCGGAACACGTCGACGCCTGCCTCGAACAGGCGGGCGATCATCTCGGGCGAGTTGGACGCGGGCCCCAGGGTGGCGACGATCTTGACCCTTCGGTTGCGTCTCATCTCGGCTTCGTCCCCCCTTCGCCCGGGTCGGTCAGATGGATGGTCCAGTCCTTCGAGTCCTGCGTGTCGACCTCGAAGAAACCGGTGTTCTTGAAGCCGCGACGCTGGCAGTCCTGGTTGCCGCGAATGGTGAAGGTCTTGTCCGTCGTGCACATGACAGACTTGCCCGCCCATTCGCCGCCGCGGTCGTAATCCACAGCATGCACGTAGAAGAAACGGCTGCCGAGCGTGCCCTTGAACAGCGTCTCGCACGTCCGGGCCGCGATGTTCCACCAACCCTCGGTGGTCCAACCACTCGCGGGATCCTGATAACCGATCGAGACGCCGATGCGGCTCGCCGTGGTGTTGCAAAGTTTCAGGTCGGCTGCGGCCGGTGATGCCGAGAAGATTGCAAGCGCCAGCACGACCGCACCGGCCGACACGCGCGCCGACGCTCGGTTTTTCTTCAGGGCGCGGAGACGCTCAGGCATCGATCAGGAGCACCCTGAAGTCATTGACGTTGGTTTGCGTCGGCCCATGGACGATGAGCCCGCCCGCCTTCTCGAAGAATGAGGTGGCGTCATTGTTGTCGAGATAGTGGCGGGCATCGAGCGAAAGGTCGCCGCTCAACGTCGCGGGGGTGACGATCGCGCCGGCAGCATCGGTCACCTTGCCTTCGCCGCCATCGATGCCGTCCGTATCCGCCGCGAGCGCGGAAATGCCGGGCTCCCCCGCCAATGCGACGGCGAGCGCCAGGGCATATTCCTGGCAACGGCCGCCGCGGCCGCCGGCATTGCGCACCGTCACGGACAATTCGCCGCCGGAGATGATGGCGGTGCGGCCGCCCTTGCGCTTGGCCTCCAGGGCGAGACGGGCGTGCTCGGCCGCGACGTCGCGGGCTTCGCCGACCACGGCGTCGCCGAGCGACACGACCGCGTAGCCAAGGTCATGCGCCTTCGCCGCGGCACGAGCCAGCGCTGCAGCGGGCGTCGCCACGATGCGATAGGTGGACGTCTCGAAGGCAGGGTCCGCGGGCTTCGGCGTCTCATTGGCCGGATCAGACAGCGCAGCATCGACGGACGGCGGCACGACCAGTCCCAGCATGTCCATCTGCGCCCGGCGGTGGGCGAGCACCGCGCGTGCGTCGGCGAGCGTCGTCCGGTCGGGGACCGTGGGGCCCGAGCCGATGGCGGCGGGATCGTCGCCCGGCACGTCGGAGATCGCGAGCGTGAGCATCGGTGCCTTGGCTGCGGCCTTGCGCAGGCGGCCACCCTTGATGCGCGAGACGTGCCGGCGCACGGTATTCATCTCGTGAATGTCGGCGCCGCACTTGAGGAGGCCACGCGTGAGCGCCGTCTTGGCGGCGATGTCGATGCCGCTCGCGGGGGCGGCCCACAAAGCCGAGGCGCCGCCGGAAAGGAGGACAAGGACCAGGTCGTGCTCCGTGGCGCCAGAGGCCAGGGACAGGGCGCGCTCGGCCGCGCGCACGCTGTTGGCATCGGGCGTGGGATGGCGCGCGGCGAGCACTTCAATGACTGTGGGCTTTTCGGGCAGGGCTTCCGCGTAGCCATATGGCGCCGTGACCACGCCCTGCACCCGGTCCAGACAGCCTTGCGCGCGGTAGTGCGCCTCGGACGCCTGCGCCATGGCGGCCGCAGCCTTGCCCGCACCGACCACGATCAGGCGGCCCTGGGGCGGTACCGGGGGCAAATGCGACGGCAGGCAGAACGAGGGATGGGCCGCTTCCACGGCCGCCTCGTACAGCGCCATCAATTCCTCGTGCGCCCCGCTCTGTGCGTCGGCCATGGACCTGTCCTGTGAACGTGCAAACCATGGTTTGCCTTGCGCCTGTCGCAACCGTCAAGCGGGCAATGGCGGCGCAACCGGTCCGACATAATCTGGCAATCGTCCGCGTCGCGCTTTATATTCGCGGCATGCAGAAATCGACCTCCGCGCCCGCGCGAATTGGGGCGCAAACGCATGAAAGCTATCGTGTTCTTCCGGGGCGGACCGATGCCGGCCTGATCCTGCTGTGCGACCATGCGTCGAATGCGCTGCCGCCCGAGTACGGATCACTCGGGCTCTCGCCGGAGCAGTTCGAACGGCACATCGCCTACGACATCGGTGCCGCGGCGATCGTCGAGCATCTGTCGCACGTACTCGAGGCACCGGCCGTTTTGACACGGTATTCGCGGCTGCTCATTGATCCCAATCGCGGGCACGACGACCCCACGCTCATCATGCGGCTTTCGGACGGAGCCGTGATCCCCGGCAACCGGCACGTGGACGAGGCCGAGCGCGAGAAGCGCACGCGCCTTTATTATGCGCCGTACCACCGCACGATAGATGCGGTGATCGACGCGTGCCTCGCGAACGGCAGCGCTCCGATGCTGCTGTCGATCCATTCCTTCACGGAAGCCTGGAAACAGGTGCCGCGGCCCTGGCACGTCGGCGTGCTCTGGGACAAGGACCCGAGGCTCGCCCAGCCGCTGCTCGACCACTTCAACGCCGAGGGGGATCTCGTTGTGGGAGACAACCAACCCTACAGCGGCAAACTCGAAGGCGACTGC
>RXJK01000316.1:50654-62300 GCA_003963125.1 Hyphomicrobiales bacterium
GCAGCCTCGCGAATGCCATCATCGAGGTGCGCCAGGATCTGATCAGGACCGAGGACGGGCAGAAGGCGTGGGCCGAGCGGCTGGCGCGGATCATACGTGCCATCCTCGAGGCCACGCTGCCGCAACCGACAAACAAGCTCACGGAGATGCTGCAATGACAAAAATCGACAAGTCGCTCGAAGCGGAGCTCGAAGCCGCGACGCTGCGCAAGCTGGTCGAGCACCTGCGCACCCGCGCGGATGTGCAGAACATCGATCTGATGAACCTCGCCGGCTTCTGCCGCAACTGCCTCGCCAACTGGTACCAGGAAGCTGCCGCCGACCGGGGGCTGACGCTGACCAAGGACGGCGCACGCGAGATCATCTACGGCATGCCGTACGACGAGTGGCGGGCGAGGAACCAGAAGGAAGCGAGCCCCGAGCAGAAGGCCGCGTTCGAGAAGAGCAAGCCGCACAGCCACTAGCGGTCCAAAAGCCGCCCGCTCATAAAACAAAGGAGCCGGCGCATGTCGCAGCAGGAAACGCCAGGGTTCTCGACGCTCGCCATCCACGCGGGGGCAACGCCCGATCCCTCGACGGGCGCGCGCGTGACGCCGATCTACCAGACCACCGCGTACGTCTTCAACGACGTGGACCATGCCGCGTCGCTGTTCAATCTGGAAGCGTTCGGCAACATCTACACGCGCATCATGAACCCGACGCAGGCCGTGCTGGAACAGCGCGTGGCCGCGCTCGAGGGCGGGACGGCGGCGCTCGCTGTTGCCTCGGGGCATGCGGCGCAACTTCTCGTGTTCCACACGCTGCTGCAACCGGGCGACGAGTTCGTCGCGGGACGGCAGCTCTACGGCGGCTCGATCAACCAGTTCAATCATTCCTTCAAGAAATTCGACTGGCGCGTGGCGTGGGCCGACTCGACGGATCCCGGCAGCATCGAGGCGGCGGTGACGCCGCAGACGCGCGCCATTTTCGTCGAGTCCATCGCCAACCCCGGCGGTGTCGTGGTGGATCTGCCCGCCATCTCGGCCATCGCCAAGAAGGCCGGCGTGCCGCTGATCGTCGACAATACGCTGGCGACGCCCTACCTGTGCCGGCCGAAGGAGCACGGCGCCGACATCGTGCTGCACTCGCTGACGAAGTTCATGGGCGGGCATGGCAACTCGCTCGGCGGCGTGATCGTCGATTGCGGAACGTTCGACTGGCTCAACGCCAAGATCCGCTACCCGACGCTGGTCGAGCCCAACCCGAGCTACAACGGCATGCGGCTCGCGGAGACGTTCGGCAATTTCGCGTTCGCGATCGCGGCGCGGGTGCTGGGCTTGCGCGATCTCGGCCCCTCGATCTCGCCCTTCAATGCCTTCATGATCCTGACGGGGATCGAGACGCTGCCGCTGCGCATGGCGAAGCATTGTGAAAATTCTCTCGCGGTCGCCGAGTTTCTTGCGAAGCATCCGAAGGTGGCGTGGGTGAACTACGCGGGCCTGAAGGACAACCGCTTTCACAGCATCGCCCAGCGGCTGTGCCCCAAAGGTGCGGGCGCGGTCTTCACCTTCGGCGTGAAGGGTGGCTACGAGGCCGGCGTCGAGCTCGTCTCCAAGGTGAAACTGCTGTCGCATCTCGCCAACATCGGCGATACGCGCAGCCTGATCATCCACCCGGCTTCGACGACCCACCGCCAGCTTACGGATGCGCAGCGCACCGCGGCAGGCGCCGGCGAGGACGTCGTGCGCCTGTCCATCGGCCTCGAGGATGCGGCGGATATCATCGCCGATCTCGACCAGGCGCTAGCCGCATAGCGCCGATCAGGCTGCGGCTCTGCGCTCCCCGCTCTCGAAGCGGAAGGCGGAGATGAGTTCCGCGAGCTGGCGCGCGTCGTGGGCGAGCGCCTGGCTCGCGGCGGTTGCCTCCTCGACCATCGCAGCGTTCTGCTGCGTGGTCTGATCCATCTGATTGACGGCCGTGTTCACCTGCTGCAGGCCCGTCGCCTGCTCCTCCGCGCCGGTGGCGATGTCGATGATGCCGGCGTTGATGTCCGCCACTTGCGCGACGATGCGCTGCAAGGCCTTGCCCGTCTCGGCGACGAGCCCGACGCCTGCTTCGACCTGGGTCGCGGACTGGGCAATGAGGGCCTTGATCTCGCGGGCAGCTTCGGCCGAGCGCTGCGCCAACGCGCGGACCTCGGTGGCGACCACCGCAAAGCCGCGTCCCGCTTCGCCCGCGCGCGCGGCCTCGACACCGGCGTTGAGCGCCAACAGGTTCGTCTGGAAGGCGATCTCGTCGATGACGCCGATGATCTTGGTGATCTCGGCGGCGCTCTCCTCGATATTGCCCATCGCATCGATGGTCTTGCGGACAACGAGACCGGTCTTCTCGGCGTCGTCCTTGGCAGCCGCCACCACGCTGCGGACCCGGGCGGCGCTGGCTGCCGATTCCTTGCCGGTGGCCGTGATTTCGTCGAGCGCGGCGGACGTCTCTTCGAGGCTCGCCGCCTGCTGCTCGGCGCGCTTGGCGATGTCGTCGGCGGCACCGGCGACCTCGCCCGAACTCGCAAGGATGGCGCGGGAGTTGGCGGAGACCGTCCCCATGGCCTCGCGCAGCGCCCGCATGGCCGCGTTGAAATCGGTTTCGAGCTGCTTGTAGGCCTCGGGGAAACCCGAAAGGTCGGGCGTCAGATCGCGCTCCGACAGGCGTGCGAGCCCTTGCCCCAAAGCCTCGACGACGCGCTGCTGCTCACCGGCGACACGCTGCCGCTCGGCTTCCGCGCGCTGCCGGTCCTGCTCGATCCTGGCGCGCTGCTCGCCGGCTTCCCTTTCGAGCCGATCGCGCTCGATGGCGTTCTTCTTGAACACGTCGACGGCGCTTGCCATCTCGCCCAGTTCGTCGCGGCGCCCGAGTGCCGGAACGGCCGTCTGCAGCTGCCCCGCCGCGAGGTTGCGCATGGCAGCGACCATGGCGAGCAGCGGTCCGACGATGGAGCGCGCCACCAGGAGGGCGAGGCCGAGCCCACCGATGACGGCGATGGCGCCGACCCACGCCCCGGTCGCGTCGGCCGTCTCGACCGTATCCTTCAAGTGCGTGCGGGTTGTATCGTCGGCGACCTTGAGTGCCTGGACCGTCTGGTCCAGTGCCGCGAGCATCTTCGCCACGGCGGGGGCGAGCTGCCCGCGATAGAGGGATGCCATCTCCAGCGTTGCAGGTGCGGCGATGCCAAAGGCGCCATTGTAATTGGCAATGTATGTCGCCAGATCCGCGGCGAGCTTGCGGTCGATCACGGTCAGGTCGAGCTTCTCGAGGTTGGCGAGGCTCGCCTGGCATTCGGCCAGGCGCTTCTTGAATGTCTCGACGCCCGCGGCATCCGGAACGGCCAGGAAGCGCCATGCGCTCACGCGCAACAGCAGGATCGAGGCCTGCGCGCGCGAGGCAGCCGACGCGTGGTCGGCGCCTCTTGCGGAGACCATGGAGACCAGCTGATCCGCCTTGATGGCCATGACGTCGCCCGCCATGAACAGCGTCTTGCGCGCCTGCTTCAGCCGGTTGCCCGCTACGCCGAGGGCGGATAGTGGCGCCGAGACCGACTGCATCAGGCGCTGCGCCTCCTCATAGGCCGCGGCGCGGCCCTGATCGATGGTGGCGGTGCGCGCATGGCCAGCCAGTTCGATGCTGCGATCAAGAGACGCGCGCGCGTCATTGAAAATAGCGTCGTCGGTTTCCCAGGCGTATTGCACCGCGTTGCGCGCGAATTTCTGTGCCTCCGCCATCAACTCGAGAACGAGCGTGCGTTGTTGCGCGAGACGATCCGCGCGCCGGGCGTCCGTTGCGATACGGCCGTTCTGGTCGCGCATGAAGAACGCAAGGCCGGCGATGACGGCCAAGAGAATGCCGAAACCGGCGTAGATGCGCTTGCCGATCCCATAATGAATTCCAAACATCGCACTCCCCGCCCGCCAAGTCCAAGACTTATACAGCAATCGACTAAAATCATAAACAAATGGAAAATTCGATGCGCCATTTGAATATTGAGCGACGTTAATTGGACGCCGTATGCGTCACATTCAGCTCAACGGTATTCATTTGCCTTTTCCACGCAATATAGAGAATGTTCAGCATGCCGCATCCCTTTGCGAGACGTTGCGACACTCCGTACTCGTTTTTTTTGCGCGCAACTTCGCGTTTCATCCCCCTCGCGCGCGCCTAGCGAACTGGATATGGTGCCGCCGCTTCGTACCTCCCCGAATTCTCTCACAGAGCGCCATGCCCAAGATCACCTTCATCGAGCACGATGGAACCGTGCACACCGTCGACGCCGAGATCGGCTCGAACCTCATGGAGACCGCGCTCAGGGGCGGCGTCAGCGGCATCGTCGGCGAATGCGGCGGGGCGTGCACGTGCGCCACGTGCCTCGTCCACGTCGAGCCGGAATGGGTGGAGCGGACGGGCGCGCGCAACGAAGAGGAGGAGGCGCAACTCGACTTCGCGTTCGACGTGAAACCGAATTCGCGCCTCGCCTGCCAGATCAAGGTCACCGAGGCGCTCGATGGCCTCGTGGTGCGGACGCCGGCCTATCAGGGGCGGTGAACAGGGCGCTCGCGCAACTCCAGCCACAGGCCATGGGCCGAAGTCGGGTCGATCCATAAGCTGTCGGCTGCGCACTCCGCCGCCGGTTTGAAAGCGCGCGTACCGATCACTTGCCGCGCCAGCCGCAAGTTTTGAACGAAAACCGTCAGAGCAAGGATCTGGGTGGGGTGCCCGGCCTTTTCGTCCAGCGGCACGAGTACGATTTCCCCTTCGCCGAGGCGTAGCACCGCGGCCTGGGCGGCAAACGGGCTGCAACGGATTTCGGAAACGGTCTCGCCACCGAGATCGCGCAGCAACGATCGGTCAGCCGGAGACGCGGCGATCCAGACGGCCGCCAGTTCGGAGGCGCCGTTGGCGTGGGCGAAGTGCGCGTCCCGATCGGTCGGTGAATTTTGCCGGCGATCGAAGAAGATCCAGTCGTGGCGACCGGTCAGGCTCAGAGGAACGCCAATCCCCGGCGCTGATGGGACGTTCCGAGCCGAGAGCTGCGCAGGGAGCGCGGGAAGGTCGGGCGCGTAGAGGCCGAGCAGAACAGGCCCCTCGCCGATACGAAGGAACTCCACATAGCGTGCGGAGAGGCTGTCCTGCGCCGTACTCGCCGTGATCAGTTCTATTTCTGTGCCGTTGCGGAATTTGATGTGCGCATTGCGAATACCATTGGCGTGGGCCCGGCCCGGCTTGATGGCAAAGCCGAGCCTTGCGAAATCAGCTTGCGCCTGCTCCAGGTCTCTCACGCCGATCGGGACGTGATCGAGCCCGCGCACCAACGGTGCGTTCTGGCCCTGGGCTCCTGCGGAAAGCGTGAAGGCGAGAAGCGCGATCGCAACGCCAAACGTTGCACGGGCGCACGAGAGCGGCGCACGCATGACAATCACGTCGGGGGCGGGGCGATGACGTCCTCGTAGGCGTGACGCCTGGTGATCAAGCCGGCGTGCTGGAAGATATCGAGCGTCGCCGAAAAGGCCGGGCGCGTGATCTCGACGTGCGGCGTCCAGTTGCCGAGCTTCTGGTACGTGGCGACGGTACCGGCGAGAACGCCGACATCGACATCCTTGAAGTAGGGGGCTTCGACACGGGCCACTTCTACGGCCGGAGTCGCGAGAAGCCATGCGCGCGCCTTGCGGTAGGCGCGCATGAAGGCGCGGGCCATGTCGGTTTCCAGCCAGTCGCGCCGGGCCGCGAGGCTTGAGAACGCACACGGGCCGATGGCATCGGCGAGCGAGGTGACGATGCTGCCGACGCCTTCGTGCTGAAGTTGCTGCGGCGCCGGGCCTTGCAAATGAATGAAATCCCCGTCGCCCTTGCGGAAGGCGGCGATCATCGCCTCGGTCGATCCGGCATCGACGGGCACGATGTCCGCGTAGTCGAGCCCGCGCTTGAAGCAGGCGTACTTGAACATCGCGAGCGGCTGGCCGCCGTGATCGACGAGCACGCGGCGGCCCTTGAGCTTGTCCCAGGTGAAATCGAGGTCGGGCTTGCACGCGAGCAGGAAGAAGCCGTCCTTCTCGTTGATCTGCGCGAAGTGTGCCGTCACTGGGCGCTGGCCTTTTTCCAGCGGTGTGAAGCCTTGGCTCGGCGCGGACTGGGCGACATGCAGTGCGCCCGAGACGAGGCCGGCGATGGCGGATGTGCCCGGCGCGGAGACGGAGTGGCGCGGCTCGAGGCCTTCCGCCTTTAGGAAGCCGCCCGCGATCGTCGCCAGCAGCGGCGAATAGAAAGCGGAAAAGCGCGTGAACTCGATGCGGATCTCTTCGGTCATGGCGTTTCTCCCGATCGCGGCGATTACGGGCACGTTACCCGACGCAGCCTCCGTGCCATACCGAGAACATCGACGAGCAAAGCTCTCGTGACGCTGGGCATTGCTCGCGAAACCGATGCATGCACTCACTGGAATGCAGTCCCGGGAGGCGTGCGCAAGCACGGCTGTCCGGGATCTTGAAGTGCAACCAAATCTCGGGCGGGCAAGGTCCCCGACAATCGCGCTCGCGCGCGATTTCCGGGAACGCAAACCGTGGGGGCCCCCATCGTCTGCGATCACTGCGCTTAGGCGCCCTAAGCATTGCGGGTATGAAGGATCCTAGCGCGGGCTGGCCTCCTCGAAGCGCGCGGCCAGTGCCGCCGTGATCTGCGTGGCAAAGCGGCTGACGGCGACAGGCAGGGCCCGGCCGCGCAGCTGGCCGAGGTAAAGCACGCCGGGCTTCACGTCGCGCGTGTCGATGGGACAGCTCACATCGTCACCGGACTTGGCGCCGGCAGAGATGCCGATCGGGATCTGGAAGCTGATGGCGTTCTCCTGGCGCGCGTAGTGGCGCAGGAATTCGAAGCTGTCGGATTCGATGACAGGCTGCAGCTTCATGGACGAGCGGAGGACGGCCGCCTCGAGCACGTTGCGGACGCCGTAGAGGTGCGTCGGCATCGCGATTGGGTAGCGCAGGCAATCGCGCAGGCGCACGGTCTTATGGCGGGCGAGCGGATGCTTGCGCGCCATCAGCGCGTGCACCGGCTGCTCGACGGCGATCAGCGTCTCGAACTCGGCGAGCCGGACGGGCTCGAAGACGAGCGCGAGATCCGCCGTGTGGTCGGTGAGCGCCTGCTCGGCCGCCTCACGATCGCGGCGATAGACGTTGAACGTCACGGCCGGGTGCTCGCGCCGATAGAGCGCGATCTGCTCGGGCAGGAAGACCGGCATCACCGACTGCGAGCAGGCGATCGAGATATGGCCGCGGCGCACGCCCGAGAGATCGGCGATCTGCGACTTCACCCGCTCCATGTCCGAGAGCTGCGAGCGCACGTGCTGGATCAGGATCTCGCCCGCCGTCGACAGTCGCACGCCGCGCGGCAGCCGCTCGAAGATCTGCACGCCGAGTTCATCCTCGATGGCGAGGATGCGGCGATTGAGGGCCGTGGAGGTGATGGACAGGGCTTCTGCGGCCCGGCGGATCGAGCCCGCACGAACCACGGCATCGATGTAGCGAAGCGGCAGGAGGTGGCGCACGGCGAACCGACGACTGGTGCAATTTTTGCAGCGGATTGGTGCATTACTAGCAGAAGACAGCGGCACTCGCACCCGCTCAAATGGCCTCAAGGGGCCGGGGTCTCAAGTCCGGGCACCCAATTGCAGCGCAAACCGAGATTTCCGTCCTAGGGCCGCCATGCAAACCAAACCCATGAAACGACGTGATTTTCTGAAATCTGCCGCGGCCACGGCCGCAGCGGGCGTGGCGGGTCCCGCCGTGTGGTCGCCCGCCAAGGCGCAGGATCGCAAGGAGACGCTGCTCGTCGTCTCGGAGAGCGGGCCCAACAACATCGATATCCACGGCCGCGGCACCAACGTGCCGGGCTACGAGGTGTCCTGGAACTGCTACGACCGGCTCATCAGCCACGAGATGAAGACGCTGCCCAACGGCGTCGAGTACTACGACCGCGACAAGTTCAAGATGGAACTCGCCGAGGACATGAACGTCGGCGACATGTCGGTCACCTTCAAACTGCGCAAGGACGCGAAGTTCCAGGACGGCACGCCCATCACCGCCAAGGACGTGAAGTGGTCGCTCGATCGTTCGGTCACAGTCGGCGGTTTCCCGACGTTCCAGATGGCCGCCGGTTCGCTCGAGAAAGCGGAACAGTTCGTCGTCGTCGATGACAGCACGGTGCGCGTCGATTTCCTGCGCAAGGATCGCCTGACGATCCCCGATCTCGCCGTCATCGTGCCGTGCGTGCTCAACTCCGAACTCGTGAAGAAGAATGCCACGGCGGAGGACCCCTGGGGGCTCGAATACACGAAGCAGAACACGGCCGGCAGCGGCGCCTACAAGGTGACGAAGTGGACGCCCGGCTCCGAAGTGATCATGGAGCGCAACGAGGCGTGGGCCCTCGGGCCGAAGCCGAAGATCCGCCGCGTGATCTGGCGCATGGTGCCGTCCGCCGGCAATCGCCGCGCGCTCCTGGAGCGTGGTGACGCCGACATCTCCTACGAGCTGCCGAACAAGGACTTCGCCGAGCTGCGCGACGCCGGCAAGCTCAACATCGTGTCGACGCCGTTCTCCAACGGCATCCAGTACCTCGGCATGAACGTGACGAAGCCGCCGTTCGATAACGTGAAGGTGCGGCAGGCGGTGGCCTACGCCGTGCCCTACGACAAGATCATGGATGCGGTCCTCTACAAGCTCGCCAAACCGATGTACGGCGCAGCCGCGGGCACGCCGACGGAAGCCGTCTGGCCGCATGCGCACACGTTCAACACGGACATCGCGAAGGCCAAGCAACTGCTCGCGGAAGCGGGCTATCCCAACGGCTTCGAGACGACGCTGTCCTTCGACCTCGGCTTTGCCACCATCAACGAGCCGCTGTGCGTGCTGGTGCAGGAGAGCCTGGCACAGATCGGCATCAAGGCCGAGATCAACAAGATCCCCGGCGCCAACTGGCGCACGGAGCTGAACAAGAAGGTGCTGCCGCTCTACACCAACGTGTTCTCCGGCTGGCTCGATTATCCCGAGTACTTCTTCATCTGGTGCTATCACGGCAAGAATTCGATCTTCAACACGATGAGCTACCAGTCCAAGGCAATGGACGCGCTCATCGATGGCGCGGGTGCCGCCGCAAGCACGGGCGACAAGGCGGGCTATGAAAAGAACGTGAAGGGCTTCATCGATCTCGCCTTCACGGACATCCCGCGCATCCCGATCTTCCAGCCGTACTCGAACATCGCCATGCAGAAGAACGTGACGGGCTACCAGTACTGGTTCCACCGCCGCCTCGACTACCGCGCCTTCGCGAAGGGGTGAATTGGAGAGACGGGACAGGCGAGGCCTTCTATGGACCACACGTGGCGGCGTAGCGCGGTTTCATCCTCGGGCTTGTCCCGAGGATCCAGTCCTCATCGTGCGCATAGGACTGTGGCGGTGGTGCCTGGGTTTGGAGCTACGCGCCCTGAGTTTCATCTAAGCGGCGCGATCCACCGCAGACTTGCGTGGATGCCCGCCTGCGCGGGCATGACGGAGGGTTTGGCAGGCGCGCGGCACCTTAACTTCGTTGCCCCGACAGAAGCGGGCGCGTTCATCCGCGGTGACGTGGCGGAGGTTTTGGCAGCCGGGTTACCCACCCACGTCGTCACCCCCGCGAAGGCGGGGGTCCACGCCAGTGTGAAGTTCGGCGGCAGCCGTCAAATACTCTCCAACGGCTGCACCGTGTCGCGCGCGGCTCCGATCATGGCAGGTGCCGCATGCTGCTGATGATCGCGAAGCGGATGCTGCTCGCCATTCCGAGCCTGATCGGGGTCGTGATCGTCACATTCCTGCTGACGCGGGCGCTGCCGGGTGATCCGGCTGCCTACTTCGCGGGACCGGCGGGCACCAAGGAGGCGATCGAGCAGATCCGGACGAAGCTCGGCCTCGATCGACCGCTTTACGAGCAGTTCGTGCGCTACGTGAAGGATCTCTCCAAGGGTGACATGGGCACGGCGCTGACAACGGGACAACCGGTGGCGGCCGACATTCGCGCGCGATTGCCGGCTTCGGCCGAACTCACGCTGCTGGGACTCGTCTTCTCGATGCTGATCGCGGTGCCGCTCGGCATCCTCGCGGCGACGCGGCCGAACTCGCTCATCGACCACGCGTGCCGCGTCGTCGCGACGGCCGGCGTGTCGTTGCCCGTGTTCTTCACGGGGCTCATCCTCGTCTACGTGTTCTATTATCTGCTCGGCTGGGCGCCGGCGCCCCTCGGGCGCCTCGACGTGTTCTTCAGCGCGCCCGACCAGGTCACGGGGTTCTACCTGATCGACAGCCTGATCGCGGGGGACGGCGGCACGTTCGTCGCCGCCCTGAAGCAGCTTGCCCTCCCCGCCCTCACCCTCGGCATCTTCTCGCTGGCGCCCATCGCGCGCATGACGCGGGCTTCCATGCTCGCCGTGCTCGCGTCGGACTTCGTGCGTACGGCGCGCGCCAGCGGCCTGCCGCCGGGCATGGTCGTGATCACCTACGCTTTCCGCAACGCCATGCTGCCGGTGGTGACGACGCTCGGCATGGTGTTCTCGTTCCTGCTCGGCGCCAATGTGCTGGTCGAGAAGGTATTCGCGTGGCCTGGCATCGGCTCCTACGCGGTGGAAGCCCTGATCGCCTCGGACTTCGCACCGGTGCAGGGCTTCGTGCTGACCATGGCCGTCATGTACGTGGCGCTGAACCTGATCATCGACATTCTCTACGGCCTGATCGACCCCCGCGTGAGGATCGAAGCGTGAGCGAGATAGCTGCCCCCACACTCGCCGCACCCGCCCCGTCGCACGGGCTCGGCGCCACCATGCGGCACGCTCGCTACGTGATCGGCGAGAACCCGGTCACGGGTTTCGCGTTCGCGCTGTTTCTGCTGATCGTGCTCGCCGCACTGCTCGGGCCGGTGCTGGTGCCCTACGATCCGCTGGCCAGCAACACGGTGCAGGCGCTGAAGCCGCCGTCGGCGGCGCACTGGTTCGGCACGGACCAGCTCGGCCGGGACGTGCTGTCGCGCGTGATCGTGGCGACGCGGCTCGATTTCCTGATCGCGATCCTGTCGGTCGCGCTCGTTTTCCTGATGGGCGGGCTCGCGGGCGTCGCGGCCGGGTTCTTCGGCGGATGGACGGACCGGATCGTGAGCCGCATCGCTGACACGATCATGGCGTTTCCGCTGTTCGTGCTCGCCATGGGCATCGTCGCGGCGCTGGGCAATACGGTGACGAACATCGTCATCGCCACCGCGATCGTGAACTTCCCGCTCTATGCTCGTGTGGCCCGGGCCGAAGCCAACGTGCGGCGGGATGCAGGCTTCGTGCAGGCGGCCCGCCTTTCGGGCAACAGCGAGGGGCGCATCCTGCTCGGGCACATCCTGCCCAACATCATGCCGATTATGATCGTGCAGATGTCGCTGACCATGGGCTATGCGATCCTGAACGCCGCCGGCCTTTCCTTCATCGGCCTCGGCGTGCGGCCGCCGACGCCGGAATGGGGCATCATGGTCGCGGAGGGCGCCGCCTTCATGGTCTCCGGCGAGTGGTGGATCGCCTTCTTTCCCGGGGCGGCGCTGATGATCGCCGTGTTCTGCTTCA
>RXJK01000316.1:62350-62889 GCA_003963125.1 Hyphomicrobiales bacterium
CATCTTCGATCCGCAGCGGCGCACGTAAAGGCGGCACGCGATGACGACCAACCCGCCGCTGCTCGACATCAAGGACCTCACGGTCGAATTCCAGACGCGCCGCGGCGTGGTCAAGGCCGTGCAGCACATCGACATCGCGATCGGCAAGGGCGAGACGGTCGGGATCGTCGGCGAATCCGGTTCGGGCAAGTCCGTCACGTCCTACGCCGTGATGCGCATCCTCGATCGGGCGGGCCGCATCGCGGAAGGCAGCGTGACGTTCAGCGGTGTCGACCTCCGGGCCGCGAACGAGCGCCAGATGCGCGATCTGCGCGGGCGCGAAATGTCGATGATCTTCCAGAACCCGCGCGCGGCGCTGAACCCCATCCGCAAGGTGGGGCGGCAGATCGAGGACGTGCTGCGCCAGCACGTGCAGGCCGGTTCCGACGATATCAAGGAAAAGGCGGTCGACATCCTCAAGCAGGTGAAGATCGCAAGGCCGGAGGAGCGCTATCACGCCTACCCCTTCGAGATGTCCGGCGGCATGTGCCAGCGTGTCG
>RXJK01000153.1 GCA_003963125.1 Hyphomicrobiales bacterium
TTGTGGAGGTGTCGATCAACGAGCTCTACCACACCATCATCGAAGCGGTGGTCCTGGTGGTGCTGGTGGTGCTGCTGTTCCTCAAGACCTGGCGCGCCACGGTCATTCCCGTCGTCGCCATCCCCGTCTCGCTCGTCGGCACCTTCGCCGTGATGCAGGGCTTCGGCTTCTCTCTCAACATGCTGACCCTGTTCGGCCTCGTGCTGGCGGTCGGCATCGTCGTCGACGACGCCATCGTTGTGGTCGAGAACGTCGAACGCAAGCTCAAGGAAGGTCTGTCTCCCGAGCAGGCAGCCCGCGTCTCGATGGACGAGGTCGGCGCGGCCCTCATCGCCATCGCCCTCGTGCTCTCCGCCGTGTTCATCCCAACCGCGTTCGTCGGCGGCATCACGGGCCAATTCTACCGCCAGTTCGCGGTAACGGTCGCGACCGCTACGCTGATCTCGATGATCGTCTCCCTCACGCTGAGCCCGGCGCTCGCCGCCCAGCTCTTCAAGCCCCACGACGAGGCGCATGAGGCGCACGCGCCCTGGTACATGGCGCCCGTCAACCTGTTCTTCCGCATCTTCGACCGCTTCTTCGATGCGCTGGCCGAGGCCTATGGCAAGCTCGTGCGCGGCCTCGCCCGCGTGTGGGGACTGCTGTTTATCGCCTACGTCGCGCTCATCGTGTTCGCCGTCTGGTTCGTGGCAGGACTTCCCACGGGCTTCATACCCGCGCTCGACCGCGCCATTCTCATCGTGTCCATCCAGCTCCCGCCCGGCGCCTCCATCGCCCGAACCGACGACGTCGTGCGTCGCGCCATCGACATTGCCCTTCGGACGCCAGGCATCAAGTATTCCAACGGCTACACAGGGCGTAACGGCGCGACGTTCTCGTCCGCCACCAACTCCGGCATGTTCTTCCTGGTGCTCGACGATTTCCTCGATCGCGCCAAGAAGGGGCAGACCGTGCAGCGCGTCGCTTCGGATCTGCGCCAGCGCCTGGTCGAGGTGGAAGAGGCCCAATCCTTCGTCTTCATTCCGCCGCCGGTGCGCGGCATGGGCGGCTCAGCCGGATTCTCCATGCGCCT
This sequence comes from Hyphomicrobiales bacterium, assembly GCA_003963125.1. Classification (GTDB taxonomy): domain Bacteria; phylum Pseudomonadota; class Alphaproteobacteria; order Rhizobiales; family Hyphomicrobiaceae; genus AWTP1-13. Next base: position 1,073 of record RXJK01000153.1, read on the forward strand.
GCAGGACACGCAGGGTCTCGACCCCGGCCAGTTCGCCCAGATCGGCCAGGATTTCGTCGCCGAGGCCAACCGCACGCCGGGCATCACCAACGTCTTCACGACCTTCTCGGCGGTGACGCCGCAGATCTTCGTCGACGTCGACCGTGACAAGGCCCAGATGCTGCGCGTGCCCGTCACCTCGATCTTCGAGGCCATGCGCATCTATCTCGGATCCGCCTACGTCAACGACTTCAACATGTTCGGCCGCACCTACCGCGTCACCGCCCAGGCCGACAGCGACTATCGCCTCGACCCGCAGAACATCGCCAAGATCCGCGTCCGCTCCTCGACGGGCGACATGGTTCCCCTGGGCAGCCTCGTCACCTTCAAGGAAGTGGCAGGCCCCGAGCGCGTGCCGCGCTACAATCTCTTCCCGACGATCGAGATCCAGGGCACTGGCGCCGCCAACGTGAGTTCCGGCCAGGCTCTCGAGATCATGCGGCGGCTGGCGCTGGAGAAGCTTCCGCCGGGCATCACCTACGAGTGGACCGATCTCTCCTTCCAGGAAGCCAAGGCCGGCCGCACGGGCTACTACATCTTCCTGCTCAGCGTCCTCTTCGTGTTCCTGGCGCTTTCCGCCCAGTACGAGAGCTGGACGCTGCCGCTGGCCATCATGCTGATCGTGCCGATGTGCCTGCTCTCGGCCGCCTTCGGCGTCTGGCTGCACGGCCGCGAGATCAACATCCTTACCCAGATCGGCTTCGTCGTGCTGATCGGCCTCGCCGCCAAAAACGCGATCCTGATCGTCGAGTTCGCCAAGCAGCTCGAGGAGGAGGGCAAGGATACCGTCACGGCGGCCGTCGAGGCGTGCAAGCTGCGCCTCCGTCCGATCCTGATGACCTCGCTCGCCTTCACCCTCGGCGTCGTGCCGCTCTATGTCGCCGTGGGCGCCGGCGCCGAGATGCGCATCGCGCTCGGCACCGCGGTGTTCTGGGGCATGATCGGCGTGACGCTGTTCGGCCTGATCTTCACGCCGGCCTTCTACGTGATGGTCCGCCGCGTCTTCGGCGGCGGCGCCCGTCGCGAAACCCCGCCAACGCCGGCTCCAGGCGCCAGCCTGCAGCCCGCCGAGTAGACCCTGCCATGCTCGGGCTCGTCCCGAGCATCCAGCCCAGACCGCACTGTCACGCGTTCGACCGCTGCGCGATGCGCCCTCGGGGCAAGCGCGACGGCGACCGGTGGAAGATGCCGCTATCGCGGATCTGCTCGGCCGGTAGTGGGCTGCAGGTAGTGCGCGTAGGCGTGCATGTAGTCGGCGATATCGAGCGTCGGCACGCCCGTGACGGCCACGAAGCGCGACACATGCGTCCCATCCGCCTCCAGCACATGCTCGACGTAGCCAGGCTCTTTCAGCCCGTAGCGCGGCTGCTTTTCGTCGCCGAAGACGAACGCCGTCGACGGCGCCCAAACGTGCTCCGCCTCTTCATGCCGCCGCGCAAAGAATTGGTGCACGTGGCCCGAGGCGACCAGCGCCGGCCGAACGCCACCGAAGGCCTGCAGCAAGTCCGCCCGCGGCCTCGGATTGACGAAGCGCCCGCCCACCACGTCCTCGTCCGCCGACAGATGGAACAGCGGTTTGTGCACGAACAGCGCCACGGGCGTCGTGCCCGCTGTGCCTATGGTCTCGGCAACGAAGCGAAGCTGCGCCTGCGCGGATTCAAGACCGCTCCCGAGGATCTGCGCATTGATGCCGACGATCCGCCAGCCACCGGCGTCGAGGCACCAGGTGTCGTCCCCGAAGTGGTCGAGATACTGCGCGCGCCGCTCCTCGCTGACGATCGGGTGGCCGGGCGGCACCGGCGCATCAGCGCCCTCGCCCAGATCGTGATTGCCGGGGATGAAGCGGACAGGCGCCGTGATCTCGTCGTGCAGACGGCGCGCCGCGGCGAGGTCGTCCGCGTTCGCCGCCCCGTCGAGCGACATGTCCCCGCTGTTGACGACGAGGTCCGGCCGCGCCCCGTTCACGTGCGCCGCAATCGCCCGGAAACCGGCCGTGAAGTAGCCCGGTCCGCCGTCGAGGTGCGTGTCAGAAATCTGTGCGATGCGAAAAGTCATGGCCCCACCGAGCCTAGGCGCCCCGTGCGACAGTCCCTTGACACGCGCCTCCCCGGCCGCCCGCGCTAGAACGCGAGCGGCACCGCGCGCACGACGTGCGGCAGCGCCCGCACCTTCGCCAACACCTCTGCGCTGACGGCCTCGTCCGTCGCCACGATACAGATCGCGTCGCCGCCCGGCTTGTCGCGCCCGAGGTTGAACGTCGCGATGTTCACGCCCGCCTCGCCCATCACCGCGCCGAAGCGTCCGATGAAGCCCGGCTTGTCCGCATTGCGCACGAACAGCATGTGCGGGCTGATCTCGAACTCCATGTTGATGTCGCGCACCTGGATCACGCGCGGGTGGCTGTCCGAGAACACCGTCCCCGCGATGGCACGGTCGTATTTCTCGGAGCGGACGGTCAGTTTCATGTAGCTCTCGAACGCCCCGTCCTGCCCGCGCGTCGTTTCCTCGAGCTTGATGCCGCGCTCCTTCGCATTCGAGGTGGCCGAGACCATGTTCACGCCCGACAGCAACGGCCGGAGCACGCCCGCGAGTGCCGCCGCGCTCATCGGCTTGGTGTTGAGATTGGCGACTTCGCCGGCGTACTCGATGTGGATCGACTTGATGCTGCTCTCGGTGAGCTGCCCCGCGAAGGAGCCGAGCTGCTCGGCGAGCTTCACCCACGGCTTCAGGCGCGGCGCTTCCTCGGCCGTGATGTTGGGGAAATTGATGGCATTGGTGATCGCGCCCTTCAGGAGATAGTCGGCCATCTGCTCGGCCACCTGCAGGGCGACGTTCTCCTGCGCCTCGTTGGTGGCAGCACCAAGGTGCGGCGTGCAGATCACGTTCGGTAGCCCGAACAGCGGGCTTTCCTTGGCGGGCTCGACCTCGAACACGTCGAAGGCCGCCCCGGCGATGTGCCCCGCCTTGATGGCCTCCGCGAGGGCCTTTTCGTCGACGAGGCCGCCGCGCGCGCAGTTGATGAGGCGCGCCCCCGTCTTCATGCGCGCAAGGCTCTCGGCATTGAGCACGTTGCGCGTCTTGTCCGTGAGCGGGGTATGCAGCGTGATGAAGTCCGCGCGCCGCAGCATCTCCTCGAACTCCACCTTCTCGACGCCCAGCGCCATCGCCCGCTCGGCCGACAGGAAGGGATCGAAGGCGATCACCTTCATCTTCAGGCCGATCGCCCGGTCGGCAACGATCGAGCCGATGTTGCCGCATCCGAAAACGCCGAGCGTCTTGTTGAAGAGCTCGACGCCCATGAACTTGCTTTTCTCCCACTTGCCGGCCTGCGTCGACCTGTCCGCGGCCGGGATCTGCCGGGCGAGTGCCATCATCAGCGAGATGGCATGCTCCGCCGTCGTGATCGAGTTGCCGAAGGGGGTGTTCATCACGATCACGCCCTTGGCGGTGGCAGCCTTCACGTCGATGTTGTCGACGCCGATGCCGGCCCGCCCGACGACCTTCAGGTTGCCCGCCGCCGCGATGACCTTCTCCGTCACCTTGGTTGCCGAGCGCACGGCGAGGCCGTCGTAGTCCTTGATGATCTTTTCCAGTTCATCCTTGGGCAGGCCGATCTTCACGTCGACGTCGATGCCGCGCTCCTTGAAGATGGCGACGGCGGCAGGCGAGAGATCGTCGGAAATGAGAACGCGTGGGGCCATGCGATGCTCCCTTGAATGGCGGTGTCCGCGCACGGCCCTGATATCGGGCACCGCCGCGGCGAGAATGTTGGTTAGAGGGTTTGCGTTGCGCCCGCTGTCACGGGCGCAACAGGGCTCAGGCCGCCTTGGCGAGCTGCGCCTTGCACTCGGCGAAAGCCCAGTCGAGCCACGGCGTGAGCGCTTCGACGTCCGATGTCTCGACCGTCGCCCCGCACCAGATGCGCAGATGCGGCGGCGCATCGCGATGGCCTGCGACGTCGAACGCAGCCTTCTCCTTGGCGAGCAGGCTCTCGATGCTCTTCACAAACGCGCGCTGATCATCGAGCGGCAGTTTCGCGATCGCCGGATCCGTGATCTTCAGGCACACGGAGGTATTGGAGCGCGTCGCCGGATCCACGGCGAGGCTCGCGAGCCAGCCGGCCTTTTCCGACCAGTCGTAGAGCACCTTGGCGTTGGCCGTGGAGCGCCGCATGAGTTCCGGCAGCCCGCCGATCTTCTCGGCCCACACCAGCGCGTCGATGTAGTCCTCCAGCGCCAGCATCGACGGCGTGTTGATCGTCTCGCCCTCGAAGATGCCGGCGTTGAGCTTGCCGCCTTTTGTCATGCGGAAGACTTTCGGCATCGGCCAGGGCGGCGAGTAGCTCTCGAGCCGCGCGATGGCGCGCGGGGAAAGAATCAGCATGCCGTGCGCGGCTTCGCTGCCGAGCACCTTCTGCCAGGAGAACGTCAGCACATCGACCTTCGCCCAGTCGATCGCCTGCGCGAACGCCGCCGACGTGGCATCGACGAAGGTGAGGCCTTCGCGATTCGTGGGAATGAAATCGCCATTGGGCACGCGCACGCCCGACGTGGTGCCGTTCCACGTGAAGATGACGTCGTGGGAGAAATCCACCGCCTTGAGGTCGGGGAGATGGCCGTACTCGGCCTTCATCACGCGCGAGTCTTTGAGCTTCAGCTGCTTGATGATGTCGGTGACCCATCCCTCGCCGAAGCTCTCCCAGGCGAGCGCATCGACCGGACGCTGGCCGAGCATCGACCACATCGCCATCTCGAACGCGCCTGTATCCGACGCCGGAACGATGCCGCACACGAAGCCCTGCGGGACGCCGAGGATGGCTTTCGTCTTGTCGATGGCGAGCTTGAGACGCGCCTTGCCTTCCTTCGCGCGATGCGAACGGCCAAGGAACGCGTTGTCGAGAGCTGCGAGGGACCAGCCGGGGCGCTTGGCGCAGGGGCCGGAGGAAAAATGCGTATTTGCCGGCCGCTTGGCCGGTTTGGTCACGGTCGTCATCAATCTACCCTTCCAGATAGTTGCGCCTCGGTGGAGAGGCGTGGCCCGCCGCGGTTATCCGTGAGGGGTTCTGGAAAGTCAACCGGAGCACCATATACGCCGACAGCCCAGGCACATGCTGCACTGCGAAAGGGAGAAGATGTTGTAGGGCGGAGCATTTCAGTGCGCTGCAAGCCACGCTCCCGCTCAACAAAGTTTGAACGTGTGCCCCGGATATCTGCGTCGGCGATGGCACTTATGTTATGATTGGTACTGTCTACTTTCGGCGTGGCAGCCGCTGCGTCGCGTGAAAGGCGCTGTCGTCTTCGTCTCTTGCAAACGGTTCATGGAGAGGAACGTGTCGATCAGAATGTTGGCTTTGGCGGGCGCACTCGGCACGACGCTGAGCCTCGCAACTTCAGGCATTGCCCTCGGCGAGGGCGGTCTCGACGGCTCGTGGAGTGGCGGCGGGACGGTGACATTTCCGTCGGGCTCGGTGGAGAAGGCGAGCTGCCGCGCGACCTACCGGCGCTCCGGCAACGGCTACAGCATGAGCGGCGTGTGCGCTTCGCCTTCGGGCCGCGCCGCGCAAACAGCCCAGTTGCGCCAGGTCGGCGCCAACAGCTATTCGGGCAGCTTCTACAATGCCGAGTACGATTTCTCGGGCAGCATCCACGTCACCGTGAACGGCAATTCCCAGTCCGTGCGGCTGACGAGTTCGACAGCGTCCGCGAACATCCACCTGCGTCGCTAGAGAATTCGCGTCCCGCCCCGGTCAGGAGCGGGACGCACATTCTTATCGGGCGCGCTCTCAGCTCCCGAAGTTGCGCAGCGCGGCGAGCATGTCCTGGCCGAACTCGCCATCGGTGCGCCCCTCGTAGACACCGGCCTGCGCCATCAAGCGCTGCAGCTCCGCACGCGTATCCTTCTTCCAGCGCCGGTAGTTTGTCGTCATCTGCCGGATCGCCAGCGGCTCGCCCATCTCGAGCGCACGCATCATCAGCGTCGCCGCGCGCACCGCATCGCGCAGCCCGTCCCGCGCATCCTCGTAGATCAGCGCCGCGTTGTAGAAGGCCGTACGGTGATGGAGCCGCATCGCCTTGCCGTACCATTCGAGCGCCGTCTCCTGGTTGCGCGTTGTGCCGAGCTGCCCGTTGCTGTGGATCACGCCGAGATTGAGCATGGCGTCGCTTTCCCCCGCATCAGCGGCGCGCTCGTACCAGCCGAGCGCCTGATTGCTGCGCCGGGCATGGAAATACTGGCCGAGGCGCAGCATCGCCTTGCTGTTGCCCGCGCTGGCGGCCCTCTGCAGGAGATCGAGTGCGCGCGCCTCGTCGTGCTGGATCGGCCCGTCGAGCAGCATGCTGCCGAGCGCGAATTGCATGCCGACATCGCCGGTATCGGCGGCCCGCATCAGCCAGTAGAGCCCCTGGCTTCCATCGGCCTTGGTCCCCTCGCCCTTGAAGTAGGCAACCGCCAGCGCCCACATCCCCTGCACGTCGCCGCCGCGCGCCGCCTTCTCGAACCACCGGAAAGCTTCCGCATCGTTGCGCTGGATCTGCGCGCCCGTACGGAAGATCATGCCGACGTGGAACATGAGATGCGGCTTGCCGAGTTCGGCGCGGCGCGCGATTTCCTCGAAGTACGTGCCGGGCGTATCGATCCGCAACACTTCGAGCGAGACGACCTCCTCCGGCTTCGACATCACCACCTGGTCGAAAAAGGCTGTGATGGTGCGGATCGGCTGTCCGTTCCAGGCGAGGATGATGTCACCCATCTTGAGGCCCGCGCGCTGCGCGTTGCTGCCCTCGGCCACCTGCGCCACTTGCAGGGCCGTCTCCATTGTTAGGCCCAGCGCGTCGAAATACGGCTTCTCCAGCGTGAAAAGCGTCATGTCGATGCTGCCGCGCGTCCGGTTGCGCTTCCAGGCCTCGAGCGTGACGGGCACGGTCAGGTTCCGCGTCGCCGCCGCCATCTCCGTGAAGGGCAGCGTGCGCACGAGCGACGCCTGCTCGGGCGCAGCCTCCGTCTCCACCGAAACGCCCGTCGGTAGCACGAGACCG
>RXJK01000148.1 GCA_003963125.1 Hyphomicrobiales bacterium
GCGTCAGCCCGCTGCTCACGATTTCCGCGCTCGCAGAGCGCGCCATGATGCTAGCTGCCGAACGCCTCGAGCGGCCGCTCGATGTCGACACGACCCCGCCGCGTCCTGTGCGCGACGCTGCGATGTAGAAGACCTGATCCAAGTCTTATGCATCAGGCTCGAGCGTGAGGCGTGCCATTGTGCACCGCCCGCAAAACGTAGACCAAAGACCCGATAGAGCCGGAGGTCAGGCAAGCGTAGCAACCAGGGAGCCGCAATGAATGGAGCGCTTCCCCGTGTTCATGGCCCTTGCCTACGGATTTGTCGGCTTTACCACCTTCCTCGTGCTCCTGTTGCTTTGGCTCGCCTGGGACCACCGCCGCAGCGAAAGCGAGCACTAGTCCCAGCGAAGCTTCCGCTTCCCCGCGCGCCCTGACGCTGGCATCATCCAGCGCCTGCGAATGCGCGAGCCCGCCGGAAGTCCGGTGCGGCGACAGAAAAAGCGCACGGGCGGTCGGGGAGGATGCATGAGCTTGCAGGGGAAAGTCGCCATCGTCACGGGCGCCGCGGCCGGCATCGGAGCGGCGTGCGCGCGAAAGCTCGCTGCCGCCGGCGCCAGCATCGTCGCGACCGACCTGGATCGGGCAAGAGGGGAAAGCCTCGTCGCTTCGCTCGAGGCGATGGGCACGAAAGCAACCTTTATCCAGCACGATGTCTGTGACGAGGCGGCATGGCCCACGGTGACGGCCGCCGCGATGGAGCGCTTCGGCCGGCTCGACATCATGGTCGCCAACGCCGGCATCGCCATCGCCGGCCCCATCGAGACGATGCGCCTCGAAGACTGGAGAAAGCAGCAGGCTGTGAACGTCGATGGCGTGTTCCTGTCCGTGCGCCACGCCATCGCGCCGATGCGCGCCTCGGGCGGCGGCTCGATCATCATCATGTCGTCGGTGGCCGGGCTGCGCGGTGCCGCGGGCCTGGCAGGTTATTCGGCGACCAAGGCCGCGGTGCGCTACTTCGCCAAGTCGGCGGCGATGGAACTCGTTGCCGACGGCATCCGCGTCAACAGCGTGCATCCCGGCGTCATCGATACCGAGATCTGGGACAAGATGAGCGAGGCGCAGCGCGAGAAGGGCGTCAACATGCGCATCGATCCGCACGAGCGCGTCAAGGCCATCGTCCCGGCCGGCGTGATCGGCACGCCCGACGAGATCGCCGAGGGCGTGCTGTTCCTCGCGAGCGATGCGTCGCGCTACATGACGGGCGCCGAGATCGTCATCGATGGCGGCATGACGGCCGGCGCCGCGCCGCGGCGCTGAATTTTTTTGCCGCCGGCTCGATGTGCACCTTCTGTCATCCCGGACGGTGCGCAGCACCGATCCGGGACCCAGGGGCCACAGACGCCGTCTCAGGAAGCCGGACGCCCGCCGTATTTCTTCAGGATCGCGCGCGCGTTACTGATGCGCTGGCCGCGCGAGGTTCCTGCCGATCGCTCGTAGTGCTGGTCGAACAGCGAGGCCGCGCTCACCTCGTCGCGCGCGTTCCTGAGGATATAGCCGGAATCCTTCCACGGGCTGTCGGGATGCGTGAGCTCCCACTGGATGTAGGCGAGCTGATCCTGCAGCGAGGCACTAGAGAACGGATAGCCGAAGATCTGGCGGAAGCGCGTGACGCGATCGCCGCGCCACTGCGCGATGCCGCCGGACCCGTTGGAGCAGGTGAAGGCCGGCCCGCACTCGACCTGCAGGTTGCCGACAATGCCCGCCGCCTGATGCTCTGACCAGCCTTGTGTGAGGAAGAAGTTGAAGGCGGTCTCCGCGGGACTTTGGCCGCTCGTGTTGCCCGAGCGTGATGGACGTTCCGGCGCGAAGGCATCGTTGCGGGCGCTCGGCAGGCTCGCGAGCTTGAGGCCTTCGCGGGCGATGAAGCGGCGATTGACCCAGCCGCTGCCGATCTCGTGCTGCACGGGGCACCACTGTGCGCGGCACGATCCGGTGACGACGATGCCGCGGCTGTCGGGCTGCAACTCGGCCACGATCGAATGATCGACAGAAGGGCCGCTGCGGATGTTGAGAACGTCGTTGGCGCTGACGTTGACGACCTTGAAGGCGCCCGGGCCGCCCTGTTCCGCGAGCGCAGCATCGGCCGCTGCCGCCAACAGGCATGCAGCGCCAAGAATCGGTTTGAGCATATCCGTCCCCCGGTATGTCTCGGTGCAGATCGAGCGCTGCGGCACACCCCCGTGCACCGGCAACGCAAATCACTGAACGGGGAGCATGCGGTCAGGAATGCGGAGATGTTTGGGTGAGACTTTGCAGCAATTGCGGCAACCGCCGCGTTTGCCTCACGCGGAGCGCGTGCGTTTGCGTCGCGCGGTCTTCGGCTGCGGATCGTCCGCGCGAACACGCACGGCGATGTCGCGCGCTGCCGCTTCCAATCGCGAGACGACCTGCTCGACACGGTCGCGTGTGAGGCGACGTGCGACGGCAGCGATCGTCAATGCCGCCAGCACCTGCTCACCCTCGGCCGGGAACTCGATGAGCACCGAGACCGCTCGGGTGCCGGGCACGAGACCGCGCTCTCGGTAGGCGAACCCGTTCGCGCGCGCGGCAGCGACCGCCGTGACCGCTTCCGCCATGGCGATGTTGTAAGTGCCGAGCCGCGCCTTGTTGAGCTGCAGAATGCGCCGCGCTTCGGCCTCGGGCATGCCGGCGAGTGCGGCGATGCCGGCGCTGCTCACGCCGAGTGGGCGTCGGTCGCCCACGTCGATCGGGAGAACTTGGATTGCATAAGCTCCGAGCCGCCGCGCAAGACACACGGTGTCGAGCCCGGTGCGCAGGGTCAGAAAACCCGTGTCGCCCAACTCGTCGACGACCGTGCCGAGCACCGGCACGGCCGCCGCAACGAATGGCGTCGTCGTGGGCCGCGCCAGCGCCAGCAACGAGATCTGCTGCCCGATGCAGTAGCGCCGCGTTTGCGGCCGCTGCTCCACGATCTCCTCGCGCACGAGCACGGACAATATCCGCCGCGCCGTCGGCGGTGTGAGCCCCGCCTGTCGCGCCACTTCCAGGAGGCCAAGACCGGCGCCGCGCGCGCTGGCGAGAATCCGCAGCACAAAGATCGCCCGCGCGATGCTTTGCGCCCCGTCCCGAAAAGGGGCAGCCGTTTCCTTTCGTTGAGCCACGCGGACGGTCTCCATTCCACATTGTGGAATGTGTTGTCCGATTTCAGTTGCCGTCGCGCAAGCCCGTCAGCAAGATGCGCGCCGCGTCGGGCCAAGAGCCGCAAAGCCGTCAAGGCAGCCCCCGGTCCGACCATTGGCCACCTGCGGGAGGAAAGGCATGAAGCTTACGAGCTATCGCGTCGAAGCGGTCGAGCACTACGGTGCCGTCGTCGGTGACGCTGTCATCGATCTCAGCCCGCGCCTGCCGCGCTATCCGACACTGCGTGCCCTGATCGCCGCCGAGGCGCTGGCGGAGGCCAAGGCGGCCGTCTCGAATGCGAAGCCCGATCGCAAGCTTGCGGATGTGACGCTGCTGCCGCCCGTGGTCGAGCCGCAGAAGATCTGGTGCATCGGCGTCAACTACAAGGACCGCAACGAAGAGTACAAGGACAACTCGGACCTGCCGAAGTACCCGAGCCTCTTCTGCCGCGTGCCGACTTCCTTCGTCGGCCACGACCAGCCGCTCGAGCGCCCGAAGGTCTCGACGCAGCTGGATTACGAGGGCGAGATCGCGCTCGTCATCGGCAAGGGCGGCCGCCACATCCCGCGCGAGAAGGCGCTGTCGCACATCTTCGGTCTCACGATGTGCAACGAGGGCAGCATCCGCGACTGGCTGCGCCACGGCAAGTTCAACGTCACGCAGGGCAAGAACTTCGATCGCTCCGGCAGCATTGGCCCCTGGGTCGTGACGACGGACGAGATCGACCTCGCCAAGCCGATCCACCTGCAGACGCGCGTCAACGGCGAAGTGCGCCAGGACGATTCCACCGCGCGCCTCATGTTCCCCTTCGACTACCTGATCAACTACCTGTCGACCTTCGCCACGCTGGTGCCGGGCGACATCATCGTGACGGGGACGCCGACGGGCGCTGGCGTGCGCTTCGATCCGCCGAAGTGGCTGAAGCCCGGCGACGTGGTCGAGGTCGAAGGCTCCGGCATCGGCATCCTGCGCAACGGCATCGCCGACGAGGCCTAGAAAAGCGAGCGCCCGTCCCCTCTCCCCGCGGAGCGTGAGCGGAGTGCGGAGAGGGCTAAGGTAAGGGGCAGATACTTGCTCCCGACCCGGACTATGCTGCTGCCCCTCACCCCGACCCTTTCCTCGCAGACGGGGAGAGGGAGAAGAAAGAGCGGTGAGAGGGAACGCCGAAATACGTTGGGAGGTAATTACGCATGCTCTCCAAGGACGAGATAGCAAAAATTGCGGCCCGGCTCGAAGAGGCCGAGCGATCCAAGGTGCAGATCCGCATGCTCAGCCTGGAGTACCCGGGCATGAGCATCGAGGAGGCCTACGCCATCCAGCGCGCCTGGGTCGCGCTCAAACTGCAGAACGGCCGCCGCCTGAAGGGCCACAAGATTGGCCTCACGTCGAAGGCCATGCAGAACGCCGTCGGCATCCGCGAGCCCGACTTCGGCGCGCTACTCGACGACATGTTCTACGCCGACGGCGCCGAGGTGCCGGCCGACCGCTTCATCACCATCCGCATCGAGGCGGAACTTGCTTTCGTGCTCAAGAGCCGCCTCACCGGCCCCGAGTGCACCATATTCGCCGTTCTGAACGCGACGGACTACTGCACGCCAGCCCTCGAAATCCTCGACACGCGCGTCAAGCGCACGGACCCATCGGGCGCGACCCGCAAGATCGTCGACACCATCTCCGACAACGCCGCCAACGCGGCCCTCGTCGTCGGCGGGCGCCCCTTCCGCCCGGATGCGGTCGACATGCGCTGGATCTCGGCGCTCGTCTACCGCAACGGGCAGCTCGAGGAGACCGGCGTCGCCGCCGGCGTGCTCAACCATCCGGCCAACGGCGTCGCCTGGCTTGCCAACAAGCTGCACCCCTACGGCGTGGCGCTCGAGCCCGGGCAGCTCATCCTGTCGGGCTCTTTCATCCGTCCGATCGACGCCAAGAAGGGCGATACCTTCCAGGCCGACTACGGACCCTTCGGAACGGTTTCCTGCTACTTCGCGTGAGGGCGCCCATGGCCAAGAGAACGAGCATCTACGTCGAAGGCTTCGGCCACAAGAACCCGATTCCCGCGGCCGCGCGCATCGGCAACCTCGTGGCGTCGGGCATCATCTACGGGCTCGATGTCAGCACCGGCAAACCGGCCGCCACGCTCGATGAGCAGGCCCGCTTCATGTTCCACCACCTGAAGGCGATCATCGAGGAGGCCGGCGGCACCGTCGACGACATCCTGAAGCTCAATCTGTGGATGGTCGATCGCTCCAAGCGCGAGGCCGTGAACGCCGAGTGGCTGAAGATGTTTCCGGACGCAAGTTCGCGCCCCGCGCGGCAGGCCATGCAAGCCGAACTGGGGCCCGGCATTCTCGTACAGTGCGACTTCCTCGCGGTGCTCGACGCATGACGCAGCAGCTCGATCCGAAGACGCTCGCCGCCGAAGAGGCCTACAAGCTCGTTATCGGCGCCGTCGTGCCGCGGCCCATCGCCTGGGTGTCGACACTGAACGCGAAAGGCCGCGTCAACCTTGCCCCGTTCAGCGCCTTCACGTTCGTCTCGCCCAAGCCGCCGATGCTCGCGATCAGCGTCGGCCGCAAGGGAGGAGCCTACAAGGACACGGGCCGCAACATCCTCGCGCGCGAAGAGTTCGTGATCCACATCGCCGACCAGACACTGCTCGCCCCGCTGCACCAGAGTTCGGTGGAATATCCTGCCGACGTCAGCGAGGTCGACGAACTGGGCATCGAGACGCTGCCGTCGGCGGTCATCGAGACGCCGCGCTTGGCCGCTGCGCCCATCGCCATGGAATGCCGCCTGCGCCAGGTGATCGAATTCGGCGAGACGCGCAGCCGGCTCATCGTCGGCGAAGTCGTGATGTTCCATTTCCGCGACGGCCTCGTCGAGAACGGCAAGATCGACACCAAGGCGCTCAATCCGATCTGCCGCCTGGGCGGCCCGCGCTACGCCACGCTCGGCGAGATCATCACCATGCAGCCGGTCGCGCAAACGCCGAAGTCCTGACCGGCCGGCTACAAGAAAAGACGAGATGAACATGGCGACCTATCTGCCCTTCGATCCGAACCCGCGTGCCCCGCGCGAAAAGCCGCCCGCGCTGACCTGCGACAGCCAGTTCCACGTGCTGGGCCCGCGCGAGACCTATCCCGTGCGGCCCGGCGCCGTCTACGAGATGCCGACCGCCACCATCGAGGCGGCGCTCCGCATGCATCGCGCGCTCGGCATCGAGCGCGGCATCATCGTGCAGCCAACCACATACGGCGCCGATCACTCCGCCACCCTCGACGGCCTGAAGGTCGCCGGCACCAACTACAAGGCTTGCGCCAACGCCATCGTCTTCAACGAGGCGGACGATGCCTACATCGCCAAGCTCGATGCGGCGGGCGTCAAGGGGGCCCGCTTCACCCGTGCCGGCCTCGGCGTGAAGCTCGATCCGAAGGATTTCGAGCGCGCCATCGCCCGCGTGAAGGAACTGGGCTGGTACGTGAAGGTGCAGCCCGAGACCGACGGTTTCGCTGCAAGCGCCCCGCAGTACGAAAACCTGAAGATGCCCGTCATCATCGATCACATGGGCCGGCCCGACGTCACGAAAGGCCTCGACGAACCGACCGTCAGGAAGGTCGTCGAACTCCTGAACCGCGGCAACTTCTGGGTCATGCTGTCCCTCGTGGAAAAGACCTCGAAGGCCGGCCCGCCCTGGGACGACGTGATCCCGATCGCGCGCGCCTACATCGAGGCGGCCCCCGACCGCATCATCTGGGGCAGCGACTGGCCGCATCCCGTTTCAGTGAAGCAGCCGCCCAACGAAGGCGACCTGATGGATTTCCTCTTCCGCTGCGTGCCCGACGCCGCCGAGCGCCAGCGCATCCTCGTGGACAATCCGGCGCAGCTTTTCGGCTACGCGACCTGAGGCCACCCGCCAACTCGATCCTGAAAACGAGACGTTCTCACCCTGGAGACGACCAATGAGATCCGCATGGCTTGCCGCTGGCGTCGCAGTGGTCTGCGCCGCGTTCGGGCTGTCCGCCCCCGCTGCGCACGCGCAGAAGTGGCCTGAGCGCACGATCAAGCTCGTGGTGCCTTATCCTGCCGGCGGCAATGTCGACGGCGCAGCCCGCATCATCGCCGACCGGCTGCAGGCTTCGCTCGGCCAGAACGTCGTGGTCGAGAACAAGGCCGGCGCCGGCGGCCTCGTCGGCAGCGAGGCTGTGGCGAAGTCCGATCCCGATGGCTACACGCTGCTGCTCGGCGCCAACGGCCCTATCCTGTTCGCACCCGAGATGGCCAACCGCCGCGCCTACGAGTGGCGGCGCGATTTCGTGCCCGTGACGATGGTGTCCATTACGCCGATCGTGCTTCAGGTGCACCCCTCCGTGAAAGCGGACACCTTGAAGGAGCTGTTCGATCTCGCCCGCGCCGAGCCCGGCAGCCTCACCATGTCCTCGCCCGGGCCCGGCACCACCAACCATCTCCTGAGCGAGCTTTTGCAGCAGAAGCTCGGTCTCAAGTGGGTGACCGTCCAGTACAAGGGCAATGCGCCTGCCACCAATGACCTCGTCGCGGGCCACGTGCAGTTCAACTTCGATCAGACCTCGGTCGCGCTGCCCTTCATCGAGGCGGGCCAGACCCGCGCCATCGCGGTGACGGGTGACAAGCGCGTCCAGTGGCTGCCGAACGTACCGTCTTTCGCGGAGGCCGGCTTTCCGGGCTACGATGGTGCGACCTTCACGGGCATCATGGTCCCTGCGAAAACACCGCCGGCGATCGTCGACCGGATTAATGCAGAGCTGCGCA
This sequence comes from Hyphomicrobiales bacterium, assembly GCA_003963125.1. Taxonomy (GTDB): domain Bacteria; phylum Pseudomonadota; class Alphaproteobacteria; order Rhizobiales; family Hyphomicrobiaceae; genus AWTP1-13. The sequence goes on from RXJK01000148.1 coordinate 7,971, forward strand.
AGATCCTCAACGACGCCGAG
>RXJK01000035.1:0-13514 GCA_003963125.1 Hyphomicrobiales bacterium
GTCCCAGGGGTTCAATGCATCCGCGTGGGCGGTGCGCCACCCGGCCCTCGTATTGTTCATGATCATCGCGCTCGCGCTCGCCGGTGGCCGCGCCTACTTCTCCCTCGGACGCGCGGAAGACCCGTCCTTCACCATCAAGACGATGGTGATGCAGGTGTTCTGGCCGGGTGCGACGGCCGCCGAGATGCAGGCGCAGGTCGCCAACCCCATCGAGAAGAAACTGCAGGAATTGCCAGCGTTCGATTTCGTGCGCACGTATTCGCGTCCGGGCGTCGCCGTGCTGCAGCTCAACCTCAAGGATTCCACGCGCGGGCAGGACGTGAAGGACACCTGGTACCAGGTGCGCAAGAAGATCGGCGACATCCGCTCGACGCTGCCGCAGGGTGTCGTGGGGCCGGTGTTCAACGACGAATACGGCGACGTGTTCTCGGCCGTCTATATGCTGACGAGCGACGGCGGTGCAAGCCTCGCCGACCTCAAGCGGTATGCCGAAGACCTGCGGCAAGCGCTGCTGCGCGTGCCGGACGTGACCAAGATCGAACTCGTCGGCGACTTCAAGGAACGCATCTTCGTCGAGTTCAGCTACAAGAAGCTCGCCACGCTCGGCATCACGCCGCAGGCCATTTTCGAGAGCCTGCAGAAGCAGAACACGATGACGCCGGCGGGCAGCTTCGAGACGAGCAGCGACCGGGTCTCGCTGCGCGTGACGGGCAGCTTCACGGGCGTCGACAGCATCGCGGCGGTGCCCATCGAGACGGGCGGGCGCACGTTCCGGCTCGGCGACATCGCGGAAGTGAAGCGCGGCTACGAGGATCCGCCGCGCTTCATCGTGCACCACAACGGCAAGCCAGCCGTGGGGCTTTCGGTCGCCATGGTCGAAGGCGGCAACGTGCTGGCGCTGGGCGAGAACCTCAAGAAGGCGATCGCGGAAGCGAAGAAGGAGATCCCCACCGGGATCAGCATCGAGCAGATCTCCGACCAGCCGAAGGTTGTGGAGGAATCCGTCGGCGAATTCCTGCGCTCGTTCCTGGAAGCGCTGGTGATCGTCCTGATCGTCAGCTTCCTGTCGCTCGGCTGGCGGACGGGCATCGTGGTCGGCCTGTCGGTGCCGCTGGTGCTCGCCATCGTGTTCGTGATCATGGCGGCGATGGGCATGAACCTCGACCGCATCACGCTCGGGTCGCTCATCATCGCGCTGGGGCTCCTCGTCGACGACGCCATCATCGCCATCGAGATGATGGTGGTGAAGATGGAGGAGGGTTACGACCGGTTCCGGGCCGCCACGTTCGCGTGGTCCTCCACCGCGTTCCCGATGCTGACGGGTACGCTCGTCACGGCCGCAGGCTTCCTGCCCGTAGGCTTCGCCAAGTCGACGGCAGGGGAATACGCCGGCGGTATCTTCTGGGTCGTCGGGCTCGCCCTCATCGTCTCGTGGGTCGTGGCGGTCGTGTTCACGCCCTACCTCGGCTTCAAGCTGCTGCCGAAGCCGAAGGCCGGCGAAGGCCACCACCACGATGCCTACGATTCACGCGCCTACCGCGGGCTGCGCCGCCTCGTGACGTGGTCGATCGACCACCGCACGCTCGTGCTGGCTGCGACGTTCGCCCTGTTCGGCACTGCGCTTGCCGCGTTCGGCTTCGTGCAGCAGCAGTTCTTCCCGACTTCGTCGCGGCCGGAGCTGTTCATCGAGGTGCGCATGCCCGAGGGCAGCAGCATCGGGGCGACGAGTGCCGCGGCCCGCAAGGCCGAAGCCCTGCTCAAGGACGACAAGGACGCCCAGACCTTCACGACCTACGTCGGCCAGGGCAGCCCGCGCTTCTTCCTTGCACTCAATCCCGTTCTGCCCAACGACAACTTCGCGCTGCTCGTGATCATGACGCCCGATGCCGCGGCCCGCGACCGCCTGAAGGCTCGGCTCGTGGCCGCGATTGAGGATGGCGCGGTGCCCGAGGCGCGGCTGCGCGTCGACCAGCTCAACTTCGGACCGCCCGTCGGCTTCCCAGTACAGTTCCGCGTTGCCGGCCCCGATCCCCTCAAGGTGCGCGAGATCGCCTACGAGGTGCGCGAAGCCATGCGCAGCGAGCCCCGCACGCGGGACGTGCAGCTCGACTGGAACGAGCAGGTCAAGCGCGTCGAACTCGTGGTCGACCAGGACCGGGCGCGCGCCATCGGCACGACGCCGCAGGATCTTGCCCAGACGCTGCAGACGCTGGTCTCGGGCTTCACGGTGACCGAATACCGGGAAGGCGTGGAATTGATCGAAGTGGTGGCGCGCGCCACGCGGGCCGAACGGCTCAATCTCGACCAGATCGAGGACATCGCCATCCCGACCCGCTCGGGCCAGTCGGTGCCGCTCTCGCAGATCGCCAAGATCTCCTACGGGTTCGAGGAGCCCATCCTGTGGCGCCGCAACCGCGACATGGTGTTGACGGTGCGCTCCGACACCATCAAGGGCGTGCAGGCGCCGGACGTGACCAACGCCATCTGGCCGAAGCTCAAGCCGATCGTGGAGACGCTGCCCGTCGGCTACCGCATCGAGCAGGGCGGCGCGATCGAGGAAAGCGCCAAGGCCAATGTCGCGCTGTTCAAGATCTTCCCGGTCATGTTCCTGGTCATGCTGACCCTGCTCATGATCCAGCTGCAGAACTTCTCGAAACTGTTCCTGGTGTTCTCGACGGCGCCCTTGGGGCTGATCGGGGCCTCGTTCGCGCTGCTCGCCTTCAATGCGCCGTTCGGGTTCGTGGCGCTGCTCGGACTGATCGCGCTCGCCGGCATGATCATGCGCAACACCGTGATCCTCGTCGACCAGATCGACATCGACATGGCGGCCGGCCGTTCGCCCTACGAGGCCATCGTGGAGAGCACCGTGCGGCGCGCGCGGCCGGTGATCCTGACGGCGCTGGCAGCCATCCTCGGCATGATCCCGCTGGCACGCAGCGTGTTCTGGGGGCCCATGTCGCTCACGATCATGGGCGGGCTCTTCGTCGCGACGCTGTTGACGCTGATCTTCCTGCCGGCGCTCTACGCGGCGTGGTTCCGCGTGAAGAAGCCCAACGCCACGCGGGAGGCCTTTGCTCCGCCGCAAGCAGCGCTCATGGCTGCCGAGTAGCATTCGACCGGCCAAGCGCGACCGGCCCTGAAAGTCGAGCCATCAGGCGCGGTCGCTTCAGCGGCCGCGCGGTTCCATGTCCGGGCTGATCTTCTCGACCTGCCGGCGCAGCCACGCGATGGCGGCCTCCGCGGTCGCGAACTTCAACCGGCTCTGAAGGATGTGGTCGAGGTAGACCAGCCAAGCTCCGCCGTGCTGGAGCGTGGCGATCTGGTGGCCACGGTAGGTGTCCGAGATGAACGGGTCCCGGTCCCGGCCGTCCAACGTCTGCATCGCGCGCCTCATGATCTGAGTTTCCCTCTCGGGAGGGTTTCCTCTTCACCAACCGCCTCGAACGCCGAGCCGGCTGGACACGCACTTGCGACCGTTTGCTCCGCCATACCGAGATGGCCGGCCGCTCGCCTGTTGCAGGGTAACGCAAATGCCGTGCTAAACGGCGTTGCGGCACCGCCACATGCGGCGTCATATCACCGCTTCGAATCAATATGATGCGCGCGGGAGCCTGAATGGCGACTGAACCGTGACAAAAGCGCTCGCTTTTGCGACGCGAGCGTCATCGGCAAAGCACATTCACAGGGGTTTTTGTGACAACCGGGATGCCGCAGCGGCAGTCGGTCTGCCTGGTTCAAGACGTGTTGTGACCAACGCACGAGCAGCGCGTGCCTGCGCTCTGGACGAACCTCGCGCTTCACCCAATATGGCGGGCAAGGAGACCTCCCTTGCCCGATCCCAGCGACGACGAGAAGAACCGCCTGTCCGCGCGCGCGGCGCGCTACGTGCGCGTCGGCACGAACGTCGGAGCCGTGGCGGCGAAAGTGGCGAGCCAGCGCCTGTTCGGGCTCGAACGCAACGACACGGCCAACGCTGCGGCCCTGGCCCAGGCGCTCGGAGGGCTGAAGGGGCCGATCATGAAGGTCGCCCAGCTTCTCGCGACCATCCCGGAGGCGTTGCCGGCCGAGTACGCGCAGGAGCTGTCGCAGTTGCAATCGCAAGCCCCGCCGATGGGACCGGGCTTCGTGCGCCGACGCATGCTGGCCGAACTCGGGCCCGACTGGGCAACGAAATTCCGAACCTTTTCGCTGGAGCCCTCGGCGTCCGCTTCGTTGGGGCAGGTGCACCGTGCGGAAGCGCTCGATGGACGTGCGCTGGCGGTCAAGCTGCAGTACCCCGACATGCAGTCGGCGGTCGAAGCGGACCTGACACAGCTCAAACTCGTATTCGCCCTACACGCGCGCATGAACCCTGCGATCGACACGGGCGAAATCACGACCGAGATCGCCGCGCGTCTCAGGGAAGAACTCGACTACGAACTCGAGGCGCGGCACGCGGCTCTCTATGGGGCGATCTTCCGGGACGAGCCGCTGATCCGGGTGCCCGAGGTGGTGCCGGGGCTCTCGACGAAGCGCCTTCTCTCCATGACCTGGTGCCAGGGGCGGAAGCTGACCGACTACAAGGCCTCACCGCTGGAGCACCGCAACGCCATCGCCCAGGCCATGTTCAAGGCTTGGTGGTATCCGTTCTCCCACTACGGCGTGATCCACGGCGACCCCCACCTCGGCAACTACACGATCATCGAGGAGGGCGGGGCGGGCACGGAACCGCGCGAGCCGAAGGGGATCAACCTCCTCGACTACGGCTGCATCCGGACCTTCTCGCCCACCTTCGTGCAGGGGGTGATCGACCTCTATACCGGGCTCAAGACCGGCAACCGCGAGCAGACGGTGCACGCCTACCAGACGTGGGGCTTCAATGGCCTCAATGACGAGTTGATCGACGTCCTCAACATCTGGGCGAACTTCATTTACGGGCCGCTGCTCGACGACCGGGTCCGCACCATCGCCGAGGGCACGACGCCCGGGCAGTATGGGCGCAAGGAGGCCTTCAAGGTGCATCAAGCCTTGAAAGAGAAAGGCCCCGTGCGCGTCCCCAGGGAGTTCGTGTTCATGGACCGGGCGGCGATCGGGCTCGGGGGCGTCTTCCTGCATCTCGACGCGCGGCTGAACTACTACGCCATGTTCAACGAGACCATCGAGGGCTTCCGCCTCGACGAAGTGCGCGCGCGCCAGGCCAAGGTGTTCGCCGAAACCGGCGTGCCGTTGCCCGTGGCAAGCTAGTCGCGCTGCCCCTTCGGAAACGCCCGGAGGCAGGCTAGGATGGGGCAACCCGATAACAAGCGAGGAAGCCCATGACGCTCAAGACCCAACGCCGTGTCGTGCTGGTGCGCCGCCCACCGGGTGAGCCGACGGAAGAGGACTTCCGGGTGGAGGAAGCTCCCGTGCCCGAGTGCGGGCCCAAGGAAGTGCTCGTCCGCAATATCTATCTCTCGCTCGACCCCTACATGCGCGGGCGCATGCGGGACGTCGCCTCCTACGCGCCGCCGGTCGGCATCGGCGAAGTGATGACGGGTGGCACCGTGGGCGAGGTGGTGGCCTCGAACCACCCGGGCTTCAAGGTCGGCGACTTCGTCGAGGAGCGGCTCGGCTGGCAGCAGTACGGGATCAGCCAGGGCTTGGGCCTGCGCAAGATCGACCCGAAGCTCGCGCCGATCTCGACCGCGAACGGCGTGCTCGGCATGCCGGGCATGACGGCCTACTTCGGGCTCCTTGAGGTGGGCAAGCCGAGGCCCGGCGAGACGGTCGTCGTCTCGGCGGCCTCGGGCGCGGTGGGCCAGATCGTCGGCCAGATCGCCAAGATCAGCGGCTGCCGGGTGGTCGGCATCGCCGGCGGGGCGAAAAAGTGCGCGTTCGTGAAGGATGACCTCGGGTTCGACGCCTGCGTCGACTACAAGGGCGCGGACTTCAAGCAAGCCTTGCAGCAGGCGTGCCCCGACGGTGTCGACGTCTATTTCGACAACGTCGGCGGATCGGTGAGCGATGCCGTGTTCATGAACCTCAACTTCTTCGCCCGCGTGTCGCTGTGCGGGTCGATCTCGCAATACAATGCCGACAAGCCGGAGATGGGGCCGCGGCTGCTCGGCCTGTTCGTCGGGCGCCGCGTGAACATGCGCGGGTTCATCGTCTCCGACTTCATCCAGCACTGGCCGGCGGCCATGAAGCAGATGGGCGCCTGGGTGCGCTCGGGCCGCATCAAGTACAAGAAAGACATCGTGCAGGGCATCGAGAACGCCCCGCGCGCCTTCATCGGCCTGCTGCGGGGTGAAAACTTCGGCAAGCTGCAGGTCCAAGTCGGCACCGACCCGACGAAGTAGCTGGAAGGGTTACGGCAATCTTTCCGGGCTAAGGTGCCGGATGTGGGGCGGCGATTGGGCCGGCCTCGCCTCCTGCACCCTTGCCGAGCCATGACCCTCGCTGCGCCTCGCCCCATCTTCGTCATCGCGCTCGTCGTTGCGCTGCTCATCGCCTATCCGATCCTCGTCAACGGCTACCTGCCCGCGCAGTGGCCGCTCGACGCGACGGATCACGCGATCGGCCGCGACTTCGTGAACCTGTGGGGCGCCGGCCGGCTGATCCTCGACGGGCAGTGGCCGGCGCTCTTCAGCAAGACGAGCTATCTCGACGGGCTGCACCGGGTGTTCCACCCGTCGCTGGCGCCGCACTTCTGGTCCTATCCGCCGACGAACTTCTTTCTCGCAGTGCCGCTGGCGTTATTGCCCTATGCCGTCTCGCTGGCGGTTTGGACGCTGCTCGGTCTCGGCGCGATGCTGTGGGCCGCCGGCATCGGGCTTTCGACGACGCAGCGCCATGCCGTGATCGTGCTGCTGCTGATCGCGCCGGCGACCTTCACGAACATCATCAGCGGCCAGAACGGCTTTTTCAGCGCGGCACTGCTTGCGGGCACGTTCCTGCTGCTCGACGAGCGCCCCGTGATCGCGGGCGTGCTGTGCGGGCTCCTGAGCCTGAAGCCGCATCTCGCCATCGTCGCGATGCCGGCGCTTCTCGCGCTCGGCGCGTGGCGTGTGATTTTCTGGGCAGGTGTAACGGCCGTGGGCGTGGCGCTCGCATCGGTCACGGCTTTCGGATGGGGGCCGTGGCAAAGCTTCGTGCTGGCGACCGTGCCCGCGCAGGGCGCGATGTTGAAGACATTCACCGGTTTCTTCACGACGATGGTGGTCTCCCCCTACGGGATGCTGCGGCACCTGGGCCTTCAGCACGACGCGGCGATGGCCGCACAGGCCGTCGTGTCGGTCGCGACCGTCGCGGCCGCCATGATCGCTGTCCGCCGCACGCAAGACGCCACGCTGCGCCTCGGCTTCGTTGCCGCGGCAACGTTCGTCGCGAGCCCCTATGCACTGACCTACGACATGCCCATCATCGCGCTCGTGATCGCGCGGTTTGCGGTCCGAGACGGCGAGACGGCCTGGCCCGCGGGCCTGGCGGGCCTCTATTGCGCGGTCCTGGCGCTGCCGCTCGCCGCGCCGGCCCTCGCCTTCATGAAGCTGCCGCTGGCGGCCCCCCTGCCGGCCCTGCTGTTCCTGAGCCTCGCCATTCCGCTGCTTCCGCTTAAGCAAAATTTAGCAACTAAGACAGTCTCTTAGCCCGTGCACTGGCCGGGCGGCCACGCGCGCATGGATTATGACAGGGCGGCGTGCTCTGGTGACACCTTCCCGGAATTCGACCAGACGGATCCATGGCCTATCGTTTCAAGCTGCGCGAGCCTCTCGGCAAGGGCGTGCGCCGCATCGGTCTCGAACAGATCGAGCAGGTGGAAGCCAAACTGCGCGCCGAGGAGGACGTGGCGACGGCCGTGCACGACGCGCGCCGCTGCCTCAAGCGCCTGCGCGCGCTGCTGCGCCTGATCAGGCCGGGCCTCGAGGCCGAGGTTTATCGCAACGAGACGCAACGCATCGCGCAGGTGGGGCGCATGCTGGCGGGTGCGCGTGACCGGTTCGTCATGTGCCAGACGGTCGCCCGGGTGGAGAAAGCGACGGGGCCGCTCGGCGACGACTGCGGGGCGAAGATCATCGCGCTCATCACGGACGGGCACGACCTGACTGCGCCGCCCGACGCCGAAACCCGCCGCGAGGCGCTGCGCAAGCTCGGCATCTCGCGCAAATTCTTCGCGGGCAGCACCCTGCGCGGGCTGACGATGACGGATGTCTGGGAGGGGCTGGAGAAGTCCTATCGCAAGAACCGTCAGGCCTGCAAAGAAGCCTACCGCCGGCCGACCGACGAAAACTTTCACGCCTGGCGCAAGGCGGTGCAGCAGCATTGGCGGCACATGAGCCTGCTGTCGCGCGCGTGGCCCGAAACCATGACGGCTCGCGCGGGGGAAGCCAAGGCGCTCTCCCAGATTCTCGGCGAGGACCACGACCTCGCGGTGCTCGTCGCGTTCGTCAGCCAGAACCGCGACAAGCTGCCGGAAGAGGCCATCGACAGCCTCGTGCAGCACGCTAAGTCGGCGCAGAAGGATTTGCGCGCGCTGGCGAAATTGCACGGCGACCGCCTGCTTCTCGAGAAGCCCGAAGATCTCGTCGGCCGGATCTCGGGCTACTGGGACGCGGCGAAAGATTTGCTGCGGTCCGAAGATCACGTGCGACAAACGTCGGGTGGAACTCCTGATCCCGGCGCTGCCGCAGGCGAGAGTCCTGCCGCCGGCGGGCTGGCAGCGGATGCCCAAACGGACGACGCAAATGCGCCCGAGGCGAGCCCGCCGGAGCCCGAGGAGCCCATCCGCCTCGACCGCATGACCCGGCGCAGCGTGCGCAAAAGGGCCAGCGCGTAACGTCTATCAGATGACAGTTCTGCGACACGTTCAGCGGGGACGCGGGCCTTGCTGCGCTTTCAGCGCACTCGACGTGCGCGGCGTTTAATGACATGAAATCCCCGTAACAGACTGATTTCCAGGGGGACGCAGATGCGCGTGGCGATGATCGGAGCCGGCTATGTCGGGCTCGTGTCCGGAGCGTGCTTTGCCAATTTCGGCCATACCGTCGTTTGCGTCGACAAGGATGCCCGCAAGATCGATGGGCTGAACAAGGGCGAGATGCCGATCTTCGAGCCGGGCCTTGCCGAACTCGTCGAGCTTAATGCCAAGGCCGGGCGGCTCTCCTTCACCACCGACACGGCGAAGGCGGTCAAGGCGGCGGATGCCGTGTTCATCGCCGTCGGCACGCCGGCGCGCAAATCCGACGGGCACGCCGACCTCACCTACGTGTTCCAGGCCGCGCGCGAGATCGCGCAGGCGGTGGACGGCGAGAAGGTCGTCGTGACCAAGTCGACCGTGCCCGTGGGGACCGGCGACGAGGTCTCGCGCATCATCGCGGACACGAACCCGGCCGCGAAGGTCGCCGTGGTCTCGAACCCCGAATTCCTGCGCGAGGGCGCGGCGATCCAGGACTTCATGAAGCCCGACCGGATCGTCGTCGGCACCACCGATGCCCGCGCGCGCAGCGTGATGGCGGAACTCTACCGGCCGTTCGAGGACCAGCGCACGCCGATCCTCTACACGGAGCGGCGCGGAGCGGAACTCATCAAGTATGCGGCGAACGCGTTCCTCGCCACCAAGATCACCTTCATCAACGAAATCGCGGACCTGTGCGAGCAGGCCGGCGCCGACGTGCAGGAAGTCGCCCGCGGCATCGGCCTCGACAACCGCATCGGGCCGAACTTCCTGCAGCCGGGGCCCGGCTACGGCGGTTCGTGCTTCCCGAAGGATCTTCTGGCGCTCTTGAAGGCGGGCGTGGACTACGGCACGCCGATCCGCTCGATCGAGACCATCATCTCCATCAACGACCATCGCAAGCGGTCCATGGCGCGCAAGATCAGCGCGGCCTGCGGCGGCTCGATCCGCGGCAAGACCGTCGCCATCCTCGGGCTGACCTTCAAGTCGAACACCGACGACATGCGGGAATCTCCCGCCATCACCGTGATCGCCGCCCTGCAGGACGCGGGCGCCAAGGTGCGGGCCTACGACCCGGAAGGCATGGAGCAGGCGCGCACCATCCTCAGCAACGTGGACTACGCCAACGACGCCTACAGCTGCGCCGAAGGCGCCGACGTGCTGGTGATCCTGACGGAGTGGGACATGTTCAAGTCCCTCGACCTCGCGCGCATCAAGTCGCTGCTGAAGACGCCCGTCCTCGTCGACCTGCGCAACATCTACCGCCCCGCCGACATGATGGACCGCGGCTTCTCCTATCACAGCGTCGGACGCCCGGCCGCCGAGCGCCGGAGCTGAGGTCGACCCGCCGTCAGGTTTTCACCGCTGCGGCGGGCTGCGGCTTGGCTTCGGACTTGCTGTCGGACAGACGGCGGGAAAGGGCGCGCTCGAGGATATCGAGCAGCGGGACCTGCGCGGCGTTGTTGAGGTTCGCCTGCTTGCATTCGACGAGCGTGCGGCCGAGGTTGAGCGCGTCGCGATACCCGAGCCGCTCGTTGATGCCGCCGCGGAGTACGCCATAGCCGTGCCGCGTGAGGTAATCGCGCGTGGCATCGGCTTCCTTCTCGCCCAGCACGCGGCACAAGGCGAAGGCGAGCTTGTCGCGCCCCATGCCGACGCGCTCCAGCGCCTGGAAGACGAGGACAGCGGGATGCAGGTCGTCCACGCTCGGGCTCGTCGGCTGCACAACGAGATCCGCATTGCGGGCGACGGACGTTGCCACGTTCGAGATCTGGCCCGGCAGGTCGAGAATTATGAGGTCTGCCCCCTCGCCCTCGTCGAGAGCGGCGGCCGGCGTATCGAAGGCCTGGACCTTCAGCGGCGTTTCGAGCTTGAGGTCCGCGCGTGTCTTGAGCCAGCGCATCAAGGTGCGCTGCTGCGGGTCGAGATCGGCGAGCAGGACCTTGAGCCCCAGCCGCGCGGCGACGACGCCAAGGGAGCGCGCCAACGTCGATTTACCGACGCCGCCTTTCTGACTGAGAAACGCTACGACAACCGCCATCGGCTTTCCTGGGCTCGACGCATGCAATGCCCCCGCTGATGGAAAGCCTAATTCAGCGAGGCCGTTCCCTGAAAGTCTTCGTTCAAATGAGGTTAGCGGATCCTGACGGAATGCGTTTGAGCCATTAACCAGCCTGGCCCGCGATCGGCTCGGCCCACATGTCGTAGTCGTCGGCCTGGACGACCTTCGCCTTGACGATGTCGCCGGGCTTCAGCGTCGTGGCGCCGTTGAGGAACACCGAGCCGTCGATCTCGGGCGCGTCCCATTGCGAGCGGCCGATGGCGCCCTCTTCGTCAGTCTCGTCGACGATGACGTCGATGATCCGGCCGACCTTGGCGGCCATCAGCCCGGCGCTGACCTCCTTCTGGATCGCCATGAAGCGGTGCCAGCGCTCTTCCTTGACGGCGTCCGGGACGATGCCGTCCAGGGCATTGGCGGGCGCACCCTCCACGGGCTCGTACTTGAAGCAGCCGACGCGGGAGAGCTTGGCTTCCTTAAGCCAATCGAGGAGGAGCTGGAAGTCGGCCTCGGTCTCGCCGGGGAAGCCGACGATGAAGGTGGAGCGCACCGCGAGATCCGGGCACACCTTGCGCCAGGCGGCCAGCCGCTCCAGCGTGTCGGCCTGATGGCCCGGCCGGCGCATGGCCTTCAAGACCTTCGGCGAGGCGTGCTGGAACGGGATGTCGAGGTAGGGAAGGATCTTGCCTTCCGCCATCAGCGGGATCACCTCGTCGACGTGCGGATAGGGATAAACGTAGTGCAGGCGGACCCACGCGCCCAGGGTGCCCAGCGCGCGCGACAGGTCGAGGAAGCGCGCCTTCAGGGGCTCACCCTGCCAGGGGCTCGTCGCGTACTTGAGGTCGAGGCCATAGGCGCTCGTGTCCTGGCTGATGACGAGCAGTTCCTTCACGCCCGCCTTCACCAGCCGCTCGGCCTCGGCCATGACCTGGTTCGCCGGGCGGCTCGCGAGACGGCCGCGCAGGCTCGGGATGATGCAGAAGCTGCAGGTATTGTTGCAGCCCTCGGAGATCTTCAGATAGGCGTAGTGGCGCGGCGTGAGGCGCAGGCCCTCCGGCGGCACGAGATCGACGAAGGGATCGTGCAGGGGCGGCACCGCTTCGTGCACGGCGGCGACGACCTGCTCGTACTGGTGCGGTCCGGTGACGGCGAGAACGCCCGGGTGCGCCTTGAGGATCGTATCCTTCTCGACGCCCATGCAGCCCGTGACGACGACGCGGCCGTTCTCCGCCATTGCCTCGCCGATGGCCTCGAGGCTCTCGGCCTTGGCGCTATCGAGGAAGCCGCAGGTGTTGACGACGACGACGTCGGCGCCGGCGTAGTCGGGCGATAGCTCGTAGCCCTCGCTGCGCAGCTTGGTGATGATGCGCTCGCTGTCGACGAGCGCCTTGGGGCAGCCTAGCGAAACGATGCCGACGCGGGGAGCTGCCTTCGTAGCGGCGGTCCGGCGCGCCTTGGGGGCGGCTCGCTGCGGCGTGCCGGGCTTCTCGCCGCGGCTGACGGAAATCTTGGCTTTGGGCATGGGGCGGCCTTTTACCCGCGGGCGCCGCCTCTGGCAATCAGCAGGGGACGGAACCCTTTATTTGCCGAGGGGCGCGCCTTCGCCGACGACGACGAACGGCGCCCAGTAGGCCGGCGGCTTGCCGTCGGCGATGAGGCGCAACATGGACTGCCGGAAGGCCTCGGCGCGGCCGATGCGGGGCGACTTGGCGATGCGCGAGAAGGTGCCGGTGGTCAGCTCCGTCGCGGCCGTCGAGTAGACCGCCCAGTGCGACACGAGCAATGTGCGGGCTCCGGCGTAGAAGAAGGCGCGCGCCAACCCCGAGAGCGCTTCGGCGCCCTCGCCTTCACCGGCGGCCGTGTTGCAGGCGGACAGTACGACCCAATCGGCATCGAGCTTCAGGGCGGCGATTTCCGATGCCGTCAGCAGGCCATCGTCGAGTTCGGAGGGGACTTCGGGCGGGGTGAGGACAAGGGCCGGTTCCGCCAGCCCAGACAGGTCGCCGGCAACCAGGCCGTGCGTTGCGAACTGGATGACGCGATAGCTCGTCAGCGGGGCCGCCTTCAGGCGGGCTTCGGACGCGGCCTCGCGCAGATTGATGTCTTCCTTCTTGGCGCCCAAGACCTTGCCGATGGCGAGCAGTTCGTCGGCCGTGTCCGGCAGCGGTTGCAGCTCGCGCACGGCCCGGGTATCGGCGAGACCGTTGCGATAGTAGCGCGACGGCGGGCCCGCGCGCCGCTTGATGCCGCGCTGCTTGTCTGCCGGATCAGGGCCCTGCAGGACAGGGTCTCCCATGCCGAAGAACGGGCGGCCCGCGGCGCTGCCGCCGGTCACCTTGCGCAAGGCGCCCAGCGACGGGACGGACGGCAGCACGCTGATCGCGTGGGTCGAGATCAGCCAGCGGGCCCGGCGCATGGCCTCGGCGGTCGTGGCCGCAGCTTGGGGGGGCGCCGTCACCAGCACCTGGAATGGAAGGCTCGTCAGCGCGCCGGTCGGGACGACGATCAGATGCTTCTTGTCCGCCAGCACGCCCGCCACGGACCCGA
>RXJK01000035.1:13564-14475 GCA_003963125.1 Hyphomicrobiales bacterium
GGTAGAGCGCGTGCGCGCGGTTGAGATCGAAACTGGAGACGATGCCGGCCCTGCTGCCTTCTGCGCCCTCGGCATCCTGCTGGGCTTGGGGGTCGAGGCCCAAACGGAGTGCGGAGACTTCGCGGGCGAGTTCGTCCGCGCCGATGTCGATCATGGCCCATTCGGCGCGTTCACGCGTCAGCATCCAGACGAACGACTTGCGCGTGCCGACGAGAATGGCGGCGAGAACTTCGTCGGGGCGCAGGAGCTGCTGCACCTGCTGGCGCGTCAGCGGCCGCGGATCGGACAGTTCGGCGTACTCCGGGAACGCGCGCAGGACCTGCGCGCGCGCGTCGCGCACCTCGCGCTCCGCCTTCTGCTGCTCGGCGTTGACGGAGGTGAGGCGAGCCTGGAATTCGGGGTAGCCCGGCAACTGCTTTTCCGCCGCTTCCATGCGCGCGTGGATGGCCATGATCTCGCCGGAGCCGGCGGAGGTCTGCTGCGAGAGCCGGCCGATTTCGGCGGTGATGGCTTCGCGGCGCGCATCATCGGCGCTGCAGGCGGCGCTGCGCTGGCCGCCCGGCGGGCAGCGGGCGAGGATGGCCTGCAATTCCTGTACGAGTTCGGTCTGGCGCTTGATCTGAGGTGCCTGGTCACGCGCCCGCGTCAGGCTCGCGGCGCGGAACTCGTCCTGCAGCGCCATGAACTGCGGATTGGCGCGCTGCACGGCGCTCCAGTCGGCGAGAAGCTGCATGGACTCCCGATTCAATGCCAGCGAGCGGTCGGCGAGATCCTGGATGGTGCGGATGCGGCGGCCGAGTGCGGTTTCGCCGGCACCCAGCCGCGCCGTCATCTTGGCGAGCGCGGAAGCGGCTTGCGTGTTCCAGGCCTGCTGGGCCGCCGCGAACGTCTCCTCGAACACGGCCTGGCGC
>RXJK01000035.1:14525-29152 GCA_003963125.1 Hyphomicrobiales bacterium
GAAGCTTTCCCGGTAGCGCTTGATCTCGTCTTCGAGCAGCGCCTTGACGACCGTGGTCGAGGCGTCCTGCCCGGTGATGAGACGCGTCGCCTGGCGATAGGAGGCGAGTGCCTCGCTCCAGTTGCCGCGGGCGAGCGCCACGTCACCGAGGTTCGCGTGGCCGGCAGCCGAAAACGCGTGCTGCGCGCCGATCAGGTCCTGGCGGATCTTGAGCGAGCGATGGAAGAGCGGCTCGGCATCGTCGAGGCGGCCCACCTTCACGAGCACCTGACCCAGCGCCTCCAGCGCCATCGCGACCCCTGGGCTATCCGGCCCATAGACCTTCACGCGGATGGCGACGGACTGGCGATGATAGCGCTCGGCCGCGACGAGATCGCCCGCGGCTTCGGCGACGAGCCCGAGCGAGTAATAGGTGATCGCGGTCTGCTCGTGCTCGGGGCCGAATTCGGCAATCACGCGCTCCAGCGCGCGCTGATAGAAGGCCAGCGCCTCGCGATAGTCGCGGGCCTGATAGTAGGCGCGGGCGCGCTCGCGCAGGTCCTGAAGTTGCTGGGACTGTTGCGGTGCCTGGGCCTGGGCCGCGACGGGGCCGAGGGCGGCGATGGTCGCGGCGAGGACAAGCGGCTTCAGCAGCGAAAGCGAAGCGCGGAAAAAGCGATGCATCGTGGAACTACTTCGACCCGCAGCCGGTGGTGATGTCGCCCGTGCGGCCGGCCGGCTTGCCGTTGATGAAGACGCCGCCCCCGCCGCCCACGACGATACCGCCGCAGCCGGTGCTGTCGCCCGTCGTTACGGCGGGCCGGCCGTTGATGTAGACGTTGGGGGAGGTGCCCGTCACGGTGGTGCCTTCCGTCGTGCGGTCGCCGTCGCGGGCGGCCGGCAAGTTGCCGATGCTCACGTTGTCCGAGCCGCCGGTGACGACGCCCGGGGCGCCGGTCGGCGGCGTGCCCGTGTTCGACTGGGCGCACGCGCCATGCGCGGCGGCAAGCCAGACGGCGGCTGCGAAAAACATGCGGGGAGCCAGCATCGAGGTGCCTCCGGCGGGGGCCATTCAGGACGCGCATCCTGCCCAATCGGCTGTGGCAAGGAAAGGGCAACGCCGCCGCTCCGGGCCGGAAACGCCGTGCAATTTCCGAAATTTGTTTTGCGAAACCCTAAAGCCTCTGGGGCCTAGGGTAGGCGGCGCGCCGCTTCACCCGTCCTTGCAACGGACCTATCATTCCCCCGTCGGCCGGTATGTCCCGGCCGGCCGTACTCGCGACCGGGGAGCCATCCGTATGAGGAGCATGACGCCGTTCGTGTTCGGGCTCGCGATCCTCGCCGGGTTCAGCGCCGCGGCCGAGGAGGCCAATCTCGACCAAGCCTGGCGCAGACTGTTCCAGCGCGACCTGCCGACGGCTCAGGCGACATCCGGCACGCAGGCCTCGGTCGCGCTCGGCGCGCGGCTCTTCGCCGATAAAAGACTGTCGGGGGCCGGCAACAGGTCCTGCGCGACGTGCCATCAGGCGGAGCGCGGGTATAGCGACGGGCGCCGGCGCGCGCTCTCCTTGAGTAACGTGCCGCTCCAGCGCAACACGCCCACGCTGTGGAACCTCGCCTGGGGAAAGCGATACTTCTGGGACGGCCGTGCCGCCTCACTCGAGGAGCAGATCTCACAGCCCATCGAGAATGCTGCCGAGATGGCCGGCGACTGGCCGACCGTGCTGCGACGCCTCAGTGCCGATGCGGACATGGTGGCGGCGTTCCGGGCGGCCTATCCGGGCGAGGCTTCCACGCTCTCAAAAGACACGACCGTCCGGGCGCTCGCCGACTACGTCCGGTCGCTGGTCTCGCCGAGGACGAGGTTCGACGCGTGGGTGGACGGGGACGAAGCGGCCTTGCGCGAGGACGAACTCAAGGGCTTCAGGGTCTTCACGGGCCGCGGGGGCTGCGTGCTCTGTCACGTCGGGTGGCGCTTCACGGACGAACGCTTCCACGACATCGGCCTTCCCAGCGACGATCCGGGGCAAGGTGCGGTCCCCGGCGGCACGAAAGGCCTGCGCGCGTTCAAGACGCCCACTTTGCGAGAACTGGCGCACTCCGCGCCCTACATGCACGACGGCTCATTGCCGACTTTGACAAGCGTTCTGCAGCACTATTCCGAGCGCCTCACGAAGCGCGCGTCGCTTTCGCCGCACATCAAGCGCGATCTTCGATTGACGCAGGAGGAAATCGCGAACCTGACGGCTTTTCTCCTGACGCTATCGAGCGACAAGACGGTCGCCCGTCCGCGCGACGGCGAACGGGCCCCAGCCAATCCTCGCTGACAGAAGCGGTCAGCCCGCGGTCTTTTCGAATTGCGCGATCGCCTGGGAGAGAAGCTGATAGTCCTCGCAGGCCTGCCCGCAATACCTGGCGATCTCGGCCAACTGCTCCTTGGCCTTTTCCGGCTGGCGCAACTGCAGGAACGCTTCGCCGAGATACTGGCGCGTCGTCGTCCGCGCAGGATCGGCCGCGAGAACCTTGGCGTAGTAGCCCATGGCTTCATCCATCCGACCGAGCTTGCGCAGGGCGAAGCCCATCATGGTCATGATGCGCGGGTCCGAAGGATTGGATGCCGTCTGCAGCGTCTGAATGGCCTCGGTGTAAGCGCCGCCCTTCGCCTGCCAGTAGCCGAGGCTGTAAATCTGCTCGTCGCGAGATTGAATACCGGACTGCTCACCCGAGGTCTTGGGCTTCGGCTCGGGCTTCGGCAACTGAGGTTTGTCACCATCGGCGAGTACGACGCTGGTGTGAAACAGGAATGCAACCGCGGTCGCTGCAGCGAGCGACGAAAGAGGGCGAAGGGTCATTGCGTCCTCATGTGACTGTTGGAGAAGCGCGACGCGATCATGCGCGTGCGTCGCGAGCTGAGCTTATGCCGCTGCCGAATGGGCGGTCCACTTCCGTCGGCCGCGGCCAGCCGTGTCTCACGGCAAAGTGAAAGTACTCCGCAGACGCAATGGTGCAGCGCACGCGGCGGCGCACCCCATCAAATCGGCTGCGTCGCGGCAGTCAGCCAGGCGCGGTCCTGCGGGGAGAGCTCGGGGCCGATCACCTCGGCGACGCGGGCGTGATAGGCATTGAGCCAGTCGCGCTCGCCGGCGGACAGGAGTGCCGCTGCCACGAGGCGGCGGTCGAAAGGCACAAGCGTCAACGTCTCGAAGCTCATGACATCGCGGTCGCCGCCCGCGGGCCGCTCGGGCTCCTTCACGAGCACGAGGTTTTCCAGACGAATGCCGTAGGCGCCTTCCTTGTAGTAGCCGGGCTCGTTGGAAATGATCATGCCGGGCTCGAGGGCGACCATGCCGCGCCTCGAAATGCTCTGCGGGCCTTCGTGTACCGACAGATAGCTGCCGACGCCATGCCCTGTGCCGTGGTCGTAATCGAGGCCTGCCTCCCACAGCGCGCGGCGTGCGAACGGGTCGAGGTCGATGCCGCGCGTGCCCTTCGGGAAGAGCGCCGTGGCGATGGCGATATGGCCCTTGAGGACGAGGGTGAAGCGCTCCTGCATCTCACGCGTCGGCTTGCCGATGGCGATGGTGCGCGTGATGTCCGTCGTGCCGTCGACGTACTGCGCACCGGAATCGAGCAGGAACAGTTCGCCCGACTTGAGCTTGCGGTTGGTCGCCGTCGTCACGCGGTAGTGGACGATGGCGCCGTTGGGGCCCGATCCTGAAATCGTATCGAAACTGATCTCCTTGAGCGCCTGGGTCTCGGCGCGCATGTCCTCGAGGCGCCGCGAGGCGGAGATCTCATCGACGCCGCCCGATGCCGTCTCGCGATCGAGCCAAGCGAGGAAGCGCACGACGGCCGCGCCGTCGCGCTTGTGGGCCGCGCGCGAGCCCTTGATTTCCGCGGCGTTCTTGCAGGCCTTGGGCAGGATGCACGGATCGGCACCGCGCACGATCTTGGCCTTGCCGCCAGCCAGCTTGCGGAAGAACCAGGTGGCCGCCGTGTTGGGATCGAGACGGACGCGCTTGCCTTGCGTTTTCAGAGTGGCGAGGCGCTTGGCCAATTCCGCGGGCGATGAGAGCTTCGCGAGCGGCGACAGGTGCTGCTTGGCATCGGGGCCTATCTTCGCCGCATCGATGAACAGCTCCGGTTTGCCCGTGACGGGCACAATGGCGAAGGCGAGCGGAACGGGATTGTGGGCGACGTCGGAGCCGCGAATGTTGAACAGCCAGGCGATCGAATCCGGCAGCGTCAGGATCACCGCGTCGGCTTCGTCCTTTTTCAAGGTCGCCTGCAGCTCGGTGATCTTCGTCTCCGCGGATTTGCCGGCGTACTTCAAGGGATGGGGCACAACTGCGCCTCTGGGCGCGGCAGGGCGCGCCTTGCCCCAGGCTTTGTCGAGCAGGTTCGTCGCGAGCGGCTTCAGCTTGATGCCCTTGGGGTTCAGCTGCTTGCGCAGTTCCTCGGCCATCGTTTCGGTATGGAGCTTCGGGTCGAAGCCGACGACGGCGCCGGATTTGAGCTTGTTGCCAAGCCACTCCTCGAGCTTGGCGCCCGGCACGAGAAGGATCTCGAACTCCTTGGTGTCGACCTGGCGCGGCGCCTGGACGACGTATCGGCCGTCGACGAACAGGGCGGCATCGGCCTTCGCCACCACGGCGATGCCGGCCGAGCCCGTGAAGCCCGTCAGCCAGGCGAGACGCTCGGCATACTCGGGGACGTATTCGCCCTGGTGCTCGTCGGCGCGGGGCACGAGAAACGCATCGACGCGGGCCGCGGCCATCAGGGTGCGCAGACGGCGCACGCCTTCGCTGTTGCAGCCGCTCGCCTGCGGTGCGTCATAGGTCTGGAACATGGATGCCTCGGGCCACGGACACTGGGATCGGATTTGCATCCCGAATGCCATCAAAGCGGGGAGGCGTCAAAGGGCTGCGGGCTCGGATTCCTGCGGGGCCGTCTCGGTGCCCTCGTCGTTGATGGTGTCGCTGAGGTCGTCGAGCGCGCGGTCCCACAACATGTCGATGTGGCGCGCGGCAGCTTCCGGCGGCAACGTCTCGAGCCAACCATCGTCGGTTTCGCGCACGATGCCTTCGGCCTTGAGTCGGCCCAGCGCATCCGAGACGTCGAAGTCGACGTCGATGGCGAAGGTCTCCTTCAGCCATCGCTCGATTTTGGCATCGATCTCGCCGATGTCGCTCGCCCGCATGCGGCCCTGGGCAAGCGCGGCATAGAGAAGGATCTCTTCCTTGATGTCCTCTTCCGCCGCGCGAGAGCCCAGCAGCGTGATGACGCCCCGGTTGTCCGCCATGGAATGGAAGTAGAGGTTCTGCGCCATGACGACCATGTAGCGGTTGCGCTGGGCGAAGAAGTTCGTGACCTGGCGCAGCACCACGCCGCCCAGCGCGCCGATGGCAGTCAGAAGGGTGACGGGGTTCGACATCACCGCGATCTTGGTTGCGGTGCCGAAGATGCCTATGCCGACGCCGCCGCCCGCCGATACGCCGAAGCGGATCTTGTCCCAGCGGCGGAAGCGCACGCGCGTGTTGGGGAAGATCATCTCCACGTCGCTGCGCGGGATGTTCTTGAAGAGCTTCATGTAGATATGGTCGCTGGTCACCGTCTTCGGCAGCAAGGCGCGCGCGCGGCGCACGGCCTTTTCAGCCTGGCGGATGGTCAGGCCGTGCTTGAGCGCGACTTCCTTCACGCGCTCGTCGAAGGGCTTCAGCTTGAAGAGCAGGAACAGGCGCTGGAAGACGGGCACCTGCACCTCCTTCCAGCCCATGTAGGCGCGCTTGATATCGCGCCGGCGCTCCGTGATCGTGGTGGCGCCGCGGAAGTAGATCAGGGCCTCCTCGAAGGCGTCGAGGTCGACCTGGAGGTCGAGGCCGTAGTGGCTGTCTTCCGTCAGGATCAGGTGCACGTCCTTGGGGTCGACGCGCGTGAAGTTGCCCTGCTCGAGCAACTGCGCCATCTGCCCGACGACGCGTTTCTTCAGGATCTCGCGTTCGGCCGGCGTATAGGTGCGGGTGACCTTGAGATCGCTGTCGGGGGCGAAGGCGTCGTAAGCCTGCTCCAGGTCGAGGAGGCGCGCGGTGTAGTCGTGCCGGCGCCAGAAATCGAGGTAGCGCATGAAGCGCAGGACGTGGGCGGCTTCGCCGGCCGGCCAGTTGGCGGGGGCGCTCAGGCGCTTGAGGAGCGCGGCCCGCGTGACTGGAAGAAACTTTTCGCGGCGCGTGGTGACGCCACCACCGGAATGGGGATCGATGGCGATGCCGGCAGCGGGCGTGTAGGTGGCGGCGTTCGCCGGCGGCGAAGCTGCCCTACCTGCGACGTGGGCGCTTTCCCCCGCGATCCCTGCGACTGCCATGCGTCCCTGCCCCAGCATTCAGAACGGGCATGTTTGTGCACGTTCAATGTGTTGGAAGCAAGTTCGGCTCCCCCTGGGAAAACCGGGAGGAGCCGAAGGGATCGGGCGGCGCGCCGGACGAGAAAGCCGACGTGGATCAGGCTGCGCGGACGAGGCGGCTCTGCAGATCGAGGACGGCGATCATGAAGCCCATGCGGTCCTCCGCGGCTTCGGCCATGATCGAGAAGTAGTCGGGCGTCTGCGGCACGATCTCGCCGATCACCTCGCCGTATTCGAAGCGCAGGTCGGCCTCGTGCTTGCGGGCGATCGCCTGCATCTTCGAGTTCTCGGCGAGGCAGCTCATGTAGAGCCTGCGGATGCTGCGGTTGCGGGCGGCGCGAACGACGCGACCCATCAGCTCCGAGCCGATGCCGTGATCCTGGAAGGCGCGCTCGACGGAGAAGGCCGCCTCGGCCTCTTCGCCCCAGCCATCGCCCAGGCGGCGCAGTTCGGCCGCGGCGCGGACCTTGCCATCCAGAACGTAGCCGTAGACCACCGAGCCGTAGTCGGTCATGCGGCTGGCGTAGTCGTCGATGAACGCGTCGGCGACGGCGTGCGCGAAGCGCATGCGGCGGCTGTCCTTGTCCAGCCTCAGGAGGTGGTCACGGAACTTGTCCGTTTCGCTCGGCCAAAGGCGCCGATACATCCCCTCGCTCGTGGTCTGTTCGCTCATGTACCAATGTCTCCGCTTGCGCGACGTTCAGGGTGAGCCGCTTGCCTTCTTAATTGGTGGCTCCGCTGCGACGCACAATATGCCCAATGATGGCGGCAAGAAGATCTGCAAAAATCGTGACACATCAATGAAATAATGGAGATGCTGCGCCGCCACATGCGACCACGGGACGCGCAACCTGTGCTCGCGCACTGGGCAACTCTGCTGCAGTGCAGTAAGATTGAACGAGTGTTTCGAAGAGTGAAACGCTTTGCGCCTGAACCCCTTGTACGGACGGCTGCATGCAGCGCGTTAACGACCTGCCGTCCCGGTCTTGACCGCCCCCTCCCACCCCTGTAGCCGAAACCTCCGGATGTCCCTTCTCAACGTATACCACTCACGCGCGGCATCGGGCTTGATCGAGGCCGATCCGGCACAGGCCCGGATCGCGGCGCGGCTCGAGGCCCTGATCGAGGCGCTCAAGGACTGGCGGCCACGCGGCTCCGGCCTCACGGGCCTTTTCCGCAAGCCCACGGCACCTCCGAAAGGTCTTTACGTTCATGGGCCTGTCGGGCGCGGGAAGACCATGCTGATGGACCTCTTCTTCTCGCAAACCGAGTTCCAGCCCAAGCGGCGGCTGCATTTCCACGAGTTCATGGGCGAGGTGCATCAACGGATCGGGGTGGCGCGCAAAACCGTGGGTGGAGACCCGCTGCCGACGGTCGCGGCGGCGCTGGCAAAGGAGGCCCGCCTCCTCTGCTTCGACGAGTTGCATGTCACCGACATCGCGGACGCCATGATCCTGGGGCGGCTCTTCAAGGGCATGCTCGAAGCGGACGTCGTGATCGTGGCCACCTCCAACGTGCCGCCCTCGGGCCTCTACAAGGACGGTCTCAACCGGGCGCTGTTCCTGCCTTTCATTGATCTCATCGAGCAGCACCTCGACGTGGAAGAATTGAAGGCCGCCAAGGACTTCCGCCTGGAGAAGCTGGCCGGCCGGCCGCTCTATTTCTCGCCGCTCGGGCCACAGGCTCGGGCCGAGATGGACAAGGTCTGGATGAGCCTGACGGGTGTCAAGAACCCCGGATCGCTGGAGATCGAGGTGCTGGGCCGGAAGGTCGTGGCGCCCAGGGCCGCCATGGGCGTGGCCCGCTTCGCGTTCGCGGACCTGTGCGAGAAGCCGCTCGGCGCCAACGACTTCCTGGCCCTCGCGCATGCCTTCCACACGCTGATGATCGACGACATTCCCGTCCTGCGCCCGGCCCAGCGCAACGAGGCGCGGCGGTTCGTGAACCTGATCGACACGCTCTACGACAACAAGGTCGGGCTCGTTGCCTCGGCCGCCGCGGAGCCTGACCATCTTTATCCGCCGGGCGACGTGAGCTTCCTGTTCGAGCGCACGGCCTCGCGGCTCATCGAGATGCGCTCAGAAGATTATCTGGCGGGACGGGAAAACCGGCAATCGACGCGCGCGGCAGTGCCCGAGACGCCGTCTGCGGCAGGATGAAGGCAACGAAATCCGTCCAAGGTGCTAAGCGCCCTTGGCGCTCTACACTTGACACTGCCAGCAACCCACTTATCTAGGCCCGCGGAGCCTGAAAAACCGCCTCAAATCAGTGGTTCCTCGCGCGGCTCGCAGGAGCCCGCAAGAGGCTGGGGATGGCCCCAAAACACGCTCACGAGCGGATCGGAGGATGACGCATGGCCGTGCTGATCGAGGCCTCGGGCCTCAAGAAGCGGTTCGGCTCGATCGCCGCGGTGAACGGGATCTCGCTGACCGTCCAGAAGGGTGAGGTGCTGGGCTTTCTCGGTCCCAACGGCGCCGGCAAGTCGACGACCATGAAAATGATCACCGGCTTCCTCGAGCCGGACGCCGGCACGGTGCGCATCGCCGGTATCGACATGTTCGACAACCCCAAGGCGGCCAAGGGCAAGCTCGGCTATCTGCCCGAAGGTGCCCCCTCCTACGGCGAAATGACCGCCGGCGATTTCCTGAACTTCATCGCCGAGATCCGCGGCTTCGAAGCCGGCGAAGCCATGAAGCGCGTTGGCGCTGCCGTCGAGAAGACGGAGATCGGCTCGGTGCTCGGCCAGCGCATCGAGACGCTGTCGAAGGGCTACAAGCGGCGCGTCGCCATGGCCCAGGCGATCCTGCACGACCCGCAAGTGCTGGTGATGGACGAGCCGACCGACGGCCTCGATCCCAACCAGAAGCACCACGTGCGCCAGCTCATCTCCGAGATGGCGGCGAACAAGGCGATCATCGTCTCGACGCACATCCTGGAAGAAGTGGAAGCGGTGTGCTCGCGCGCCATCATCATCAACAAGGGGCGCATCGTTGCCGACGGCACGGCCGAAGACCTGATGCGCCGCCTGCCCTCGCATGGCGCCGTCGCGATCAGCGTGCCCGGTGATCGGGTCCAAGCGCTGCGCAGCGCCCTCGGCGCGTTGCCGGGTTTGTCTCGCATCGACACCGTGGGCCAGGCCAACGGGCACGTGCGCGTGCGGCTCGTGCCAAAGACCGGCGCCTTGCAGCCGCACGATGTCGCGCAGCTTCTCCGCCAACACGCCGTCGACGTCGAGGAGATCTACGCGGAACGCGGCAATCTCGACGAGGTCTTCCGCCAGATCACCACTTCGGATGAGGCCGCCCATGCCTGAGATCGCGCGCAACACCTGGGTCATCGCCAAGCGCGAGTTCAAGGCCTACTTCGCGACGCCGCTCGCGGCCGTGTTCCTGACCATCTTCGTGGCGCTCACAGGCGCCTTCACGTTCAGGCTCGGCGGCTTCTTCGACCGCGGCATCGCCGACCTCAACCCGTTCTTCCAGTATCACACCTGGCTTTATCTCTTCCTCGTGCCGGCCGTCGCCATGCGGCTGTGGGCGGAAGAGCGCAAGGCCGGCACCATCGAACTCCTGATGACGCTGCCGATCTCGCCGTGGGAAGCGATCCTCGGCAAGTTCCTCGCCGCGTGGGCCTTCCTCGGCGTCGCGCTGCTGCTCACGCTGCCGATGTGGATCACGGTGAACGTTCTCGGCGCGCCCGATAACGGCGTGATCTTCGTCAGCTACATCGGCTCGTTCCTGATGGCGGGGGCTTTCCTGGCCATCGGCTCGGCCGTGTCGGCGGCGACGCGCAACCAGGTGATCGCCTTCATCGTGGCGGCGACGCTGTGCTTCCTCCTGGTGATGGCGGGCCTCGACCTCGTCCTCAACTACGTGCGCAATTACATCCCGGGCTTCGTCACGTCCGCCGTGGCCTCGCTCAGCTTCCTCACGCACTTCGATCGCATCACCAAGGGCGTGATCGATCTCTCGAGCCTCGTGTTCTACGCCTCGCTGATCGTGTTCGCGCTCTTCGCGAACAGGGTTCTCGTCGAGCTGAAGAAAGCCGACTGAAGGAGCCGCCATGAATTCCGTCATCGACACGTTCTTCAAGAGCATCGGGCAGGCCTTCGCGAGCCTGACCAAGTCCGTCTCCGGGCTTTCGCGCAGCGCGCTTGCGTGGGGCTCGATCGGGCTCGGCTTCGTGCTGCTGCTGTCCGTGAACCTGCTCGCCGGCAACGTGATGCGCAACGTGAAGGCCGACGTCACTGAGCAGCGCGTCTTCACCATGTCGAAGGGCACGCGCGAGATCGTGCGCGGCCTCGACGAGCCGATCAGCCTCAAGCTCTATTACAACAAGCGCCTCGGCGAAGCAGCGAACCCCTACGAGCGCTACTTCGACCGGGTGCGCAACCTCTTGCAGCAGTACCGGGACATCTCGCGCGGCAAGATCGAGTTCGCGGTGTTCGATCCCGAGCCCTTCTCCGACGCGGAAGACCGGGCCGTCGCCGCAGGCCTGCGCGGGGTTCGCCTCAACCAGGAGGGCGAGGTCGGCTATTTCGGCCTCGTCGGCCAGAACTCTACCGACAACGAGGCGACGATCCCGTTCTTCACCACCGATCGCGAGGCGTTCGTCGAATACGACATCACCAAACTCATCTACACGCTGTCGAACCCTAAGAAGCGTGTCGTCGGCCTGATGGCCGGCATCCCGGTGGACGGCGGGGCCAATCCCAACCCCATGGCCGCCATGATGGGCGGGCCGCGGCAGCTTCCGCCGCAGCAGATCATGGACCAGATCCGCGAGTTCTTCGATGTGAAGACGGTCGGCCAGGACATCAAGGAGGTGCCGGCCGACATCGACATCCTGATGATCGTGCAGCCCGACAAGATGACGCCGGAAGCCGCCTACGCCGTCGATCAGTGGGTGCTGAAGGGCGGCAAGGCGCTGGCGTTCGTCGATCCCGTGGCCGAACTCGGCCGCCAGGGCGGGCCGATGATGATGATGGGGCCGACGGGGCCGAGCGCCGACTTCCTCAAGGTGCTGAAAGCCTGGGGCGTCGATTTCGACCCGAGCAAGGTGCTGGGCGATCTCGGCTATGCGCGGCGCGTGCAGTACGGCGGCGGTGCTCGGCCGGTCGTGACCGAATACGTCGGCTGGATGGCCTACGACAAGGCGAGCTTCGATCCCAAGGACGTGCTCTCTTCCGGCATCGAAAAGGTGTTCAACGTGGCGACGCCCGGTGCGCTGACGAAAGCGGAAGGTGCCACGACACAGGTGGCCCCGATCCTGATGTCGAGCCCGCGCGCCGGCCTGCTCGGCGCCGAAGCCTTCGCCATGAGCCCAGATCCCGTGGCGATCCTTCGCTCGTTTAAGCCGGAGAACAAACGCTTCATGCTGGCCGCCCGCGTCTCGGGCGAGGCGAAGAGCGCGTTCCCGGACGGCGCACCGAAGCCCGAGGAGAAGAAGGACGAGGCGAAGGACGCGGCCAAGCCCGATGCGCAGAAGCCGGACGCTTCTAAGCCTGAAGCTGCGAAGGACGCGCCGAAGGAGCAGCCCAAAGAGGCCGCCAAGGAGGCTCCGAAGGAGCCCGCCAAGCCGCACGTCGCCAACGGCCGCGTGACGGCGATCGTCGTCGCCGACACGGATCTCCTCTCCGACCAGTTCTGGGTCGATGTGCGTGATTTCCTCGGGCAGCAGGTGGCGATCCCCAATGCCAGCAACGCGGCCTTCGTCGTCAACGCGCTCGACAACCTCGGCGGCTCCGAAGCCCTGATCGGCTTGCGTGCGCGGGGGGCCGACGATCGTCCCTTCACGCTCGTCAACAACATCCGCCGTGACGCGGAGCGAGCCTATCGCGAGAAGGAATTCGCGCTCACCGCCAAGCTGAAGGAAGTGCAGGAGCAGCTCACAAAGCTCGAGAGCGGCGGCGATGCTGGCGCAGCGGTGCTCAGCGAAAGCGACCGGCACACCATCGAGCGCTTCCGCGCGGACATGCTCAACGTGCGGCGTGATCTGCGCGAGGTGAAGCGGGCCCTGCGCGCCGACATCGACAGCCTCGCCTTCTGGCTGCAGCTCGTGAACATCGCGCTGGTGCCGATGCTGATCGGCGCCGGCGGCATCGCCTACGCGGTGATGCAGCGCCGGCGCAGCGGCGGGAACGGGACCAAGACCGGCAACGGCACGCACGCGGGAGACGCGGCATGAAGCCCTCCACATTCGCAGGCCTGATCGTGGCAACTGTCGTCGTCGGCGCGCTCGCGGTGACGGCGTACCAGGTGAACAACCGCGTCGCGCGGCCGAAGGCGTCCGGCACGCCGCTCGTCGCCAACCTCGCCTCCCGCGGGCAGCAGGTCGCCAAGATCGAGATCCGGCAGGGCGACGGTGGCATCACGCTCGCGCGCGGGCCCGAGGGCTGGTATCTCGCCGATCGCGGCGGCTACCCGGCGAAGACGGAGCCCGTAAAGGCGCTGCTCGTGCGGCTCGCGGAAGCCGATCTCGTCGAGCCGAAGACGCGCGTGCCGGACAGGTTCGGGCTTCTCGAGCTGGAAGACCCCGCGACCAAGGGTGCCAAGTCGCGGCTCGTGCGGCTGCTCGGCGAGAAGGGCAATACGATTGCGGAAGTGATCGTCGGCAAGAAGCGCGTCGATGCGTTCGGCGCGAGCCGCGCGGGCACCTACGTGCGCCGTCCCGGTGACGAACAGACGTGGCTCGCCAGCGCGGACATCGATGCGTCGGCCAATGTGCGCGACTGGGTGCAGGCGGCGGTGCTCGATCTGCCGCTCGCCAAGGTCAACGCCGTCACGGTGTCGGTGCCGGGCGAGGAGCCGTTGAAGATCACGCGGGATGCGGCGGGCGGCCCGTCGCCGAAGTTCAACCTCGCCGGCCTGCCCGAGGACAAGAAGCTGAAGGAAGGGCAGAGCGTCGACGCCATCGCGCGGTCGGCCTCCACGCTCGATCTCGACGACGTGCGCAAGGCGGACACGAGCGCGCAGCCTGACGCCGGCACGGTGACGATCGAGAGCGACGGCGGCCTCAAGGTTGTGCTCGCGCTGCGCAAGGCCGGTGATGATACGTGGGCCACGGTCACGGCCACGGGCGACGGTGACGCCAAGGCGCAGGCCGAGGAGATCACCAAGAAAACCGCAGGCTGGGAATACAAGCTGCCGTCGGGCAAAGCCGCGGGTCTCTTGAAACGCCGCGCCGATCTCGTCGAGGGCAGCTAGAAACTTCAGCGACGCCAGCCCCTCGGCTTGCCTTCCCGGCCGAGTGGAGCGAGAGCCGGGATCATTCCCGGTTGAGAATGCCACCACGCTGAAAGATCCCGGCTCGCCATGCTGGCGCACGGCGTCCGGGAAAGCATTCCGGAGAGGATGGAGCACACCCCAATGTCATCCCGGCCCCTGCGCGGCAGCGCGAAGCGCCGGGACCCAGGGGCAACCGATGCGCCAGTCGCCCTGGGTCCCGGATCGGTGCTGCGCACCGTCCGGGATGACACAAGGAGCGTGTCGCACGGCAACGAGCGCGACGCGTGCGCGGAAGCTGTGTTTCGAGCCACACCCGATTGCCTTCCCGGCCGAGCGCAGCGAGAGCCGGGATCTTTCCCGGCTGAGATTTCCACCTCGCTGAAAGATCCCGGCTCGCCGTGCTGGCGCACAGCGTCCGGGAAGGCACAATCGGGCGGACGAGACAGGTTCTTTATCTGCGGGCCCAGGCTTTCACGTCGGCTTCGGAGATGAAGGGCTCCCACGAGCGGGGGCCGAGCACGTTGGCGTTGCGTACGTCGTGGCGGCCGCTGCTCGCCCTGTTCCACAGCGGCATGTAGGCCTTGCGTTCGCGTTCCGCGGCTTTGGCGTCGCCCTTCGCCTCCAGCACCTGCGCGCGCTGTTCGTAGGGGTTGTACATCGGGTGCATGTAGGCCGGCGCGAGGCGGATCGCCTGCGTCAGGTCCGCGATGGCCTGCGTGTAGTTCTGCATACGGGCATAGGACTCGCCGCGGTTGTTCCAGGCCACGGCGTAGCGCGGGTCGAGGCGGATCGCCGTGTCGAAATCCGGGATGGAGAGATGCGGCTCGGGGTACATGAGATGCAGGCCGCGGTTGTTGTAGAGCTTGGGGATCGTCGGCGCGAGCCGGATCGCCTCGTCGAGGTCTCGCTTTGCGTCGTCGCCACTCTCGGTGCAAGAACGGTTGTTGAGCGCGATGGCGCGCTGCAGCGGGCTCGTCTCCAGCGCGTCGATCACCAGCGTGCAGGCCTTGGCAAGCTCTTCG
>RXJK01000035.1:29202-41353 GCA_003963125.1 Hyphomicrobiales bacterium
TCCGGCTGGGTGAGGCACATGCGGCGCGCCTCGGCTAGGCTTTGGGCACCGGCAGAGCCGCTTGCGGCGAACAGTACGGCGAAAAGGATCAGCAGCAGCGGCATGGGGAACCTGAAGGGAGCGGGATCTCCTCCAAGTCTTCTTGCATGCTGCCGATGTGTCGTCGAGGCGAGAGCGGGCGCGGCGCTAGTTCGGCGACATGAACTTCAAGGCTGCGCCTGATGCGGCGCCGCCGACGACGCAGGGAATGCCGACCTGCACCTGGCCCATGGCGCTCGCCGCGACGCAGCCGATGGCCAGGGCCGTCTGGCCGACCATGCCCCACCACTGGGTGTTGCGGGCGGATTGGGGGCCCTTGGTCTTCAACTGCTCGATCGCGGCCATCGCATCCTTGCGCACGCGGGCGAACTCGAACGTCTCGGCGGCGTCGATCACTTCCTGCAGCACGACGCGCGTGTCCGCATTCTCCGTGTTGAGCGCAGCCTTCACGAGATCGAGAAGGCCCTTGTCGCGGGAGGCGTTGGTGGCAAGGGAGAGTTTCGCCATGTTGCCGATCGTCAGCCGCTCGACGTTGTCCTTGTCCTTCGACCAGGCGAGGATCGAGATGATGCGCAGCACCGGCTCCGGCGAGCCTGTCGCGAAGTAGAGGCCCCAGAGCATGTCGAGGGGCCCGGCGCCGTCGTCGAGCGCCATCTGCTTCAAGGTCGGCTGCTTGCCGTAGACGAAGCGGTCGATCAGGCCCTTGCGGGCCGGCATGCGCTCCACGAACTTCAGCATCAGCGGCTTCCATTCGGGCAGATCCGAATAGGCGATGGCGCGGACGATGGGCACCTGATCCTCAGGCGGGATCGGGAACATCTTCGTCACGAGATCTTCCGCCTTGTCCGGGTTCGACTGCAGAACGCCCGCCATGAAGCCGACGTAGACGCCCGCGTTCTCCAGTTCGCGGAAAAGCCCGAGTTCGCTCATGGCTTTGACGGCGGCCGGCAGCTTCTGCGGCTCGGGACGCAAGCGATATTGATTGATCCAGCGCAGGATGGCTTCCTGCGAGGCGAATTCGTTCACCGGCTTGCGCTTGGAGGCCGCGAGCGCGCCCTGCACCGGACATGCCAGCAGCAGCAACGCCACGGCCACGGCGAGAACGCGAGACATTACCAACCCCTCGATGCCGAGCCGCCCCCGCGGTGTCGATCGCGGTCGACAAGAGGCGCAGGCGATGGCGGATTTGTGGCGCAGCAGCGTTAATGGCTGCGGGATCCAGGGCTTGCCACAGCGACAGGCCCGATGCGAGATGCTAATCAGGCCAGAGGCATGGCCCAATTCCACGACGAGACGGACAACGGCCGAGGGATGGACGCTGGACAGAGCCAGCGGGCGGAACACAAGGAGCGGCGAGGCGCATGGACTACGAGGCGTTGAAGGTCGAGCCGGCGGGCCCTCTCCTGAAGGTGACGCTGAACAGGCCCGAGGCGCGCAACGCGCTGTCGCCCGTAATGCTCGTGGAACTCGGCCAGGCCTTCACCGAGGCCTGGAACAGCGAGACCATCCGGGTGGTGCTGCTGCGCGGTGCCGGCGGCTTCTTCTCGGCGGGCGGCGACTTCCGCAATATGCAGAAGAGCGAGGCGGCTGCAGGCCGGGGCACGGACGACACGGCGCAATCCAACCGGCGCTTCGGCACTTTCCTCGAAATGCTGCGCAGCTTCCCGAAGGGCCTCGTGACGGTCGTCGAAGGCCCGTGCATGGGCGGCGGCGTCGGTCTGCTCGCCGTGTCCGACTGGGTGATCGCGGAGAAGAGTTCGCAGATCGGCACGCCGGAGGTGACGGTCGGCATCGTGCCGGCGCAGATCACGCCCTTCATCATCGACCGCATCGGGACGGCGCAGGCGCGGCGCCTCCTCTCCTTCGGCCTTCGCCTTTCGGCCGCGGAGGCCTGCCAAGTGGGCCTCGTGCACGAAGTGGCGGATGGGGCGGAGGATCTTGCGCGCAAGACTACGGCGGCGGTCAACCAGGTGCTGCGGGCGGCGCCCGGTGCCGTCGCGGAGACGAAAAAGCTCGTCGGCCTTTCGCAGTCGGGAGATCTCGGCCCCTCGCTCGACACGGCCTCGCACATGTTCGCGCAGTCGCTCGCGGGCGAGGCGCGCGAGGGGATCGGCGCCTTCCTGGAGAAGCGCAAGCCCGCCTGGGCTACAAACGTCGACGGGATCTGATCGAGGCGCGCGCTCCACGCACATAACAAGACGCGCCGCGGACGGGGGAGGAAACATGACACGCATCCGCACGATCCTCGTCGCCAATCGGGGCGAGATCGCCTGCCGCATCATGCGCACGGCGAAGGCGATGGGCTATCGCACGGCCGCCGTCTACTCCGATGCGGACACCGACGCGCTGCATGTGCGGACGGCGGATGTCGCCACGCGTATCGGGCCTGCCGAAGCGCGGGCGAGCTATCTCGACGCAAGCGCCATCCTGAAAGCCGCGCGGCGCCTCGATGCGCAGGCCGTCCACCCTGGCTACGGCTTCCTGTCGGAGAACGCGGAGTTCGCGCACGCCTGTCACGACGCCGGACTGATCTTCATCGGCCCGCCCGCGTCCGCCATCGCGGCCATGGGCAACAAGGCTGCCGCCAAGCGGCGCATGATCGAGGCGGGCGTGCCGTGCGTGCCGGGCTTCGAGGCGGACGGCGCGGATGACGCGCGGCTTCTCAAAGAAGCACAGCGCATCGGCTTTCCGATCATGGTCAAGGCGGCCGCTGGCGGAGGAGGCCGGGGCATGCGCCTCGTGTACGACGCGCACGCACTGCCCGCCGCGCTCGCCACGGCGCGTTCCGAAGCGCTCAACGCGTTCGGGTCGGACGAACTCATTCTGGAGAAGGCGCTGATCAGTGCGCGGCACGTGGAGGTGCAGGTGCTGGCGGATCAGCACGGCCATTGCATCCATCTCGGCGAGCGCGATTGCTCGGTGCAGCGGCGGCATCAGAAGGTGATCGAGGAGGCGCCGTCGCCCGCGGTCGATGCGGACCTACGCGCGCGCATGGGTGCCGCGGCGGTCGCTGCTGCCAAGGCTGTCGGATACAGCAACGCCGGGACGGTCGAGTTCCTCCTCGACGGCGACAGGAAGTTCTATTTTCTCGAGATGAACACGCGGCTGCAGGTCGAGCATCCGGTGACGGAGATGGTCACGAGGCTCGATCTCGTAGAGTGGCAGATCCGGATCGCGGAAGGCGAGCGGCTGCCGCTGGCGCAAGCCGACGTGCCTCTCAATGGACATGCCATCGAGGTGCGGCTCTACGCCGAGGATCCCGCGCATGGCTTCCTGCCGCAGTCGGGGGAGATCGTGGCCTGGCAGCCGCCCGACGGGCTCGGCGTCCGCGTCGATCATGGTCTCGTGCCGCAGCAGGCCGTGACACCCTATTACGATCCGATGCTGGCCAAGATCATCGCGCATGGCGAGACACGCGAGGTGGCGCGCCGCCGCCTCGTCGCCGCACTCGAGCGGACGCACGTGCAAGGCCTCGCCACCAACCGCAGCTTTCTCATCGATTGCCTGGAGCACGCGGCCTTCGCGGCTGGGGCGGCGGCGACGAGCTTCATCGAGGAGCACTTTGCAAGCATCGCGCGCGAGCGGATCGATGAAGAAACCCTGGCGCTTGCGGCCGTGCTGATGTTCGAAGAGAGCGCGCGGGGATTGGGCCACGATCCGGCGCAGGCGTGGTCATCGAGCGGGCCCATCGCGTGGCCGATCCGGCTCATCGACGCGCGGCGGGACGAGACGGCCTGCAACGTGACCGTGACGGTCGACGCGCCGCACCGCTATACCGTCCGCCACGGCCAGGTGCATCGCGCCATCGAGCGGCTCGGAGACGACCGCGGTAATGGCTTCCTCCGCTGGCGCTGGCAGGGCCGCGAGAACGGCGCGCAGGTGGTGTTTGCACACGGCGCCCTCCACTTGCAACGGGCGGGACAGGACTTCGTTTTCCGCGACGCCACGTACGCACCGCCGACCGCCTCGGCGCAGGCCACGGGCGGCGAACTGCGTGCGCCCATGAACGGGCGCATCGTGGCCGTTCTCGCCGAAGTGGGCGACCGGGTGGAGAAGGGCCAGCGCATCGTGGTGCTCGAAGCCATGAAGATGCAGCACGAGATCGTCGCCTCCATCGCCGGCACGCTCGAAGCTGTGGCCGTGCGGACCGGAGATCAGGTCGCAACGCGGCAAGTGCTCGCGGAGATCAATAAGCTTTCTTGATGCGCTCCAGCGGCCCCGGTGCATACGGGCCCTTCGCCTTCAGGTAGGCTTCGAGCGCTTGCAGCTCCGGCGGACCGCCCGTCTGGTTCGTGCCCTGCGTCAGCACCTTGAACCCGTCGCCGCCGTCCGACAGGAAGTTGTTCATCGTCACGCGATAGCTCGCCGCGGGATCGATCGGCTGGCCGTTGAGCGTGATCGTCTCCAGCGGCACGAAATCGCCCTTCGCGCGGCGATCGTCCCACACGTAGGAGAAGCCCTTCGAGATCTGCAACGGGCGGGGCTTGGGCTGATCGAGCCACTGCTGCTCGAGCATCGTCTTGATCTGTGCGCCCGTGAGCGTAAGGGTCACGAGCACGTTGCCGAAGGGCTGCGCCGCGAACATGTCCTCGTACGTCACCGTCCCCTCGCCGCGCTTCAGGATGTCGGTGCGGATGCCGCCCGTATTGACCACGGCGATCTGCGCATCCCCCGTCGTAAGGCTCGATGTCGCGGCCAATTGCGCATCCGCGATGAGATCGCCGAGCGCGCTTTCCCCATTGCCGTTCTCGGCGCGCGACAGGGTTTCCGTGATGCTGCCGACGACGCGCGTTGCGAGCGGGCGGGACAGCTTGTCGTAAGTCTCGATCAGGGCCGTCTGCGACGGCTCCTTGGCGTAGACCTCGGGCCGCACGATGTGGTTCTCGGCCTTGGCGCTGATCACGTCCCGCGTCTTGGGATCGAGCTGCACCGTGATCTCCGTCAGCATGGTCCCGAACTTGTCGGCGCTGGTAACGAGCCGCCCGGCGATACGGCAGTTGTAGGCCTTGTGCGTGTGGCCGCTCACCACGATATCGACGGCCTTGTCGAGCTTCTCGACGATGCCGACGATCGGCCCCGATATGCCGGGGCACTCGTTGTAGTCGCCGGTCGGGAAGCCGCCCTCGTGGATCAGGACGACGATCGCCTTCACGCCCTGCTTCGTCAGCTCCGGCACGAGCGCGTTCACGGTCTCGGCTTCATCGAGGAACTTGAGGCCCTGAATGCCGGACGGACGCACCACCAGCGGTGTGCCCTTCAATGTGAGGCCGATGAAGGCCACCGGGATGCCGTCGAACGTGCGGATCTCATAGGGCGGAAACAGCGTCTTGCCGGTCGCCTCGACGATGGTGCTCGCGGCGAGGTATCGGAAGCCCGCGCCTTTGTAGGGCTCAGGCCCGCGGCATGTGTTCTCCGGATGGCAGCCGCCGTTCTGGATGCGCAGCAGTTCCTTTGCCCCGTCGTCGAACTCGTGATTGCCGACGGCCGAGATGGCGAGCCCCATGGACGAGAGCGACTGGACCGTCGGCTCGTCGTTGAAGATGGCCGACAGCAGCGGGCTCGCCCCGATCAGGTCGCCGGCGCCGACGAAGATGCTGTTGCGCTTGCCTTCGCGCAGCTTGGCGACGGCGGTTGCGAGATGCTCGGCGCCGCCGGCCTTGACGAGGATGTGTTTCGTCTTGTCCGTCGAGTCGAGGATCGAGACGCCGAGCGGCGGCTTCAGGTTGCCGTGGAAGTCGTTGATCGCGATGATCGTCAGCTCGACGGGCTTTTTCGGGAACAGCCACGCCCTGAGCCCGGCCATGGCGGCAGCCACGACGAGCACGGCGACGATGATCGCCGCCACGCGGCGCTGGAATTGCGACATCTCTTGCCCCGTGTCGGCTGAACGCTATTTGATCTCGATCAGCCCGATTTCGTTGGTCAGGCTGTTGGCCGTGACAGGGTTGCCATCGCGCGTCACGTCCATGTTGCGGACGATGTCGCCCCCGCCGGGGCCCGGCAGCGCCCAGCTCTGGAAGACCTCAGTCTTCGGATCGAAGCGGACCATCGTGTTTGGCTTGGCGCCGCTCTCGCTGTACCAGAGCGCGCCTTTGGTGGCGACGATTCCGTACGGCTCGGATTTCGGCCCGCTGGGCGACGGCCATTCCTTGACGCTGCCCGTCGCGGGGTCAAGGCGCCCGAGCATGCCGCGTGCGTAGTCCGTGTACCAGACCATGTCGTCCGGCGTGATGGCGATGCGCCGCGGCCGCGCGCCGGGATCGGGCAGTGTGTATTCACGGAGCGAAAAGGGCTCGCGCACGATCGTCGCGATCTTGTTCGTGCCGAAGTCGACGATGAACACCTGATTCTTCGAATTGAGCGCCATGCCGTAAGGGCGCGAGCCCGTCGTGGGAGACGGGATCAGCGTGATGGCGCCGGTGGCTGGGTCGAGCCGCCCGACTTTGTTGGCCTGCTGCACCGTGAACCACAGGATGCCGTCGTGGTCGAAGAGCAGCGTATGCGGGTCCTTGGCCGAGGCCGGATCGGGCATCGGATATTCCGTCACCTTGCCCGTCGCCGGTTCGAGCTTGCCGATCAGCGCAGCTCCGTTGCCGGTGAACCAGATGTTCCCGTCCTTGTCTTCGACAAGACCGTGCGGGCCGGTGAGCGCCGTCGGCAGGTCGTATTCGCGCGTGGCCCCGGTTTTGGGATCGAGGCGGCCGAGCTTGTTGGCGAGCTGCCCCGTCCACCAGATCATGCCGTCACGCGTCGCCAGCGGATCGTGCGGGCGCGAACCGGGCGTCGGCACGGGCCACATCTTGATCGCTATTTGAACAGGCCCCTCGATGATGCGCGCCGGCGGACGCTGCCGTTCGGGAAAGTTCTTGGTCAGGTATTGCGTGACCGTGTCCCACTCGGCGTCGGGCACGGGGGCATGCGCGTTCTGCATCATGCGGATGACGGTGCGCCAGCCGTCCGGCGTGTAGCCGGGCCGGATGCGGCCGACGTCGTGGCAGGTGTTGCAAACGGTGGCGACTGTCTTGGCGCCCTCGCCCGGCGGCAGCCAGTCCTGCCCGTACGCTGCCCCGCTTGCGGACAGCATGGCGGTGAGAACGGAGAGGACACGCTTCATCACGGCTGCACCGTCGGGATCAAGTGGCCGTGGCAAGCTGGAAGGCGAGCTGGCACGCCGTGTCGAACTCGTCGAGGTCGATCCACTCGTCGATGGTGTGCGCTTCGTGCTGCCCCGCGCCGAAGGTCACCGTCGGCACGCCGTGCCGCGTCAGCCAGTTCGCGTCGAGGCCACCGTTGGCCGTGCGGATCTCGGGCGCGAGGCCCATGGCCTTGATCGCCGCGACGGCCTGCTTCACGACCGGGGCATTCTCCTTGAGCAGGAACGGGAAGTAATCCGTGCGCGACGTGAACTTCACCTTGCCGGTCTTGCCTTCGCTGTTGGCGACTTTCGCTGCCGCCGCCGTAAAGGCCTCCTTGTAGGCGGCCGTGATCTCGCGGAAGAACTTCAGATCGTGGCTGCGGCTTTCGCCGGCCGCGTGCACGTAGTCAGTCACCACGTTGGTCGCATCGCCTGCCGTGCGTCCGCCGGTCCCGCCCACGGGGCCGATGTTGCTGGTGCCGGCCTTATCGCCCTTCAGCACCTTGCCGAACCAGCCGTCCGCCCGCGCCGAGGCCAACGCCTCGGCGAGTATCATGGTTGCGCTGATGCCGCGCTCGGGCGCCGTGCCCGCGTGCGACGCGCGGCCGAAGATCTCGACCTCCCAGCGGTCAGCGCCGACCGCGCCGATGACGATGCCCGTGGCTTTGCGACCGTCGAAGTTGAAGCCCATCTTCACCCCGCCGAGTTCGTCGAGGTTCACGTGCCGCGCGCCCCACAGGCCGCTCTCCTCGCGCACCGTGATGAGCATCGTCAGTGGCGGATGATCGGCCTTGGAGGCGATGAGTTCCGCCGCGAGGCTGACGAGCACCGCGCACCCCGTGCGGTTGTCGCCGCCGAGCGCGGTTTTGGCGGCGTTGACGATCTTGCGACCCTGCTTCTTGGGTTGCGCACCCGCGCACAGCGGCACCGTATCCATGTGTGTCATGAAGAGCAGCCGGTCGGCGGACTTGAGCGCGCCTTTGCCGGGCAGGTCGACGATCAGGTTGCCGCTCTCCGTCGGCAGCGGAATGCGCTTGTGCGCTTCGTCGAAGCGGATGGCCTTGGCCGGCACGCCGACCTCGCGGAACGCCGCCGCCAGTTCCTTGCCGATCCGCGCCTCCTTCCCCGTCACGCCCTCGACCGCGAGGAAGCGCATGAGGCGGGAGAGGGCGGCGTCGGTATCGACCTTGTGCATCGGGGTCTCCAGGAGGGGGAAAGCGGTGCGGACGTTAATGCCGCCGTGCCACCGGCACAAGCCGCGTCACCTTATGAGTTCGAACGCTTTGCTGCCCTCATACCGTCCTTACAGGCTCTCCGGCATGCGCTGCCCCTGGGTCCCTGCTCTCCGCTTCGCTCCGGCCGGGATGACAGTCCGGTCTTGTCATCCCGGAATTTGCCGCAGGCAAATATCCGGGACCCAGGGGGCTAGCGCACTCCCCTGCGCCGCACAGCCATCTTTCCTTGTTTCGCGCGCGGGCGTAGCTAGCCTGCCGCAGTGGGAGGAAAAGCATGGCCAATAGGATCGCGTCGGAATCCGACACCTACGACTACATCGTCGTCGGCGCAGGCAGCGCCGGCTGCGTGCTCGCCAACCGCCTGTCCGGCAATCCGCGCATGCGGGTGGCGGTACTCGAGGCCGGCGGCCACGACAACTACCACTGGATCCACATCCCCGTCGGCTACCTCTACCTGATGGGCAACCCGCGCGCCGACTGGGGCTTCAAGACGGCCGAGGAGCCGGGTCTCAACGGCCGCAGCCTCGCCTATCCGCGCGGCCGCGTGCTGGGCGGCTGCTCCTCCATCAACGGCATGATCTACATGCGCGGGCAGGCGCGCGACTACGATCTCTGGCGCCAGCTCGGCAACCCCGGCTGGGCGTGGGAGGACGTGCTGCCCTACTTCAAGCGGCATCAGGACCAGTGGGCCGTCGAGCCCTCGGCCTTCGACGACCTGCACGAGCGCGGCGGCGAATGGCGCATCGAGCACGCGCGCATCCGCTGGGAGATCCTCGACGCGTTTCGCGAGGCCGCGGCCGAGGCTGGCATCCCGAAAGTCGATGACTTCAACCGCGGCGACAACGAAGGCTGCGGCTATTTCCACGTCAACCAGCGCTCGGGCGTGCGCTGGAACACCGCGAAGGGCTTCCTGCGCCCCGTGCAGCACCGCAGGAACCTCTCGATCGAGACGAACTGCATGGCCGTGCGCCTCGTGCTCGACAGCAAGCGCGTG
Source organism: Hyphomicrobiales bacterium (assembly GCA_003963125.1). Taxonomy (GTDB): domain Bacteria; phylum Pseudomonadota; class Alphaproteobacteria; order Rhizobiales; family Hyphomicrobiaceae; genus AWTP1-13. Next base: position 38,606 of record RXJK01000035.1, read on the forward strand.
ACGGGGCTCGTCGTGCGCCAGGACGGCGAGGAGCGCTATCTGGCCGCGCGTCGCGAGGTGATCCTGGCTGCAGGCGCCATCGGCTCGCCGCAGATCATGCAGCTCTCCGGCATCGGGCCCGGCGAGGTGCTCGGCCGCTTCGGCATCCCCGTCGCGCACGAGATGAAGGGCGTCGGCGGTAATCTGCAGGATCACCTGCAGGTCCGCTGCGCCTATAAAGTGAAGGGCGTGAAGACCATGAACGAGCGCTACCAGAGCCTGATGCAGCGGGCGATGTTCGGCGCGCAGTATCTGCTGACGCGGCGCGGGCCGATGACGATGGCGCCCTCGCAGCTCGGCGCCTTCGTGCGGTCGGATCCCAGCCGCGAGACGCCCAACATCCAATATCACATCCAGCCGCTCACGCTGCCGAAGTTCGGCGAGCCGCTCGATCCGTTCCCGGCCTTCACAGCGAGCGTCGCCAACCTGCGGCCGACGAGCCGCGGCTGGGTGCGCATCACGTCGCCAGATCCGTCAGCCCACCCCGAGATCCGGCCGAACTATCTCGCGACGGAGGACGACCGCCGCGTCGCCGCCGACGCGATCCGCGTCACGCGCCGGATCATTTCCATGCCGGCGCTGCAGAAGTATCATCCGGAGGAATTCCGGCCGGGTCCCGAGATCAAGACAGACGAGGATCTCGCGCGTGCCGCCGGCGACATCTCGACGACGATCTTCCATCCCGTCGGCACCGCGCGCATGGGCAGCGATGCCGATGCCGTCGTCGATCCGCGCCTGCGCGTGCATGGCCTCCAGGGGCTGCGCGTGGCGGACGCCTCCGTGATGCCGACCATCACCTCGGGCAACACCAACGCCCCGACCATGATGATCGCCGAGAAAGCCTCCGCCATGATCCTGGAGGATGCGGCTGCCTGAGGAGGGCTATTTCGGCGCTTCTGACGGAGCCGGCGTCGCAGCAGGTGACTGCGGTGGCTCGGCCGGCACTGCCGCGGGCTTCTCCGCGACGGGTGGTTCGGAGGCGATTTTCTCCTGCGGCTTCTCCGCCGGGGCAGCGGCTGCGACGGGTTGCTCAGAGGCCGGCGGTGTCTTTTCGCTCGCAGGCTTTTCGCTGATGGGCTTCTTCTTTGGGGCCTTAGGCTTCTTTTCCTTCGCCTCGGCATCGGCCTTGGCGAGGACCTTCGGACAGCTCTTGTAGATGAAGCCGTTGACGCCCTTCAGCATGGCGCCGTGAAACAGGCCCAGCTTGTCGGCGAGGAAGGCGGCGAGCTTCAACGTGCCCGTCACGCCGCCGGGGCCGTCCGCGCTCTTCAGGTTGACCCAGATCTTCTCGGCCTTGCCCTCCTTGAATTCGATCTTCGGGGACACGACCACGACGACGTGCTTGGCGTCTTTCCCGTCGGCGCTCTCCTCGACGATGCAGTCAATCTTCTGGTCGGGCAGGTGGAACTTGGTTTTGCCCGCGTTGATCGCATTCAGGATCTCGGCGCGCTTCACATCGATCTTGACGGTACAGCGGGCGTCGCCGAAGCCCCACGTCAGGCTGCTGCTCTCGGCTTCCTTGATGGTCTTCTGCCCCCACGTCTTGGTGAGGTCGCACTTGAGATCGGGGCCCTTCGTCTCCTTCGTGACGAGCATGCGGCACAGGTTGATCTCGCAGGCGCTGATGGCCTTTTTCTCGTGCTTGAGCTCCTCGAGCGCGGCGGCGGGAGATCCCACGCACAGCACGAGGGCGATCCCTGCGAGCAGCATGCCTCGCGCAGAGGATCGGAACCGCATGCGGTGAAGGTGAGCCATCCGTGCGTCCAAAGGTTCAGGTCGCGAGCGGACCCGCAGGTGGGAATGCGAAACGCCGTGAATGCTCAGATGATCATAGACTTAGCCTGCACTATGGCGAAACGCTGACAGGATCCTGAACGCGGGGGCCGCAAGCTCGCGCGCGCATGACTCGGCGCCGATCCATGAGAATTGAGCGCCTTGTCCTTGCCCCGGCCTTGGCGGAAGGTGCCTGGAAACCGGGCGGATGTGAATCGTCCGGACAGAGAGGCGAAGGGGGAGACATGGCGGCTCCGGTGGTCCGCACCGAGGCGAGGGCTGCGCCGGCCGGACCGGTCGTCGGCATCTTCTGGATCACCATCGCCATGGCCCTGTTCGCGGGGCTGGCGGCCTTCTCGCGCGCGGCCATGAATACGGGCCTGCACCCGTTCGTGGTGCTGTTCATCCGCAACGTGCTGGCCGTCCTGGCCTTCATGCCGGTGCTCGCGTGGCGCGGACCTTCGCTTCTGCGCTCCGAGGCCCTGTCGCTCTATGGTTTGCGGGTGGCGATCTCGTTCGTTTCCATGCTTTCCTGGTTCTACGCGATCCTGCACATCCCGCTGGGCGAGCTGACGGCCATCAGCTTCCTCGGGCCGCTGTTCGGCACGCTGGGCGCGATCGTGTTCCTGGGCGAGCGCGTGCGCTGGCGGCGCTGGGCGGCGCTGATCGTGGGCTTCGCCGGTGCCATGATCATCCTGCGCCCCTCGGGAAGCTCGCTGGGCCCCGGGCAGATCGCGGCGCTCATCTCGACGCTGACGGGCGGGCTCGTGGCCGTGCTCGTCAAGCAGCTCACGGCGCGCGACGACCCCGACAAGATCGTGTTCCTGTCGAACCTCATGCTGACGCCGCTGTCGCTGTTTCCGGCGCTCTATTTCTGGAGCTGGCCGTCGCTCGCCGCTGTGCCGATCCTGTTCGGGGTCGGGGCCTGCGCGGTGC
>RXJK01000035.1:41403-45896 GCA_003963125.1 Hyphomicrobiales bacterium
TGGTGCGTGGCTATGCGGCGACGGACGCTTCGCTCGCGCAGACGTTCGAGTTCTCCCGGCTGCCCTTCACCGTCGCCATCGGCTATGCGGCGTTCGGCGAGACCATCGACCGTTGGACGTGGCTCGGCGCCGCCATTATCTTCTGCGCCGCCGTCTACATCACCAACCGCGAGGCGCGGCTGCGGCGCGAGCAGGCTGCGCGGGACGCATTGCAGCGCCGCGACGCCTCCCTCGCCTAGCGGGTCGCTTCGTGCAGGTTCGGCGCCCGCAGCCGGCATTGGGTGCATTTGAGCCGGGGCCGCAGGTCGATGGCGAGGAAATGCCGGCCGAGAGTCGCGGCGAGGCGCGAGGGCAGCAACAGCCGGCGATGCTTGCAGCGTTTGCACACGGCGACCAGTGCCGCCTTCTCGTCGATGAGCTGCCCAAGTGTCTTGCCGCGGGATTTAGGGGGTGGCCGCAGTCCGCAGCTTGTCCGGCTGACCAATTTCATGGCGCAGAACAAAAACGGAACATGATGGGACTGTCAAGATGGGCGATGCAGAAAAACCATTCGCCGACATGGCGCTTGCCCTGCTCATGACAGATCGGGGATCGTCACTGTGCGCTGCACGTAGACTTGGGTGAGACTGTATTGTGACGCGTCGCATGGTGGCATACCATATGCCTAATGCGACGCCCTTACCGGCGCGTTCGGAGGGAGGGCCAACCTCTCCCGAGCATAAAAATCATATGGAAACGCTAGGGAGTTCACGCATGTCGGTTGCTGCCCAGCCTATCGCGTCGGATCAAGCGGCCAGTGGCCTCATGCGGTGGTCACAACTCGCGATCGGCGTCATCTGCATGGTGATGATCGCCAACTACCAGTACGGCTGGACCTTCTTCGTCCCGGACATCCAGAAGACCTTCGGCTGGGACCGGGCCGCCATCCAGATCGCCTTCACGCTGTTCGTCCTGTTCGAGACGTGGCTGGTGCCGATCGAAGGCTGGTTCGTCGACAAATACGGCCCGCGCGTCGTGGTTTTCGTCGGCGGCCTCCTGTGCGGGCTCGGCTGGTGGATGACCTCCCGCGCGACCACGCTCGGCGGCATCGACGGCTACTACGTCGCCATGATCATCTGCGGCATCGGGGCGGGTGGCGTGTACGGCACCTGCATCGGTAACGCCCTCAAGTGGTTTCCCGATCGCCGCGTGCTTGCCGCCGGCATCACGGCTGCCGGCTTCGGCGCCGGCTCCGCGCTCACCGTCGTGCCGATCCAGAGCATGATCCAATCCTCTGGCTTCCAGGCGACCTTCCTCGCGTTCGGCATCGGCCAGGGCATCATCATCTGCGTCCTCGCCTTCCTGCTGGCGACGCCGAAGCAGGGCCAAGTCCCCGCCGCGACCAATACCAGCAACATCCAGTCGCGGCGCGATTACGCTCCGGACCAGATCATCGGCCCCAACGGCCCCTGGATCGTCGGGTCCGCGCTGGCGCTGCTCGTCGGTCTCGGCATGTGGATGATGGGCCTGCTGTTCTACTTCCCGCTCGTACTGGCGCTCTTCATCTTCCTCGTCGGCGGCACCATCATCGCGCGGCGCGGCGAGCCCATCTTCCTGCTCATGTACTTTATGTTCGTCATCGTCGGTGCCGGCGGCCTGATGGTGACGGCCAACCTCTCGCCTATCGCAAAGGATCTGAAGATCGACGCCGTGCCGGTGTCGCTGTTCGGCCTGACCATGGGCGCGCTCACCTTCGCAGCCACTTTGGACCGCATCCTGAACGGCCTGACGCGACCCTTCTTCGGCTGGATCTCGGACATGATCGGCCGAGAAAACACCATGTTCATCGCCTTTGCGATGGAAGGCGTCGGGATCTACGCCCTTTACAGGCTCGGGCACGATCCTGTGTGGTTCGTGCTGCTGTCGGGCTTCGTGTTCTTCGCCTGGGGCGAGATCTACTCGCTCTTTCCCTCGACCTGCACGGATACCTTCGGTTCGAAGTTCGCCGCGACCAACGCGGGCCTGCTTTATACGGCCAAGGGAACGGCGGCCTTGCTCGTGCCCTACACGAACGTCTTGCAGAAGACGACCGGCAACTGGGATCTCGTGTTCCTGATCGCGGCCGGCGCGAACATCCTCGCCGCGGTGCTCGCCATCGGCGTCCTGAAGCCGTGGCGCCGGCGCGTGATCGGCCGGCTCAACGCCTGAGAGGATCTACCGAGCGCCGGACGACCACCGGCGCTCGGCCTCCGTATCGCTTTCGCGCGCGTCGACCCATTCGGCGGTGCCGTCCGCCTTCTGCTCTTTCTTCCAGAACGGCGCCCGCGTCTTCAAGTAGTCCATCAGGAACTCGGCAGCCTCGAAGGCGGCCTTGCGGTGGCGCGAGGCGGCCATCACCAGCACGATGTTGTCGCCGGGCTTCAGCGCGCCGACGCGATGGATGATCAGCGTGGCCTGCACGTCGAAGCGGCGCTGCGCCTCGGCCTCGACGCGGGCGAGTTCGTCCTCCGTCATGCCGGGATAGTGCTCGAGCGTCATCTCCGCGATGCCGCCGCCTTCCGCGCCACCGCGCACGAGGCCCGTAAACGTCGCGATCGCGCCGATGTCGGTGCGCCCTCGCGTGAGGAGTTTCATTTCGGCCGCGATGTCGAAATCGGCCTCCTGCACGCGCACGGCCATGTCAGCCTCCCGTGACGGGCGGGAAGAAGGCGACCTCGCGGGCGCTGCCGATGGCGGCATCGTGCTTCACGTGCGCCCGGTCGAGTGCGGCGCGGATCACCTTGGCCTGCGCGAACGCGGCTTCGTATTCGGCCCCTTGCGTCTTCAGCCACTGCATCAGGTCGCCGACGGTCACGACATGGCCCGGCACATCGAGCACGTCTTCGCTGCGGCCGACCTTCTCGCGCACCCAGGCGAAGTAGCAGATCTTCAAGGGCGGCCTCACCGCTCGATGGCCGTGCGCACGGCAGACTTCAGATAGTCGTAGCCGGTCCAGATCGTGAGCAGCGCCGAGATCCACAGCATCGCGAGCCCCAGCATCGTCACGCCGGGTATGACCTGGTCGCCGGCAGGGCCGGCCACGAGGATGCCGAGCGCAATCATCTGCAGCGTCGTCTTCCACTTGGCGAGCTGCGTGACGTGCACGCGCACGTTCAACTCGGCCAGGTATTCGCGCAGACCGGACACGAGGATCTCGCGGCACAGGATGATCGCCGCCGCACCGACGTGTACGCCCGAGATGGTCGCGTCATGCGTGAGCACGAGCAGCGTGATGCCAACCAGCAGCTTGTCCGCGATCGGATCGAGCATGCGCCCGAGCGCGGATTGTTGCTGCCACATGCGGGCGAGGTACCCGTCAAGATAGTCCGTAACGCAGGCGCTGATGTAGATCGCCAGCGCCCACCAGCGCCCCGCCGGCGGCGCGATCATCATGAGGCAGAGCAGCACCGCAGGCACGGCCGCGATGCGGGCGTACGTCAGCACGTTCGGCAGGCTGCCGATGGCGGCTCCGGACGGTGAAGCGGCGCGTTGATCCATGCCGCGGACAAGAGCACCTGGGGCCACCCTCGTCAATGGGGCGAAGGCAGCGTTTCGGCCGAGATCGGACGGCGGCGGCGCGCCGGGAGAGCCTTGTTGAACAACGCTCTACTCGGGCCGCTCGTGGAAGAAGTCGTAGATGGCGCGGGCCATCTGCGCGCTGATCCCGCTGACGGCCCTGAGATCCTCTGGACTCGCGCGAGATACGGCCTTGGCGGAGCCAAAGTGGTTGAGCAGCGCCCGCTTGCGTGTCGGCCCGATGCCCGGAATTTCGTCGAGCGGGTTGACGCCCACGGCCTTGCTGCGCTTGGCACGGTGCGCGCCGATCACGAAACGGTGAGCCTCGTCGCGCAGCCGCTGCACGAAGTAGAGCACGGGATCGCGTGGCTCGAGCATCATCGGTTTGTCACGATCGGGGAAATGGAAGTGCTCGCGGCCTGCGTCGCGATCGGGCCCCTTGGCCACGCCCACCACCGGAATGTCCTCGAGCCCAAGCTCCTTCAGGACGGCGACAGCCACGGACAACTGCCCAAGGCCACCGTCGATGAGGACGAGATCCGGCCGGTTGGGGAATTCCTCGGGCTCCGGCGCATCCTCTGCCTCGTCGGCATCGCCAGTAGCCGCATCGCTCTCCGCGTCGCCCTCGACGAGCACGGGATCGTCCTCGGTCGGTGCTTCGTCGATGCTCTCGTCGGCCCGCAGCACGCCGAAGGCGAGCGCACTGCCGCCGCGCCGGTCGATCGGCGGCGGCTGCGGCGGCTCGATCCGCGACGCGAGCTCCGCGCCGTTGGCTTCGGCCTCTTCGAGGCGCTCGTCGGCGGCCGGCGGCTGCGCCTCCGTCTGGCCTTCCGCGATCTCCTTCTTGAGGCGCTTGAAGCGCCGCATCAGCACCTCGCGCATCATGGCGTAGTCGTCGCCGGGCGTGAGGTCCGTCGCCCGGATGTTGAACTTGCGGTACTGGCTTTTCACGAAGCCCT
>RXJK01000206.1:0-1953 GCA_003963125.1 Hyphomicrobiales bacterium
GCGGCGTGAGCTTTCCCGATCTGCTGCCCGATCTCGGGTCGCGGATGCCCGATCTGCGCGGGCGGCTCGCTTCCGGCGCCACGCTTTCGGAAATCACCTGGTTTCGCGTGGGCGGACCTGCGCAGGTGCTCTTCACACCCGCCGACGAAGCCGATCTCGCCTACTTTCTGGCAAGACTTCCCGCCGACATTTCGGTCTTCACCATCGGCCTCGGCTCCAACCTTCTCGTACGCGACGGCGGCGTGTCCGGCGTCGTCATCCGCCTCGGCCGCGGCTTCTCCAAGATCGAGGTCGAGCCCGGCCACCGCATCCGGGCCGGCACGGCCGTGCCCGACGTGAAGCTGGCGCGGGCAGCATCCGACGCCGGCATCGCCGGTCTCGCTTTCTATCGCGGCATACCCGGCTCCGTCGGCGGCGCGCTGCGCATGAACGCGGGCGCCCACGGCAGCGAAACGAAGGACGTTCTCGTCGAGGCCCGCGGCGTCGACCGGCAAGGCAACATCAGCGTGCTGTCGCTCGCGGACATGCACTTCACCTACCGCCACTGCGGCGTGCCGATGGACGTGGTTTTCACTGAAGCACTCTATCAGGGCAAACCCGGCGACCCCGCCGAGATCGCGCGCCAGATGGACGAAGTCGCCCAGTATCGCGAGGCCAATCAGCCCATCAAGGAGCGCACCGGCGGCTCCACGTTCAAGAACCCGCCCGGCAACAGCGCCTGGAAGCTCGTCGATGCGGCCGGCTGCCGGGGCTACCGCGTCGGCGGCGCCAAGGTCTCCGAGATGCACTGCAATTTCCTCATCAACGACCAGGGCGCCAGCGCCGAGGACATCGAGCGCCTGGGCGAGACGGTGCGCGCCCGCGTCAAGGCGCAAAGCGGTGTCCGCCTCGACTGGGAGATCATCCGGCTGGGCGAGCCGTTGCCCGGCCACGCCACGGGCGAAAAACTGGCAGAAGGTTAGAGCGTCATGCCTCCGCGCAAGTTCAAGCACGTCGCCGTTCTCATGGGCGGGCTTTCGGCCGAGCGTGAGGTCAGCCTCAACTCGGGCAAGGCCTGCGCCGGCGCACTCGAGAAGGCCGGCTACACCGTGACGATGATCGACGTCGGCCGCGATCTCGTCGACAACCTCCGAACCGTGAAGCCCGACGTCTGCTTCAACGCGCTGCACGGCCGCTGGGGCGAGGACGGCTGCGTGCAAGGCGTGCTCGAATTGCTGGGCATGCCCTATACGCACTCCGGCGTACGCGCCTCCGCGATCGCCATGCACAAGGAGCAGACGAAGGTCATCCTGCGCGCGGCGGGTGTTCCCGTCCCGGCCGGACGCACCTTGTCCCGGCGCGAAGCGGCCGAGGCGCATGCCCTGCCACGCCCCTACGTGCTGAAACCCGTCAACGAGGGATCGAGCGTCGGTGTCTTCATCGTGCGCGAGGATCACACGCACCCGCCGCAGGAACTGCACGATCCGAACTGGTCGATCAGCGAGGATCTGCTGGCCGAGCCCTACATCCCCGGCCGCGAGCTGACCTGCGCCGTCATGGGCGATCGCGTGCTCGGCGTGACGGAGATCGTCGCCAACGAGAACCTGCGCTTCTACAACTACGAGGCCAAATACGCCGATGGGGGCTCCCGCCACATCGTTCCGGCACCAATTTTACCGGATGTTTACCAAATGGTGGAGAAGTTCACCCTCCAGGCCCATCGGGCTCTGGGGTGCCGCGGCGTATCGCGAGCTGACTTCCGCTACGACGATACGCCCGGGGGCTCCGGCCAACTGGTGTGTCTCGAGGTGAATACGCAACCGGGCATGACGGCGACGTCGCTGGTGCCGGAGCTTGCGGAGTACGCCGGGCTCTCGTTTCCGGAGCTCGTGAGCTGGATGGTCGAGGACGCGAGTTGCAACAGGTAGAGACGAGGCCGGGCCTTTGGACTCGGGCGCACGCGGCGCCGGTGTC
>RXJK01000206.1:2011-7848 GCA_003963125.1 Hyphomicrobiales bacterium
AAGGCCCGTCGCCGGCTTGCATGGCTCGCGTTCTGGCTGCCGGCCTCCGTCGCCGGCGTCCTCGCCGCCACGGTCGTTGCAGGCAGCATCGCCGAGGAACGTGGCCTTCTTCCGATTGCCAAGCTTGGCCAGGATTTCGACGGGCTTCTCGATTGGTCGGGCCTCGGCCTCCGCCAGGTCTCGGTCGCCGGCCACCGCCACACCTCCGATGCCGCGATCTATGCGGCCCTCGCGCTCGAGACGGCACGCAACGTTGTCGCTTACGACATCCGCGGCGCACAGGCTCGCCTCGAGGCCTTGCCGTGGGTCCAGAAGGCCTCGATCGTCCGCGTCCCGGATGGCCTCGAGGTCCGCATCGTCGAACGCCAGCCGATCGCCGTCTGGCAGTTGGGCAATCGCTACGCCGTCATCGACGCGTCGGGGCGCCCGATCACGACGGTCGCACCCGGCGCCATGCCCGGCCTGCCGCGCGTCGTCGGCGAAGGGGCCGAGCGCGGTGCACAGGCGCTGCTGGACAAGCTGGCCCAGTATCCGGACCTCGCAACGCGCGTGCAGTGGGCCGAGCGCCGCGGCACTGGCCGCTGGACGTTGCAACTGAAACAGGGCTTCTCCGTGCATCTGCCGCTCGAGAACGAGGGCGAGGCCATCGCCCGCGCCGCCGTTCTCGTCGCATCGGGGCTAGCGGAAAAAGGCGACATCGACCTGCGCGAAGGCGCCAAGATGCCGGCGCGGCTGAAGCGCGCTGCGGGTGGCGTGCCTGCGTCCTCTGCCGCGCCCAGGGCGGCAGGTCGCACGTGAGCAGGCGCGCCTCATGAGCCCATCTCACGCCCGCCACAAACCGACCATCGCCGGCCTCCTCGACATCGGAACGGCCAAGACCGCGTGCCTGATCGTCGAGTGCTCGGCGCCGGGCGTGCCCACCCGCGTCATCGGCTGCGGCGTGAGCCCTACGCGTGGCCTGAAGGCAGGCGTCGTCGTCGAGATGGACGGCGTCGAGCAGGCCGTGCGCAGTGCCGTCGGCGAAGCGGAAGTCCAGGCGCAAGTGACGCTCGACGACGTGGCGCTGTCGGTCGCCTGCGGGCGCGTGCGTGCGGCGACGTTCGCAGCAGACAGCCCGATCCAGCGCTACACCGTGAGCGAAGAGGACGTGTCCCGCCTCATGCAAGCCGGCCGCGCCTTCGCCGAGAAGGACGGGCGCCTGCTCCTCGGCCTCGAACGCATCAACGCCCGCGTCGACGGTGTTCCCTGCTCGGCCGAGCCCGGCGGTGTCGCCGGACGCACCTTGAGTGCCGACCTCGTGGCCATCACCGCGGACGAGCCGCCGGTGCGCAACTTGATGCACGTCGTCGAGCGCGCGTATCTGGGCACCACCGCCCTGATCCCCGCGCCGCTTGCCACGGGCATCGGCGCCACGCGGCCCGAAGCGCGCCAGCAGGGCGTCATCGTGGTCGATATCGGCGCCGGGACGACGCTAGTATCGATGTTCATCGGCGGCCGCTTGCTGGCCGCCGACGTGATCCCCGTCGGCGGCAATCACATCACGTTCGATATCGCGCGCGGCCTGCGCACGTCGGTTCTCGAAGCCGAGCGAATCAAGAAAGAGTGTGGCACACTGGCGCGCAGCGCCCATGATGCGCAGGCGCTCGTTGCCTACGCGGGTGCGGCGGTCGAGCCGGAAGCCGCGCAGATGTTCGAAACGACGCGCTGGGCGCTCAGCGACATCATCGAGCACCGCGTGTCGGGTCTCTTTGCCCACGTGAGCGAGCGCATTCTCCGCTCGGGGCTCGCGCCCTATGTGCAAGGCCCCATGGTGCTGACGGGAGGATCGAGCTTGCTTCCCGGAATTGCGGACACGGCTTTTGCCATCTTCGGCCGGCCCGTCGAGGTGAGCGCGGCGCATCCACTGCCCGGGCTTCCGGCCGAATTCGCGACACCCGCCTTCGCCACGGTCGCCGGCATGGCCATGGTGCGCCCGCAATTCTCGATGCGATCGGCGCGACGCGAAGGGACGCGGGACGCCTCCGGATATCTGCAGCGCATGGGGCGCTGGCTGCGGCGGAGCTCGTGACGCGAGCCCAGCCAAAGGAAAGGTTGCATGCGTATCCTGGAGTATGCAGGAGCCGCAGGACAGGTTGAGGAGTTCGAAATGAAACCTCGTATCCAGGTGATCGGCGTCGGTGGCGCTGGCGGCAACGCGGTCAACAACATGATCGCGGCCGGCCTCAAGGGCCCCGAGTTCATCGTGGCGAACACGGACGCGCAGGCGCTCGCGGCTTCGACCGCCGAGAAGCGCATCCAGCTCGGGGCCAGTCTGACCGAAGGCCTGGGCGCCGGCTCAAAGCCCGAGATCGGCGAAGCTGCGGCCGAGGAGGCCATCGAGGAGATTCGCGCCGCCGTGAAAGGCGCGCACATGGTGTTCGTCGCCGCCGGCATGGGCGGCGGTACCGGAACCGGCGCTGCGAGCGTCATCGCCCGCATCGCGCGCGAGTTCGGCATTCTCACCGTCGCGGTGGTGACGAAGCCCTTCACGTTCGAAGGCTCGCGCCGCATGCGGGTTGCAGAGGCCGGCATTGCCGAGCTCAAGCGCCACGTCGATACGCTGCTCGTGATCCCGAACCAGAACCTGTTTCGCCTCGCCACCGATCGGACGACGTTTACCGAGGCCTTCCTGCTCGCCGACCAGGTGCTCTATTCGGGCATCGCCTGCATCGTCGATCTGATCGTCAAGGAAGGCCTCATCAACCTCGATCTCGCCGACGTGCGCACGGTGCTCACCGGCATGGGCACCGCGATGATGGGCACGGGCGAAGCCTCGGGCGACCAGCGCGCCATCTACGCGGCGGAAGAAGCCATCGTGAACCCGCTTCTCGACGAGGTCACGCTCAAGGGCGCACGCAGCCTCCTGCTCTCCATCACGGGGGGGCCGGACCTGACCCTTTGGGAAGTCGACGAAGTCGCCAACCGCGTTCGCCAGGAGGTCGACCCGGAGGCCAACATCATCGTCGGAGCCACCTTCGACGACAGCCTCGGCGACCGCGTCCGGGTGTCCATCGTCGCCTCCGGCATGGCGCGGGCAGGCGTTCAGCCCCCCGGATTGCCGCCCCCGCACGACCTGCAGAACCGCATCGCCCAGGCCATGACGCCGGGCGGACAGCCCCCGCCGGTGCCCCGGCAGGGCGGCCAAGGCCACGCTCCGAACCAGCGTTCAGCAACCGCCGGCTGGCAGGCGCCCGGCGGCGTCTATATCCATGAAGCTCCTCCACAACTTGGGCCCCACGACCCTGGGATGGCCGCCCCGAATCGTGCGACGGTGGATCAGCAACCGGATCCGCGGCAGCGTCGTCTTCCGCCGCTTCCGGACGTAGCAAGTTCCATGTTGAAATCTGCTCGCGAGTACTGGGGTGGCGGGACGTCAGAGCCTAAGATGGAAGCCGAGCCAGCATATCCGGCTGCCTCCATCGAGCCTGCCGAACCCGCCGGAAGATCGAGCCTTCTCAGAAGGTTGGCGAGCGCGGGAAAAGTACGGCTGGGACCTGCGTCACACGTTCCGCCGCCGGAGCAGCGCGCGCCAGAAGAATTCGGCGCTGAGGTGCCCGAGCGGCCGGTCGAGTTGCCGGTGTTTTTTGGCCGCAGTAAGGGCGGGCAACGCTGAGAAAAAGATCAGCGGGCGTAGGGTGAGTCTTCGCGGTAACAGAGCGTAAGAAACCGTGATTTGTCCCCAATCAATACAACACGGTATCGTCTGATTCACGAACCGGGCGAAAATTCGGCGGAAGGCCAAGTATCTAGGCCTTTGAAGTTGGGGCGCTGAAGTCCGGGGAAGACTGGGGGAGCTGAGGCATTCGCGTTTGGGCACGCGCACGTCTTGGCCAGGGGATCGAGGGAAGCCGTATGTCGAAGCGCTTCATCGGCTCGCGACAGACCACAATCGGCCGCGAGATCGAGCTATCGGGGACCGGAGTGCACAGCGGTGCACCTGTCGCGATGGTTCTGCATCCAGCCGAAGCCGATGTGGGTTACCGCTTTTTGGTCAGCAAACGCGGCCGAATAGTGGCGGAAATTCAAGCAGATGTCCGTGCCGTCAAAAATCTGACCCTGTGCACGGTCATCGGTGACGAGACGGGCGTCACGGTCGGCACGGTCGAGCATCTTCTCGCGGCGCTGCGCGGCCTCAACATCGATAACTGCTACATCGAGATCGACAGCCGCGAAGTTCCCATCATGGATGGAAGCAGCGCCGCTTTCGTCGCCGCCCTTGACGAGGCCGGCATCCGCGAGCTGCCGCAGCCGCGCAAGTTCATCAAGGTTCTCAAGCCGATCCGCGTTCAGGACGGCGACTGCTGGGGCGAGCTGTCCCCCGCCGCCAACTTCAACATCGACGTCGAGATCGACTTCCCGACGGCGCTCATCGGCAAGCAGCGCCTCGCGCTCGAGATCAACGCCGGCTCGTTCCGCAACGAACTGTCCCGCGCCCGCACGTTCGGTTTCATGCGCGACGTCGAGAACCTCTGGAAGGCCGGCTTGGCCCTCGGAGCCTCGCTGGAAAACACGGTCGCCCTCGCCGACGACCGCATCATGAACCCCGAAGGCCTGCGCTACCCGCAGGAGTTCGTGCGCCACAAGGCGCTCGACGCGGTGGGCGACCTTGCTCTGGCTGGCGCGCCCCTTCTGGCGTCCTTCCGGTCGGTCCGTGGCGGTCACCGCCTCAACGCCCGGGTCCTCCAGGCGCTCTTCGCCGATCAGGATGCCTGGACCATGGTCCGCGCCCCTTGGGTGCGCGATGCAGTCCCGGCCGAAGTCGCCGTCGGCCTGCCCGCGGTCAACTTCGCGGCCGACCGCTCCTGAGGCAGCCATCGGCACGTGGATCTCGCATCCCGTGCCGTGCTAAAGCCACACAACACACGTAAAGACTCGCACGGCCTGCGAAAATCATCGTACCGCCGCAAAGACTGTACGATGTTCCCCCGTTAGCCGTGCGACGAAGACGCGAAAGCCTTTTGCACGTAAGCCGCTAGAATTAGCGGCCTGCGCGAGGCGGAAAAGGACCCGGCTGCACGTTACCGGGTCGGACGTATCGAGAGTTCCGGGATAGTCTAGAACTCCCGAGCGATGGGAACAGGGCGTATGGGTGGAAGCCGCATAGCGAACTGGCTGAGGATGGGCGGAGAAGTCCGCCTTCCGGTCATGGCTTTGCTCGTCGCGGGGAGCCTTCTCGCCGGCTGCTCCAAGACCCCCGAAAACGCCAAGCTCCTGAACCCGGATCCGCCGGACAAGATGTACGCCGAGGCCGATGGCCTCCTCAATCGCGGCGCCTACTCCGACTCTGCGCGCAAGTTCGAGGATCTCGACCGCGACCACCCCTATGCCCCCGAGGCGCGCCGCGCCATCGTGATGGCCGCCTACGCCTACTACAAGGCCGGCAAGTATCCCGAAGCCGTGGCATCTGCCCAGCGCTACACGACCCTGCATCCGGGCACGAAGGACGCAGCCCTCGCCCACCACATCATCGCCTCCGCGAGCTTCGACGAGATCCGCGACCCGATGCGCGATCAAACGGCGACGCGCAAGGCGCTCGCCGAACTGAAGGTCCTGCGCCAGCGCTATCCCGACAGCCCCTACGCGCGCCAGGCGGAAAACCGCATCCGCATCGCCATGGACGTTCTCGCCGCCAACGAGATGACCGTCGGCCGCTACTATCAGAACCAGAGCAACTGGGCGGCCGCCATCAACCGCTACAAGGTCGTCGTCGCCGAATACCAGACGACGGCGCACGTGGAAGAAGCGCTCTACCGCCTCGTCGAAGCCAACATGGCCCTCGGCATCGTCACGGAGGCACA
>RXJK01000164.1 GCA_003963125.1 Hyphomicrobiales bacterium
GGCCGGCTACACGCCTCTGATGGGCGACTTCAACGGCGATGGCCGCAGCGACATCCTGTGGTCAAACGGCACCAGCGTCAGCACCTACCTCGAAAATGCCGACGGGTCCTACACATGGCGCAACTACGGCGGGGTCGCTGCGGGCTACACCCCGATCGTGGGCGACTTCAACGGGGACGGCACCAGCGATATCCTGTGGTGGAATGGCGCGCAGGTCTCGACTTACATCACCAATCCAGCGGGCGGCTACACGTGGCGCAATATTGGGTCCGTTGCGCCCGGCTATACGCCCTATGCCGGCGACTTCAACGGGGACGGGACCAGCGACATCCTGTGGTACAACGCCTCTGCCGGGCAGGTGAGCACCTACCTGATCGACCCCTCGACCGGCAACTACACGTGGCGCAACATCGGATCGGTATCGGCGGGCTACACGCCAATCGTCGGGGACTTCTCGGGCGATGGGACGAGCGACATCGCCTGGTGGAACCAGTCGAGTGGGGCGGTCAGCTATTACGAGATCAATCCGAGCAACGGCAGCTACACCTGGCACAACATTGGCGGCGTCGGGGCGGGCTACACCCCTTTCGTCGGAGACTTCAACGGAGATGGAAAGGCTGATATCGGCTGGACCAACGGCTCTTCGGTCTCCTACTACGATGTCACTCCCGCGGGCGGATACACATGGCACAACGTCGGCGGCGTCGGGGCCGGGTATAATGTGGTGAAATAGTCCTGCACGGGTGAACGACGCGTAGTGCAGGGGGCGGCGAGGGCAGCCCTGATCGCGCCGCAATCAGGTGACGCGCTAGTGTTTGCTCCGCCAACTCCTTGCGTTTAATTCAAACCCGGACTCTCGCCGTGATTGGAGGAGAGGCGGGCTTCACGTTACCGGCCATACTTTGTTTCTGTTCGGCTTGTCTTCGAGTCCACGGCAGAGACTTTATTTGCTGTTACAGCGTGACATAGGCTCAGTCTTCCTGGAAGGCGGTTTCGCGGGTTTTGCGGAAGGCGGGGAGGAGGACGGCGGCGAGCGCCAGCAGGGCGAGCGCGAGCATTAGGGCGCTGACGGGCCGGCTGAGGAACACCGTCGGGTCGCCGCGCGACAAGGTCAGGGCGCGGCGCAGGTTCTCCTCCATCATCGGGCCGAGGATGAAGCCCAGCAGCATGGGTGCCAGTTCGCAACGCAGCTTGCCGAACCCGTAACCCAGGACGCCGAACGCGACCATGACATAGACGTCGAACGGCGCGTTGTTCAGGCTGAAGACGCCGATCGCGCAGAACACCAGGATGCCTGGGTAGAGCAGGTGATAGGGGATCGACAGCATCTTCGCCCACATGCCGACGAGCGGCAGGTTGAGGATGAT
Source organism: Hyphomicrobiales bacterium (assembly GCA_003963125.1). Lineage (GTDB taxonomy): Bacteria > Pseudomonadota > Alphaproteobacteria > Rhizobiales > Hyphomicrobiaceae > AWTP1-13. The sequence continues at coordinate 1,368 of RXJK01000164.1, forward strand.
GAGGAAGAAATTACCGATCCACATCGAGGCAATGAGACCCCAAAAGAGCGAGGGCTGCTGCGTCATCACGGCCGGGCCCGGCTGCACGCCGTGAATGATGAGCGCGCCGATCATCAGCGCCATCACCGGGTTCGAAGGGATGCCGAGGGTGAGCATCGGGATGAAGGAGGTCTGCGCGCCGGCGTTGTTGGCGGACTCCGGTCCCGCGACGCCCTCGATGGCGCCCTTGCCGAATTCGGACGGCGTCTTCGACAGCCGCTTCTCGACGGAGTAGGCCGCAAACGACGACAGGATGGCCCCGCCGCCCGGCAGGATGCCGAGGACGGAGCCCAGCGCCGTGCCGCGCAGGATCGGGCCGATCATGCGCTGCCAGTCGGCGCGCGAGGGCATAAGGTTCTGCACCCGGTTCGACAGGATCTGCCGGCCTTCCTCGCTCTCGAGGTTCTTGATGATCTCGCCGAGGCCGAACATGCCCATCGCCACGGGAACGAAGCCGAGGCCGTCGGCGAGCTCGGGGATGTCGAAGGTGAAACGGCGGATGGCGGAGTTGGCGTCGGTGCCGACGAGGCCCAAGAGCAGCCCGAAAACGATCATGCCGAGGGCCTTGAGCAGGGAGCCGTGCGCCAGCACCACCGAGGCGACGAGGCCCAACACCATCAGCGAGAAGTATTCCGGTGGCCCGAAGCGCAGCGCGACGTCGGCGAGCGGCGGGGCTGCGAACGCGATGACGAAGGTGGCGATGGAGCCGGCGATGAAAGAGCCGATGGCGGCTGTGGCGAGCGCGACGCCGGCTCGGCCCTGCCGCGCCATGGCGTAGCCGTCGAGCGCCGTGACGAGCGAAGATGACTCGCCCGGCACGTTGATGAGGATGGCGGTGGTCGAGCCGCCGTATTGCGCGCCGTAGTAGATGCCCGCGAGCATGATGAGCGCGGTTACCGGCGGCAGGCCGAACGTCGCCGGCAGCAACATGGCGATGGTGGCGACGGGACCGAGGCCCGGCAGCACGCCGATCAACGTGCCGAGGAACACGCCGGCAAGGCAGTAGGCGAGGTTGAGCGGCGTTGCGGCCGTCTCGAAGCCGAGCATCAGGTTGGCGAGCACATCCATGGCAGGCTCACTCTCCGAACCACGCGCCGACGAGGGGGATCGACAGGCCGAGGCCCCAGACGAATACGACGGCACAGAACGTGGCGAGCACCGCCGCCATGGCGAGGGCCGTCAGCCAATGGAAGCGCCGGCTCGCGGCGGCCGAAACAATCACCAGCGCGCTCGTCGCCAGGATCAGTCCGCCGTCGCGAACGAGCAGGCCGAACAGGACGCCGCTGCCCGTGACCAGCGCGAGCGCCTTCAGTGCGGCGCCTTCGATGGGCTCGCCGTGGAGAACGAGGGACCGGCCCACGACCAGCAGGCCGATGGCGATGAGGATGATCGACAGCACGACCGGAAAGAAGCTCGGCCCCATGCGCGTCGGCGTGCCGAATTCGAGGCCGCGCGAGAGCGTCAGGAACAGGCTTCCCGCCACCACGAAAAGAAGCCCGGACCAGAAGTCACTCGGGTTGCGCAGCGCTTTCACGATGAAGCCTTTCCTGATGCTGCGCGTCGAGGGCGCTGCTTGCCGGTGACGCCCGCCAGAAAGCCGGCATAGAACGTGTCGAGGGGGGCCGACGATCGCACGAGACGGGCACGCAGTACGGCGCCTTCCCAGCCGATCCAGAAGTAGGCGGCGAGCTCGTCGCAGTCGGCGTTGCGCGGGATCGCGCCCTGCCGCTGGGCCGTGCGCAGGCAATGGGCGACGCGCGTCTGCCAGCCCTGCAGGACGCCGTTGAGCTTCGTCCGATAAACGGCCGGCAGCGCGCCGATCTCCTGGCCGAGATTGCCGATCAGGCAGCCGCGCGTGAAACGATGCCGCGCCATACCGGCCTTGGCGTCCGCGACGAAGGCCTCGAGACGATCGAGCGCATCGAGGCTTTCATCGCCCAGGGTGCGGTCGAGCTTCTGCAGGAAATAGGCGTCGTAGGCGGCCATCACCTCGAGCCCGAAGTGCGTCTTGCTGTCGAAGTAGTGGTAGAAGGAGCCCTTCGGCATGCCGGCGCGCAGCAGGATGGCGTCGAGCCCGGATGCGGAAAAGCCCTTCTCGGTGAAGAACTCCATGCCGCAGCGGATGGCGCGCTCGCGGGCGGTGTCGCTGTCGGCGGGCATCTGCAACGCCCCGCGCTGGCGAGCGGCCGAGACGCCCCGGACTTTCGACTTGCGGAGACTGCGCATGCGGGGCTTTCTAGACCGATCGTCTTTTGTATTAGACCGGTCGTCTAGGCTGTCAAGGCGGACCGGACATTGCCCGCATCGTGTGGGATTTGCGCGCATCGATGCTGCGTTTTTCGGCAGATGCTGCACGCTTGCGAAGCGCTTCCTATCCGTTCGCGCGTGCGCGCCGTGCCCGGTCGCTTTCTGTCGCACGTGGGGCGCGCGCTTTCATTTGACACATCCGCGCGACACCACTCAACTGCCGGTGACCTCCGGACCCTGAGGAGCATCGAACCATGAAATTGATCAGCGCCGCGCTCGTGGCCATCGGGCTGGCCTTTGCCCCGCTTCCCCTTCACGCGGAGGACTACCCAAGCAAGCCCGTGAAGCTCGTCGTCGGCTATCCGCCGGGCGGGCCGACCGACATCATCGGCCGCATCATCGGGCAGAACCTTGCCAAGGAACTCGGCAAGCCGGTGATCATCGAGAACCAGGGCGGCGGCGGCGGTGTGGTCGCCGCGGCGGCAGTCGCGAAGGCGAAACCGGACGGCTACACGCTGCACGTCAGCGTGGAAGCCTCGCAAACCCGCGGCCTCGCGCTCAATCCCACACTCGCCTACGACCAGGCCAAGGACTTCACCTTCATCCGCAAGGTCGCCAAGCAGCGCAGCCTCGTCGTGGTGCATCCGAGCGTGCCGGTGTCGGACATCAAGGGGCTGCTCGCGCTGTTGAAGTCGAAACCGGGCGAGCTCAATTTCAGCGGAACGTTCGGCACGTCCTCGCACATCGTCGGCTCGCTGTTCGAGATGGACAACGACGTGAAGATGACCTTCATCAACTATCCGGGCGGCGCGCAGCCGATCGTCGACCTGATCGCCGGCACCGTGCAGGTGGGCTTCTTCACGGAGGGCACGGTGGCGCAGCACATCAATGCCGGCAAGCTGAAGGCGCTCGCCATCGCAGCCGACGAGCGGACCGCGACGTATCCGAACCTGCCGACGGTGGTGGAAGCGGGCGGCAAGATGACGGACGCTTCGCCCTGGTTCGGCATCGTCGCGCCCAAGGGGCTTGCTCCGGAGATCAAAACCAAGGTGGGAGACGCCCTCGACCGCATCGTGGCGAACCCGGAGTTCCTGACGCAACTCGAGACCATTGGCGCCGTGCCGATCAAGGGCTCGACGGCCGAGAGCTTCGAGACGCAGGTCGCCAGCGAGATCGCGTTCTGGAACAAGTGGGCGAAGGATATCAAGGCGCCGCTCGCGCGCTGAGACAGGATCGGTCAACGGGGACATCGAGTCGTGGACTTCTTCGCGCAGTACGACGCGGTTCTGACGGACGCGGAAAAGGCGCTCGTCGCCAAGGCGCGCGACTTCTGTGCGGGGGAGTTCGCCCGCGAGCTGCAGCGGTCTTTCGCCGAAGGCGTGCCGTTCCCCGAAAGCTGGTTCGCTCGGTGGGCCGAACTTGGCATGTTCGGCCTGCAAGCGCGACCGGAACACGGGGGCTTCGGCGCGAGCTACATGTGCAAGATCCGCGTCGCGCAGGAGATGGCGCAGGTCGGCTTCGCGGCGGCGTTTTGCATGAACCACCACCAAGGCTCGGCGACGCGGGTGTCGAAGGAGGGGAGCGAGCGGCAGCGCGGGGAATTGCTGGCCGACCTCCTGGCGGGCCGCACGCTCTCAACGATTGCCATGACGGAGCCCCAGGGCGGCAGCGACGTCGCGGCGATCTCGACCACCGCCACGCCGACGCGCGGCGGCTGGCTCATCAACGGTAGCAAGGCCTGGCTCACCAACGGCCTGATGGTCGACTGCCTGATGCTGCTCGCGCGCACCGAGGGCGGGCCAGGAGACGGTATGACCACTTACATCGTGCGGTTTCCGCGCGGCGACAGCGACACGGTCACGCGGGAGGAGATCCTGGTGCCGGGCGCCCGCGCGTTCCGCATTGCCCGGATCACGTTCCGCGATCACTTCGTGCCCGAGTGGGCGCAGTTCACGGCGCCGGGCGCGGCGCTGAAAGCCGCGATGGGCGTGATCAATGCGGCGCGGGTGCATGTGGCGGCGATGTGCGTTGCCAGCCTGCACGCGGCGCTGTGCGAGGCCGTCGCCTACTGCGAAACGCGTGTCGCGTTCGGCAAGCCCCTCACCGCCCATCAAGGCCTGCGCTGGGAGTTGGCGGAGGTCGCCACCCGTCTCGAAGCGGCCAACGCCCTCGTCTTCAAGGCCGCTCTCGCCATCCAGACGGGCGGGCAACCGGTGACGCTCGCCGCGCAAGCCAAGAAATTCGCCGTGGATACGGCGCTGTGGGGCCTCGATCAGTGTGTCCGCGCCGTCGGTGCTGCCGGCGCCTCCGCAAGCCTCCGCCTCGCCATGCATCAAGCGGAAGTGCGCATGGCGGCCTACGGCGACGGTACCAGCGAGATCCTGCTTGATCGCATCGGCCGCGGTCTGGCAAAGGACTATCCCATGCGGTCCGAGGCCTCGTAGCAAGCAGGATAATGTCCATGCGCAATGTCGTGGTGGAAGACGCACGGGCAGCCGTGCAGGGCCTCAAGGATGGCCACACCGTCATGGTCGGCGGGTTCGGTAATGCCGGACTTCCGCTCGCCATCCTGAAGGCCGTCGTCGAGGCCGGGGTGCGCGATCTGACGCTGATCTCCAACAACGCGGGCACGGTCGAGGACGATCTCACGCTCTGGTTCCGGGCCAAGATCGTGCGCAAGATCATCTGCTCCTATCCGCGCGGGGCAAAGGCGTTCACGGAGCTCTATCGCAAGGGCGAGGTCGAGCTGGAACTGGTGCCGCAGGGCACGCTCGTCGAACGCATCCGGGCGGGTGGTGCCGGCATGGGCGGTTTCCCGTCGCCGGTCGGCGTCGGCACCGATTTCGCGAAGGGCAAACAGGTGCTGCACGTGGGCGGCCGCGACTACATTCTCGAGCTGCCGCTGAAAGCGGATTTTACCTTCGTCAAAGGCAAGCTCGCCGATACGGTCGGCAACGTCACCTACAACATGACGGCGCGCAATCATTGCCCGGCCATGGCAACGGCCGCCGAGACGACCGTGGTGGAGGTGGACCGCATTGTCGCCGCAGGGGAACTCGATCCGGAAGCCATCGTGACGCCCTGCATCTTCGTCGACCGCGTTTTCGCGAGGGCCAAGGCATGAAGACGCTCGGACGTTCGGAACTCGCGCGGATGGTCGCCCTGCACCTGCCGCGGCAGGGCTTCGTCAACCTCGGTATCGGCGCGCCGACGGAGATCGGCGACTATCTGCCACCTGACACCGACGTGATGCTGCATAGCGAGAACGGGGTTCTCAACGTCGGTCCCCGGCCGCCCAAGGAGGCGGAGGACTGGGACCTCATCAACGCGGGCAAGATCCCGATCACGCTCGGGACCGGCGGGGCGTTCTTCGATTCCACGCTGTCCTTCGCCATGATGCGGGGCGGCCATCTCGACATCGCGGTGCTGGGCGCGTTCCAGGTGTCGGAGCGGGGCGACATCGCCAACTGGACGACGGGCGAGAGCAATGGGGCACCTCCCGGGATCGGCGGTGCCATCGACCTTGCCGTCGGCGCGCGCACCATCTGGGTGATGATGGACCACACGACCAAGGAAGGGGCGCCGCGCATCGTGCGCACGTGCACTTTTCCGCTCACCGCGGCAAAGGTCGTGTCGCGTATATTCACCAACATCGCCATCGTCGACGTGACGCCGAAGGGCCTGGTGCTCGATGCGGTTCTCGATGGGCTGACGCCTGCGGACGTGCAGGCGGTCACGGGCGCCGAGCTCCAACCCGCCAAGAAGCTGCGCAAGATCCAGCCGTCGGGGACGGTCGTTTCCTAGGGAGCCTTATACCGGCGCCGCAGTGCCGGAGAGGAGGCGCGTGCGGAAACTGCACCAGCGGTGCGCTGGATATCGTAGGCGGTGCGCTTCGCCGGCCCCGCGAGGTGCAGCACGCCCAGCGGCGTAAAGGGCGAGACGGGCTCGCAGTAGGCGCGAAGGCTGTCGTTCCACATCGGGATGCCGCGGTCGCAGATCCAGTTGCAGCGCGCGGGCAGGATCGCCGTCTCGACGGCCGGGGCTTTTCCATAGCCGCCGTGGATCACTTGGTTCAGCGCGAACTGGTCGTGCGGGATGATGCGCCCCGTGCGTTCGTAGGCGCGTTGGAATGCCTCGCGCCAGAGCTGCCAGTGGGGCGCATCGGCGGTCATGGCGAACATGCCGGCGTTGCAATGCGGCCGGCTCATCAGCCATAGGCCGTCCATGATGCCGTAGCCCAGCACCCAGTGCGTGAGCATCCAGCGATAGAGCCAGAGCTGGTGGCGGTAGCCGGGATGCACTTCATGCGCGATGGCGAGGCCCTTGCGTTCGGCGCCATCGAGGAAAGCGGCGATCGCGCTCCAGTCCTGGATCCAGAGATCGCAGTCGACCCACAGATAGATGTCGTAGCCGGGCAGGTATTCACGCAGATGCGGACGTGCCACGAGGCCGGCTTGGGTGGGCGAGAACTGGCCGTCGGCGATGCCGAAATGCCAATGCGGTTTGAACGTTTCGACGCCGTGGCCGTGCAGCCAGGCGCGGTCGGTCTCGTTCAGGCCGAGGTCCATGCAGCGCTTGTCGATGACCTGCGCACGCGGGTCGAGAGACAGCGTTTCGATCATGCCGCGCAAGAGGTGCATGTAGCCGCTGTCGGAACCGGTCACCATGACGATGCGGGGGAAGGCTTGCGTGTTCATCGGCTCGTGACTTCCTTTCGTTGGTTGGTCGGCGGTGCGGCGCTGGGCACGTGAAGCGCGATGGCTGCGGTCACCGTCCGCACGAGGCGCCAGTCGAGCAGGCCGACAAGGAGCGCGTAGCTTGCCGCGCCGATCGAGAGCGTGGAGACAAGGTGGGGCAATGTCGCGTGCGGGAGATGCGCG
>RXJK01000019.1 GCA_003963125.1 Hyphomicrobiales bacterium
GCTACAGCCGCTTGCGGCAGTCGGACGACTTCAAGGAAGGCGTGGAGGCATTCCACGCTAAACGCCCGGCAGCGTTCAAGGGCACCTAGCGCCCGCAAACGGCGCTGGAAGACAACGACAAAACGATAATGGAGGAAGCCATGCAGTCCGTACTGAAGACCCTATCCGTCCTGTTGTTTGCAGGAACGCTCTCCACCTCGGCGCTCGCCGCCGATCCGATCAAGATCGGCGTCGTGACACCTCTGAGCGGCACCTACGCAGGCATTGGCCAGCAGGTGCGCTGGGGCCTCGAACTCGCGACGAAGGAAGTCAACGCGGCAGGCGGCGTGATGGGCCGCCAGATCGAGCTGATCTTCGAGGACGAGGAGGCGAACCCGTCGGTCGCGGTGCAGAAGGCCGAGAAGCTGTTCCAGGTGTCGAAGGTCGATTTCCTGACCGGCACCGTGAACTCGGGCTCGACGCTCGCCGTCGGCCAGCTTGCCGAGCGCTCCGGCAAGCTGATCGCCACGACGGTGTCCTTTGCGGACTCGATCACCGCGGACAAGTGCTCGCCCAACGTCTTCCGCGTGAATGCTCGTGCCGGCCAGCAGTCGGCCGCACTCGCAGCCTGGATGTCCAAGGAAAAGCCGAAGGCGAAAGTGTTCTACCTCGGGCCGGATTACGAGATGGGCCGGTCCACTGTCGCCGCCTTCAAGTCCAATGTCGACCGCGTCGGTGGTGAAAGTGCAGGCGAGGTGTTCGCGCCGCTCGACAGCAAAGACTACACCCAATATTTCGGCCAGCTGCGCGCCGCCCGCCCGCAGGTTCTCTATACCTCCGTCGCGGGCAACGACACGGTTCGGCTCTTCACGCAGCTGCAGGAGTTCGGCCTGCTCGCCAACATGACGGTGCTCGGCGCGTCCGGCACGGTGACGGCGCAGAACATCTCGGCCATCGGCAAAGCGGCTGAAGGCTTCGTCACCGGCGTCGGCTATTCAGCTGAAGTCGCAAGCCCCGAGAACAAGAAGTTCGTTGAGGCCTTCCGCGCTGCCACCAAGAGCGACCCCGATCTCTATGGCGCGGACAGCTACGGCCTGATCTACGCCTACAAGGCCGCGGTCGAGAAGGCCCAGAGCACCGAAACCGACAAGCTCCGCGAGGCACTCCGCGGCCTCAAGTGGTCGACGCCGCAGGGCGAGAAGACCATCCGCGCCGGCGACCACCAGGCCGAGCAGGTCATGTACGTCGTGCGCGTCAAGGACGGCAAGTTCGGCGTCGTCGCCGAAGTGTCCGGCCCCGACGCCATCGGCGCGGACACCTGCACGCGGTTCTGAGCGTCGCCGCCCCCGATCGCGACACGAGCGAAAGCGGAAAGAGCCATGCTCGAATACATTCAGTTCGTGCTCGCCCCCCAGGTGGTCACCGGGCTTGCGCTCGGTGTCGCCGTGATCCTCGTCGCGCTCGGGCTGACGATCATCTTCGGGTTGCTGGATGTCATCAACATGTCCCATGGCGAATTCTACGCCATGGGCGCCTTCATTGCCCTTGCCCTGGGACAGGTGGGCCTGCCCTTCTGGGCCCTGCTCATCGCGGTCCCCCTGTTGATGCTGCCGATCGGCTACGTCGTGGAGCGTGGCTTGATCCAGCGCGTGTTCAACAGTCCGGATCGGCACGTCACGACGCTTCTGTTGACCTTCGGCTTCGGGCTCGTCCTGGAGGACGGCCTGCGCCTGATCTTCGGACCGAACCCGCACAGGCCTGAAACCCCGATCCCGGGTGCCATCGAGATTCTCGGGACCTATCTGCCGCTCTACCGCCTGTTCATGGTGGGGTTCGGCGGCCTGCTCATTCTCGCGACGGCATTGATCGTCTACCGCACGCGTCTCGGCGCCATGGTGCGTGCCGCAGCGTTCGACCGCAATATGGCGGCCTCTCTCGGCGTGCCGGTGGAGAAGGTCTATGCGGGCGCCTTCGCCTTCGGCGTTGCGCTCGCAGGCATTGCCGGTGTGTTGCTCGCCCCGATCTATTCGGTATTCCCGACCATGGGGCGGGACTTCATCTTGCTCGCCTTCACGGTGATCATTGTCGGCGGCATGGGCTCGATCGGCGGGGCGACGATCGCGGGGCTTTTCCTCACACAGGTGCAGGCGATCTCCTCGCTATACATTTCTCCAGTGTGGGCCGATCCGATCGTCTTCGCCATCATGGTCATCATGCTGGTGGTGCGCCCGCGCGGGCTCAAAGGGCGCCTCGGCCATGCATGATGCGCTCACCCTCGACGCCCGGGCGAACCACTGGCTGGCGCTCGCGCTTGGTCTCGCCTGCATTGGAACCGCCTGTATCGGCTATGCCATCGGCGACACATTCTATCTGCGGCTTGCCACGGAGGCGCTCATCTTCGGAGGGCTTGCGCTGGCGGTCGATATCCTCCTCGGCTACACCGGGCTGCTGTCCTTGGGGCAAGCGCTGTACTTCGGCCTCGGCGCCTATGTCTCCGCCGTCACGTTGATCGCCTTTCCGTCGTTCTGGACCGCCATGGGCGCGGCCCTGGCGACGGGGCTTTTCGGAGGCCTGATCGGCGGCCTGATCGCCAATCGCGTGCGCGGCGTCTACTTCGCGCTCATCACCTTCGGCATGGCACAGGTGGCGGCGAAGGCGATCTACAACACGCGGTCGCTGGGGGCTTCCGACGGTCTCATCGGGGTGCCGGTGCTCGATGTCAACCTGGGTATCGTGACCGTCAGCACGGCCTCGCCCGTCGGCTTCTTTCTGCTCGCACTCGGCGTGGTGACGCTGCTCTACGCGCTGTGTTCGTACTTGATGGACACGCCGTTCGGCCGCCTGCTCATTGCGATCCGCACCAACGAAGCGCGTGTGCCGTTCCTCGGCTTCCGCACCACCACCTTGCGGCTCGGTTCCTTCGTGCTGGCGTCCTGCGTGGCATCGCTGTCGGGGGCGCTGTACCCGATGCTGCGCGGTTTCGTGTCCCCTGAGCTCCTGTTCTTCTCGACGTCCGGCAATGCCGTGATCACCGTGATCCTCGGAGGTGTCGGCACGCTCGTCGGCGCGCTCTACGGCAGCATCATCTTCACGATCGTGAAATCGGTGATCGGCAGCTGGACCGAGCACCATCTCATTGTCATCGGCATCCTGTTCATGGCCGTCGTCATCTTCCTGCCGAAGGGTCTGATGGGCCTCGCACAGCCACTCATGCGCCGCATGGTGCACAGGGGGAAGCCGTGATCGAGGCCGTTCTCGCCGTCGAGGATCTCTCGATCAGCTTCGGGGGCTTGCATGCCGTCGACGCCGTCACGTTCACTGCCGAGCGCAACCGCATCACCACCGTGATCGGTCCCAACGGGGCGGGAAAGTCGACGCTCTTCAATCTGATCTCGGGCGCACTGACCCCGGTACGCGGACACGTACGCCTCGACGGCATCGACGTCACGGGCGCGCCGCCCAATCGCATGCTGTCGGCAGGCCTTGCGCGTTCGTTCCAGATCACGTCGTTGTTCTTCGGGCTGACAGTGGCCGAGAATCTGCGTCTTGCGGCGCAGCGTCTCGAGCCGAATCTGCGCCTCTGGCTCCCCACGGGACGCAGCAGACGGGCGCGCGAGCGCGTGCGGAGCCTGCTCGATCAGTTCGGTCTTGCCGACAAGGCGCAGTATCCGGCCGGCGCCCTTTCGCATGGCGAGCAGCGGCGTCTCGAGATCGCAGTGGCGCTGGCGGCGGAGCCCAAGGTGCTGCTGCTCGACGAGCCGACGCAGGGCATGAGCCACGGCGACACCGAACTCACCGCAACGTATGTCCGCAAGCTCGCGCAATCCGTGACCGTGCTGCTCATCGAGCACGACATCGGCCTCGTCATGAACCTCTCCGATAAGGTCGTGGTCATGAACCAGGGTCGCAAGATTGCGGAGGGGCCGCCGGCCGTTGTCCGCGCCGACCCCGCCGTGCAGTCGGCCTATTTCGGGCATGCGTGACATGATCGAGCTGAGCAACCTGCATGTTCACTATGGCACCAGCCACGTGGTGCAGGGACTGTCCGTTTCCGCGGCACGCGGCGAGGTACTCGGCATTTTCGGGCGCAATGGTGTCGGCAAGACGACCCTATTGAAGACCATCGCGGGCTGGCTGAAACCTTCGGATGGCAGCATCACCCTGGAGGGCGAGCGGATCGACGGCCGCTCGCCGGACCGCATCGCGCGCATGGGCGTGGGCTTCGTGCCGGAGGACAGACGTATCTTTCCAGGGCTGACGGTGGAAGAGAACCTGACGCTGGGCTTCATGCAGGCGTCGGGCCGTTCCTCGGCCGCAAATCGGGCGGCCCTCGAGGCCATCTACGAGCAATTCCCCCGCCTGAGGGAACGCCGCCAGCAGGCCGGCACGACGCTTTCGGGGGGCGAACAGCAGATGCTCGCCATGGCGCGTGCCATGGTCGGCGAGGCGCGCCTGTTCTTGATCGACGAGCCGAGCGAGGGCCTCGCCCCCATGATCGTCGCCGACGTCTATCGCATCATCCGCAACATGAAGGCCAAGGGAAGCACAATCCTGCTCGTGGAGCAGAACGTGCGGAATGCGCTCGACGTGTGCGACCGCTTCCTGGCCATCGAGCGCGGCCGCATTGTTCATTCCGGCTCAGCAGCGTCGCCGACCGACACGGCGAAACTGCTCCAAGTGATTGCTGTGTAGGGAGGCGACGATGTCGACCAACTATGAACTGAGACTGATCGAGGATGTCCTTTCGAACGGCGCTGTGCTTAGATTTCCGGCCGATGGGATCCATCGTGCGATGTACGTGGTGCATGGCCGCATCACGATTGCGGGCCGGTCGCTCGCAGCGGACGAAGGCTTCCACGCGCACGGTGCGGCGGAGATAACCGCCGGCAACGAAGGCGCAACGGTCTGGCGGTGGGAACTTGCCAAGTCGGATGCCGTAGCGCCGGCGGTCGCGATGGACGGCTCTTCGACGCGCAAGCTGACGAGCAAGCTCGCCTGGCCGATCGCCGATGCCGTGCTGATGCGCCTCGACAGCGTGTCCTTCCCTCCTGGTGGCTGCGCGCTGCTACACACGCATCAGGGGCCCGGCATCCGCTGCCTGATCGACGGGACCATTCGCATCGATACGCACGGCCGCTCCACCTCCTACGGGCCCGGCTCGCCGTGGTTCGAGGCGGGGCCCGAGCCCGTATTCGCGCAGGCGGCCATGGACCGGCCGTCGCGCTTTATTCGCGTGATGATCCTGCCCGCGCACCTCAAGGGCAAAAGCTCCATCGCCTACGTGAATGCCGAGGACCGCGACAAGCCGAAATCGCAATCCTACAAGGGCTTCGTCGATCGTCCGATCGAAGTCTGAAAACGAAAAAAGCTGCGTCATTAGGGAGAACGCCATGAGTATGCATCGTCGAGATCTTCTGCGCGGTATCGGCACTGCGGCATTCGCCGCGGCGGCACCGGGCCGCGTTTGGGCCCAGGCGTATCCCGATCGGCCGGTGAAGATCGTCGTGCCATTCGCGGCCGGCAGCGCCAGTGACGTGGTCGGCCGCGTGGTGCTGGAGCGCATGGCGAGCGAGCTGGGCCAGGCTTTCATCTTCGAGAACCAACCCGGTGCGGGCGGCAATTCCGGCACGAACGTGATCGCCAAGGCCGATCCTGACGGCTATCGCCTCACGGTCACGGCGTCCGGTCCGCTCGCCGTCAACCGCACGCTCACGAAGAATTTGCCGTACGACCCTGAAAAGGACTTCGAGCCGGTTTCCCTGCTGGCGACGCTCCCCAACGTCGTGACGGTCAGCGCCAAGCTGCCCATCAAATCCCTCAAGGAGCTGATCGAGTACGCCAAGGCAAAGCCCGGCGAGTTGAATTACTCATCCGTCGGGCCCGGAAGTTCGCAGCACCTCGCCGGCCTGCTGTTCCAGCAGCTCACCGGCACGAGCATGGTGCATGTCCCCTATCGCGTTACAGGGCAGCTCGTGACGGACCTCATCACAGGCGCCGTGCCGCTGAGCTTCCAACTGATCCCGAATGTGCTTGGCCAGATCCGTGCGGGCGAAGTGCGCGCGCTCGCCGTCACGGCCGTTACGCGCTCCGCCTCGCTGCCGGAGATCCCGACATCAGCGGAAGCCGGCCTTCCAGGCTACGAATGCGCAGGCTGGTTCGCGCTGCTTGGACCGAAGGGCACGCCGAAGCCGATCATCGACAAGCTGCATGCGACGGCCGTGGTGGCCTTGGAGGACGAGGCCGTGCGCAAGCGCCTGATCGAGATCGGCGCCGATCCCGCGTCCTCCTCGCCGGACGAGCTTGCCAAGCTCATCTCGTCGGAAATCGTCAAGTGGCGCGAGGTGATCGTGAAGGCTGGCCTGCAGCCCGAATAGGACTGTGAGGGGCTGCGCTTTGGCGCGCTCGCATCAGATGAGTGCCACGCTCAGCCGTCCAGCAGCGCGCGCAGATAATCCTTCGCGCCGCCTGGCGCTTGCAGCACGGCGGCACGATCGACCTCCGCCTCGCCCGGCACGCGAATACGCCGATAGGTGTCACCGAGCGTGCCGATCGGCGCCGTCGCATCGAGCCCCATCTTTGCGCTCATGCCTTCGTCCGCCGACGGGTCAAGACGCGAACCCTGCGCGCCGCTCACCACTAGGAGATCGCGATCGGCTTGGAAGCGCGTCGCGACGGCCCATTCAATATCGACCGCGCTGTCGATATCGACGTCGCGATCGACGACGATGACCTGCTTGACATCGTAGTGGCCGGCAAAAGCCCCCATCATGATGTTCTTGGGCTCGCCGTCGTTGAGCTTGTCGATCTTCACTACGAGATGATAACGGCACGTGCCGCCGCGCGTTAGGCGCACGTCGAGCACGTTGGGGAAACTGCGCCGCAGATGCTGCAGCAACGTCGCTTCGCGCGGCACGCCGCCGAGGATCAAGTGTTCGTAGCCACCGCCGACGATCGTGTGGAAGATCGGCTGGCGGCGATGCGTGATGGCGTCGATCGCGATGACTTCGCGATTGGCGCGCGGGCCGTAATATTGAGGAAACTCTCCGAACGGCCCCTCGGGCTCACGCACGCCCGGCAGCAACCGCCCCTCCAGCACGATCTCGGCGTGCGCCGGCACGCGCACGTTATTCGTAAGACACTTCACCACCTCGGTCGGCCGGCCGAGCAGGGCGCCGGCGATGCCCATCTCATCCTCGTCCAGCGCCGCGATCGCCTGCGACGCCAGCAGGTAGGCCGGATGCACGCCGATGACGAGCGCGATCTCGAGGTGCACGCCTTGCTTCTCGGCCTGCCGGTAGTAGGCGTGGGTATGTCGAGGCAGGAGCAGAACGCCGATGCGATCCGGCCCGCTGATCTGGCAGCGGTGGATCGACATATTCTGCACGCCGGTCTCAGGGCTGCGCGCGATCAGAACCGCCGCCGTGATGTAGGCGCCGCTGTCGAGTTCGTTGTGCGTCGGGATCGGCAAGAGGCCTTCGAGATCCACGTCCTTGTGCACGACCTCCTGCACGGGCGCGCGGTCCACCTCCACCGGCGCGATCGGCTTTTGCGCCGCGCTAAGAAACTTCGTCAGGACCCCGTGGTCAGGGACGCCCAGAGCCGCGGCCACAGAAGATCTGTCGATGAGCAGGTTCGTGACGACAGGGATGTCATAGGCGCCGCGTTCCCCGCGCGGCGCGGGGAACAGCAGGGCCTTCTCGCGTTCGAGGTGCTTGGAGATCGCCGCGATCTCGTGGCGCAACGAGGCCCCCGCCTTTGCAACGGCCAGGTGCCCCTCCGCTTCGAGCGCGTGCAACCAAGCGCGCAGGTCCGCCGGCATGGACTGAGGCATATCGTATGGGCCCTCTCTTCTCCGAATGAACGATATATTCGGACATC
>RXJK01000096.1 GCA_003963125.1 Hyphomicrobiales bacterium
CGCCCATCGAAATCCCGACCGTCGCATTGGCCATCGCTGGAGCGTCGTTCACGCCGTCGCCCACCATCGCCACCTTCGCTTCCGACCGCAATTTGCGGATGGCCTCGACCTTGTCCTCCGGCATCAGGTCGCCCCAGGCCTCATCGAGGCCAACATCTTTCGCAATCGACTCCGCAACACGAGCGTGATCGCCGGAAATCATGATCATCCGCTTGATGCCGAGCGCACGGAGCGCCTCAAGGGCTTCCCGGGCTCCTGCGCGCGGCGTGTCCATCAGACCGATGGCGCCCAGATCCTGATTGCCACGGCGAACCACCATCGTCGTGCGCCCCGCCTGGCGGAGTTTCTCGATAGCCGATGCTGCTTCCGTGCCGAGAGCAGCGATGCCCTCCGTTCCGAACATCTCCGCCTTGCCGATCCAGATCGTCTCCGCGCCAAGTTTGGCCGTCACCCCGCGACCCGTAAGGCTCTTCAGATCGCTCGCGGGCGCGATCTCGCGACCTTGCAGCCGTTGGCGCCCATCACGCGCAATCGCCGCGGCCAGTGGATGATCGCTCAACGCCTCCACCGCTACCGCAACGGCAAGCAGTTCGTCCTCCGGAACTCCTGCGAACGTGACGATGTCGGTGATGCGTGGCCGGCCTTCGGTGAGTGTACCTGTCTTGTCGAAGGCAATCGCATTGAGCGAGCCAAGGTTCTCAAGCGGTGCGCCGCCCTTCACCAGCACACCGCCGCGCGCCGCCCGCGCTACTCCGGAAAGCACGGCACTCGGTGTGGCAATGGCGAGTGCGCATGGACTTGCGGCGACCAACACGGCCATAGCCCGGTAGAAGCTGTCGCGAAAGGGTTCATCAATTACGACCCACGCAAACAAAAGAACCACGGCAAGAGCAAGGACCGCAGGCACGAAAACGCGCTCGAACTTGTCGGTAAATCTCTGCGTCGGTGACTTCTGCGCCTCGGCCTCGCTCACCATCTGTACGACCCTGGCAAGGGCCGAGTCCGCCGCAAGACGTGTTACTTCCACCTCGATGGCTCCCCCACCGTTGATGGTTCCGGCGAACACCCGTGACGCGGCATCAACGGACTGTGGCCGGCCGCGCGCAGCCGCGGCATCGTCAATAGGATGCTTGTCGACGGGAATGCTTTCGCCCGTGACCGGCGCCTGATTGATGCTGGAGGTACCCTTCACCACGAACCCGTCGGCAGGCAGGCGCTCATTTGGGCGCACAAGCACCACGTCGCCGACCACAAGCTCCTCAATACGCACCTCGCGTGTGCTGCCGTCGCGCCACACCGTCGCCGTCTGCGGCGCCAACTTCGCTAATGCTTCTATGGCCTGCCTCGCGCGACCCATGGCGTAGTGCTCGAGCGCGTGCCCAAGGCTGAACAGGAAGAGCAACAGCGCGCCCTCTGCCCACGCACCAAGCACCGCCGCTCCTGCAGCCGCCACCAGCATCAGGGTATCAATCTCGAACTTGCGGAGCTTCAGATTGTCGATCGCCTCACGCAAGGTGAAGAAGCCACCAAGGACGTAGGCGAGGATGTAAAGGTTGAGGGGCAGCCAGGATGGGACGCCGCTGACGAGCTTCGTGAGAGCATAGCCAAGCCCCAGCGCCGCGCCGCACCCAAGGGCGAAGATCAACTCCGTATTCGGCCCGAGAAAACCGCCATGAGCATGCCCATGATCGTGCCCTGTTTCTCCATGCTCCCCGTGGCTGTGCCCGTGATGGTCGTGCTCGCCATGGTGTTCGTGTTCATTCGGCGCTTCGCGCCCGAGCGTCTTTGCGATGCGGATACCCCTGCCGGCGAGGGCCTCGCGAACGACCTGCTCCGAGGTTGCACCCCGATCGAACTCGACACGCACCACGCCGCCCGCGTTTGCCTCGACATCCAGAACGCCCGGCACGCGACGCACGAACTCCGCAACCGTGCGCGCCCGGCGTTGATACCCGATGCCCTCGACCTGCCACAACGCGTGCCCGAAACGCTCCGTAATTCCCGCACCGGCACTCACGATCAGTTCGCGGATCTGGCGCAACGAGAGAACATCAGCATCAAAATGCACGCAAAGCTGCGCCGGACCGCCGTCTTGCAATCCCGTAACGTGGACCTGCTCGATGCCGTCCCGGCCATTGAACTCATCCATCAAGCGCGCCACGCAAGCGTCCGCTGCATGCGATACGTCAGGAAGGACAAGGGGAATATCGAGGCGCAACTTTTCGGTCATGGCTTTTGCGGGATCCACATCTGGCAGGGCGGCATGCGTCGGCCTTCAAGTGGGAAGGCCCGTATGCCCTGATGTGTTTTCAGCGCATGCCGCGCAAAGTCAACGCCGACTCGGAAAGTGCCGAGGCGCAGGCAAGCGATAGCTCTACAGGGGAGGTTACATAACGTTACAATTTGGCGGTCAATTCGTTGATTGAGTTATCATTCGCCGTTCAGTGGGATTTGAACGTTATAACGTCTGAAATAGGTGTGGCTGCGACCTTACGGTTGAGCAGTTTTCGGCTTTGCGCACCTTGACGGCAAAAGGTCACGCGATAATTGTGATCCATGCTCAAAGCCGTGATTCACGCGCTGGCCTTCGTTCTCGTCGGGATCGTCCTGGTCTCGGCTAGCGCGCGTGCGACAACAGGGGATCGGCATAGCATTCACGTCACGGTGGGTGATGTGGAACTCACAGCTGTGCATACCACCGATGCCGCTCATCAAGAACCTGACGACCACGGTGGAGCGCCGTGTTCGCACGGGGCGTGCAAAGCCTGCTGCGGTGCCTGCGCGCCAGCCCTGCCGCTGGTTGCTGTTCAGGCTCATGTGCTTGACGCGCAGGACAATGGGCGGTGCGGGAGCCCGCACGCTCCGGACCAGTTGGTCACGCCGGGCCTCAGCCTCCTGCCATTTCGGCCTCCCTGCGCGATCGCGTGAAGTTTCGCGCAGCCCTGTGCTGCGTGTGAATTCATGAAGCGATCCATGGGGTATCCAGAGCATGCCATTTCTGTTGGGCCGGGCACCGGTCAGCCGCACCTTTATAGGTGTGTCCCTGCGCGCCCGGCGTTGGTTGCCCGGTTGCCGAACGCAACGTGGCGCCATCGCGGCGGCTCTCGTCGTCGGGCTCATCCTGCCGGGCATTGCCTTGGCGCAATCCGCGCGCCCCTTGCGCATGTCCGAAGCCCTCCGCCAGGCCGCAACCGGCAATCCACGCCTTGCAGCCGCCCGCATCGAAATCGATATGGCGTATGGCCGGCGCGTGCAGGCGGGAGCCATTCCCAACCCTGAACTCTCCTTCGAACTCGACAACGCCCTTGGCTCCGGCGCTTACCGTGACCTCAAATCGGCGGAAACCACTCTTCTTCTGAGCCAGGTTATTGAGTTTCGCGGTAAGCGCGGCGCCCGCATCGCGGCGGGCTCGGCCGAGGTCGATCAGTTCGGATGGCAGCTTGAGGCCCTGCGCCTCGAGATCCTGACCGATGTCGCCGCCACCTACATCAACGTCGCAGCCGCCCAGCGACGTCTCCAGGTCTATGACGCGCACCTCGGTGCCCTCGACCGCCTTTTGCCGCTGCTCCGGCGCCGTGTTGAAGCCGGTGCATCCTCCCCCGCCGATACCGCCCGCGCGGAAGTCGCAGGCGACCTGCTGCGCGCCGATCGCGAGCGCGCCAGCGCCGCGCTTGCCGTCGCGCGTCTTGAGCTCGCATCCCTCATGGGGCTGCCGAAGCCGAATTTCGGGCGTGTAGTGGGCGACCTGTCTCGGACCTCTCGACCACCATCCCTTGCCGCGGTACTGGCCATGGTAGACGGCCTGCCGCAACTCGTGAGATGGACAGCCCTGCGCGCGCAGCGTGATGCAGAACTCATACTTGCCCGCCTGAAGCCGTATCCCGACATGCGGGTCAGCGCCGGCTGGCGGCATTACAACGACACCGGCGACGATGCCGTGCGCCTTGGCCTTTCCTTCTCATTGCCAGTGTTCGATCGCAATACAGGCGGCATCATCGAGGCGGAAGCCGCGCGCACCAAGGTCGAAGCCGACCGCGCCGCCGGCAAGGCGGCCCTCGTCCTTACCCTCGGCCGCGCCTACGAAACGCTCGTCGGCTCCTTGCGCGAACTCGACATCCTGCGTCGATCCGCTCTTCCCAATGCGCGCCGCGCCCAGGAGGCCATCGAGCAGGGCTACGAGCAGGGCCGTTTCACCCTGCTCGAATATCTCGATGTCCAGAACACGGTCACGCAGGCCTCGCTGCGCGAGCTTGAGGCGCTGCTCAACTATCACATCGCCGTCGCCACCATCGAAGGCCTGACGGGTGCTGCCCTGGGAACAAGCAAATGAACAGGTACATGCGTATCGCCAGTATCGTCCTCGTCGCTATCTTCGCTGTTGGCGGCGCCGCCTTCTATCTCGGGGCCAAACCCGACGCCGGCAAGTCGGCACCCGCCGCCGGCAAAAAGGAGGAACATCACGGCGAGGAAGGCGCGGTGACCCTCAGTGATGCCAAAATCGCCGCAGCCAATATCGAGCTCGTCAAAGCAGGCGGCGCCACCTTGCGCGACGGCCTTGCCCTCAACGGCATCATCCAGCCCAACCAGGAAGCGCTGGTGCAGGTGACGCCTCGCTTTCCAGGCGTCGTGCGCGATATTCGCCGTCGCATCGGTGACGTAGTCGCCAAGGGTGATCTTCTTGCGAGCGTGGAAAGCAACCAGAGCCTGACAGCCTATGAGTTGCGCGCGCCCATCGCCGGTACGGTCATCGATCGCCAGGTCTCGCTAGGAGAATATGTCTCCGAGCAGAAACCGGCCTTCGTGCTCGCGGATCTTTCCGCCGTGTGGGTTGACTTTTCCGTTTATCGCCGCGACATCCAGCGGGTGAAGGTCGGCGACAAGGTCGCGATCGAACCCGAAGATGGTGGTCAACCCATCGAGACCACGATCAGCTATGTCTCGCCTGTGGGTAGCAGCGAGACCCAGAGCGCGCTTGCGCGCGCCGTCGTCAACAATGCCGACGGCCGCTTGCGACCCGGTCTCTTCGTGCGTGCCCGCGTTATTTTGACGGCCAAGTCCGTTCCGCTCGCCGTCAAGCTCTCTGCTCTGCAGACCATAGAAAATCGCACGGTCGTCTTTGTACGCAGCGGAGACAAGTTCGAACCGCGCGACGTCATGGTCGGGGGACGCGATCAGGAATGGGCCGAGATCAGTTTTGGCCTGGAATCGGGCGATACCTACGCCGCGCGCAACAGCTTCGTCATCAAGGCGGAACTCGCCAAGGGAACGGCATCCCACGCGCACTAAGTGAATGCCGCTCTGATCCTTCGTCCCTGAGGTTCCGACATGATCGAAGCCATCCTCTCCTTCTCCATCCGCCAGCGCTGGCTGGTCATGCTGGCGACCCTTTGCATCGCGGCCTTCGGTGCCTGGAACTTTACGCGCCTGCCGATTGATGCCGTCCCGGACATCACCAATGTCCAGGTCCAGATCAATACGCGAGCGCCTGGCTACTCACCCCTCGAAGTCGAGCAGCGCATTACGTTTCCGATCGAAACCGGAATGGGCGGTCTGCCGCGCCTGCAATATACGCGCTCGCTTTCGCGCTATGGCCTGAGCCAGGTCACCGTTGTCTTTCATGACGGCACCGACATCTATTTCGCCCGCCAGCTCGTCAACGAGCGCATCCAGCAGGTCAAGGACCAACTCCCGCCGGGTATCGAAACCGCCATGGGACCCATCTCCACGGGCCTTGGCGAAATCTACATGTTCTCCGTCGAAGCCAAGGAAGGTTCGCGCCGCTCCGACGGCAAACCCTTCGATGCCATGGATCTTCGCACCATCCAGGACTGGATCATCAAGCCGCAACTGCGCACCGTCCCAGGCGTCGTCGAAGTCAACACCATCGGGGGCTACGAAAAGCAATTTCACGTACTGCCCGATCCGACGCGGTTGATGGCATTCAAGCTCAACTTCCGCGATGTCATGACCGCACTTGCGGCCAACAACGCCAATGTCGGCGCCGGCTACATCGAGCGTAATGGCGAACAGTACCTCGTCCGAACGCCCGGCCAGGTCGCCACGGTCGAAGAAATCCGCGACATCCTGATTGGGGCCAGGGGCGGGGTCCCCGTGCGCATCGGGGACGTCGCCGACGTGCGGGAAGGTAAGGACCTGCGCACCGGCGCTGCAACACTCGATGGCAACGAAACGGTGCTTGGCACCGCCATGCTGTTGATTGGCGAAAACAGTCGCACCGTCGCCCAGCGGGTTTCCGCCAAACTCGGCGAGATCGCCAAATCCCTGCCCGATGGAGTCGTCGCTCGCACCGTTTACGACCGCACACACCTCGTCGAAGCCACAATCGCCACGGTCGAGAAAAATCTCGTCGAAGGCGCGCTCCTGGTCATCGTTATTCTCTTCCTCATCCTCGGCAATATCCGCGCGGCCCTGGTCACCGCCTGCGTCATCCCGCTCTCCATGCTGTTCACTATTACCGGCATGGTGGAAAACAAGGTCAGCGCCAATCTCATGAGTCTGGGCGCCATTGACTTCGGCATCATCATCGACGGCGCGGTCATCATCGTCGAGAACTGCCTGCGCCTGCTCGCCGAGGAACAGCAAAAGCGCGGTCGACTGCTCTCGACCTCCGAGCGTTTCGACACCATCCTTGCGGGCGCCAGCGAAGTCATCAAGCCAAGTCTCTTCGGCACCATGATCATCGCTGTCGTCTACCTGCCTGTGCTCACACTCTCGGGCGTGGAGGGCAAGATGTTTACGCCCATGGCGCTTACCGTGCTTATGGCACTCGTGGGCGCCGCCATCTTTTCCATGACCTTCGTGCCGGCCGCCATCGCCCTGCTGGTCACCGGCAAGGTCTCCGAGCACGAAAACTTCCTCATGCGCTGGGCGCGTATCGCCTACACGCCCTTGCTGGAACGCAGCATTCAGTTCCGCCGCATGGTGGCAGCCGTCGCCGTTGTGCTTGTCCTCGCATCGGGCTACGCCGCCTCACGCATGGGCGGTGAATTCATTCCAAGCCTCGATGAAGGTGACGTCGCCATCCAGGCCTTGCGCGTGCCCGGCACCAGCCTTTCCCAGTCGCTCGAAATGCAGGCCGCGCTTGAAAAGCGCCTCCTGAAGATCCCAGAAGTGAAGGAGGTGTTTGCCCGCGTCGGCACAGCCGAAGTCGCAACCGACCCCATGCCGCCTTCCATCTCGGACGGCTACGTCATGCTAAAGCCGCGCAAGGACTGGCCGGATTCCTCGAAATCAAAGGCGCACGTCGTCGAAAGCATCGAGAAGGCCGCCGAGGAAATCGCCGGCAGCAACTATGAGCTCTCTCAGCCGATCCAGCTGCGCTTCAACGAGCTCATTTCCGGCGTGCGTAGCGACGTCGGCGTGAAAATCTTTGGCGATGACCTCGACACCCTGCTGCGCGTCGCAGGCCAGGTGCAGAACGTCCTCCAGGGCGTTCGTGGCGCAGCCGATGTCAAGACGGAGCAGGTGGCCGGCCTGCCCATGCTCTCCGTCAAACTCAATCGGGCAGCGCTTGCACGCCACGGGATCAGCGTTGCCGATGTCCAGGGCATCGTCGAAATCGCCGTCGGTGGCAAGGTCGCGGGTCTCGTCTTTGAAGGTGACCGCCGCTTCTCTCTCGTGGTGCGCTTGCCGGAAAGCCTGCGTCTCGACATCGACGCGTTGCGCAACCTGCCCATTCCACTGCCGCCTGCCGATGCCCAGGTCAGCCTTGCCCGCAGTGAATTCGGCAATTCGCCGCTGGCCAAGGTACGCTACGTGCCGCTCTCTGCCGTCGCAGATATTGAGATCGCGCCCGGGCCCAATCAGATCAGCCGCGAAAACGGTAAGCGCCGCATCGTCGTGACCGCCAACGTGCGCGAGCGCGACCTCGGCTCCTTTGTGGGCGAGGCCCAACGCCTCGTCGGCGAACAGGTCAAGCTGCCCGCTGGCTACTGGATCGGGTGGGGTGGGCAATTCGAGAACCTGGTCTCTGCCACCCAGCGTCTCGCCATTGTGGTGCCGATCGCACTCGCTCTTATCCTGCTGCTCCTGTTCCTGAGCCTCGGCTCCGTCGCGGATGCGCTCCTGGTCTTCAGCGGCGTGCCGCTTGCGCTCACGGGTGGCGTTGTCGCGCTCCTGATGCGCGGCATCCCGCTGTCCATCAGCGCCGGTGTCGGCTTCATCGCCCTCTCCGGTGTCGCAGTCCTCAACGGCCTGGTCATCATCGCCTTCATTCAGAAGCTGCGGGAAGAGGGTCTGCCGATCCTGGACGCCGTTCGCCAGGGCGCACTCACCCGCTTGCGGCCGGTGCTCATGACGGCGCTCGTCGCCTCGCTCGGCTTTGTGCCCATGGCCATCGCCACCGGTGCCGGCGCCGAGGTGCAGCGCCCGCTCGCAACCGTCGTCATCGGCGGCATCATTTCATCGACCATCCTGACTTTGCTCGTCCTGCCGGCACTCTACGTTCTCGTGCGCCGTGAAAGGCCGAATGAAGAGCCTTCTTCTAACCCTGAACCTCAAGGAGCATCCGTATGAAGTTTGTCGTTGCTTTCGTGCTGGGTATCGTCTTCTCCACCATGGCGATCGCGCAGCACTCGCATGGCGCGAAAGGACCTAACGGCGGTGAGACCCAGGATGTCGCCGGCGTGGAAGTGGAACTCGTGGCCGCCGGCAATGCCGTCACGCTCTATGTCGCTGACGAAGCGCACAAGCCGGTGTCGGTGAAGGGTTACTCCGCGTCAATCCTCATCGCCGGCCCGGCCGGGCAGGAATCTCTTACGCTCGAGCCGGCCGGCGATAACATTTTTAAGGGCGCTGCCAAAGCGGCGATTGGCCCAGGAACTACCATCACCGTGATGCTCAAGACGGCTGCCGGCAAATCCGGGCAGGTCCGTTTCAAGAAGTAGCGAATGGCAGGTTCCGGGGGAGCCTGCCGTTTCGCTGCCCCTCCGGCGTCGGGTGCAACCCACCCCGCACCTGGACCCGACGCCGGAGGTTGCCAATCTCTGATGACTGACACCAAGAGCTTTCAATGATGCGATGGGAATATTTGTCGGTGGATCTCGGCTCGACGCCGACCAAAGAGGACGACGTTTACTACCTCAACCTGGCCGGGGCTCGAGGTTGGGAACTGGTTGGCATCCTTCCACCTCAGCGCGCAATTTTCAAAAGACCCCTTGCCGGCAGCAAGTCACAGAAGATCGCCGTGTCCGCACCATCGGGGCCTGAGGCCAAAAGCAAGCCGGGAAATACCGGGAGGTAGCGGATACAGAACCTGGCCCGGGCACCGCACCGACGAAAGCAATCCTGCAAGGGGAGGCAACGGCTTGAATATCGGCGACGTGGTCGCGATGACCGGATTTTCTGCGAAGATGATCCGCCATTACGAGATAAACGGGCTTATGCGCACGCCCGGTCGAACCAAGCGCGGGTACCGCACTTACTCGCATGATGATGTTCACCGCCTCCAGTTCATCCAGTGCGCCCGCGAGCTCGGTCTCACCTGCCAGGAGGTGCGCGACCTGCTCCTGCTGTGGGACGACCGCAAGCGCAGCAGTGCAAAACTGAAGAGCATTGCGCGCGACTACGTCGCCCGGTTCGAGGAAAAATATACGCATCTGGCCGATATGATCGCCACGCTAAACAACTATGTGGACGCCAGAGCACCGCGATCGGATACGCCCGTACTCATCAAACGCCACGGCGGCACTACATCGTGTTCCTAGTTGGTCACTATTGCGCTTTGCGCGCCGCAACCCAGGCCCGCACCTGCTCGATCTCTCGTTCCTGATCACGAATGATGTCCATCGCCAGGCGCCTGGTCTGTTCGTCCTTCCCGTGCTCCAGCACTATCTTGGCCATGTCCATCTCTGCTTCAAAAACCCACCAAAAAGCAGTGTAACAAGGACGCAGCCGGCAAGGGCAGCGTCATCAAGCGCATTGTCCAGACAGCGCGAAGCATCTCGTTGGAACGAGTTGCCAATAGAAGGCATTTAGCAAAGATCAACTTTGCCAAATAGAGCTCTGTTCTTATTGTCGCTCTTTTCTTACAACGGTGCCTCTCGATCAACGCGCACCGTGGAGCACGTAATGGCCCGCATCAACAATTTAGATAAGTTTTCGTTTGCTGAGCTCACCCGGCTCCGCGCCGACGTCGACGCGATTTTGACAAGAAAGCAAGGCGAAGAAAAAGTAGCTCTTAAACAAAAGCTTGTCGACATGGCCAAAGCTCAGGGCTTTGATCTCGACGACGTGCTGGGCCGGAAGAGCCGGCGAGGGGTTGTCGCCGTTAAGTATCGCGATCCCGAGAACGCCGAGAACACCTGGACCGGGCGTGGTCGCATGCCGCGCTGGATGGTGGCCGCCACCAAAAAGCGCGGTGTGAATAAAGAAGACTTCCTGGTCTGAGTGCCGGCACGACGACGCAGGCGCCGGACTTTTGGTAGGGTCGGTGCACTCCGCGGACCCGACGTCTCAGGTTGGCGACAAGCCAACGGCAAGGCGAGAAGCACGGCCACGGCAGAAGATAGAGCAGCGGGACGACATCCGCCGGTCTTCCTCGATGTTGCCAGCCATTCCGTGCTGCCTCGACCTGCAAAGTATGCTAAACGTCGCGCATTGCTCTTCCTCGGTTCGGCGGAGGATTTATGCGTCGGCGGGATTTCCTTAAGGGGTGCACGTGCGGACCCATTGTCGGCGCCTGGCCCTACCAGGCCGCAGCCCAGGGCCCGCCCCTGCGCATGGCCAGCTTCTCATCCCTGACAAGCTTTGATCCGGCATTCTACCGCGCGGACAGCTTCATTATGCGGGCGGTCTTTCCACCGCTGACACGCGTAACGCGCCAGGCCACCGATCCCCTGATCGGGTGGGAAGCGTATGCCGCCACGCCTTCGCCGTTCAAGGAAGAGGGTTCGCGACAGTTCGTCGAGCTCACTGCTGAACCCGATCGCAAATGGTCAAACGGTAATCCGAACACCATCGCTGACATCGTGCGCGGTCTGGAGCGGGCCAGAAAGACCCTTTTGAAAGGCGTGTCGACGATCGAGGTGCGAGACAATCGGTCATGCCGACTTTACTTCGATCGCCGCGACCTTAGCCTCTATAAAGAAGCCTTCGCACGCCCACCGACGACACCCCTGACGGACGCCGCCGAAAGCGCGCTCGGACGCCACGCCAGATACGAGCATGCGCTCGGACCCTATCGTTTCGTCGACCCCTTCCAGCCAGGCGACGTGGTGACACTCGCCGCCAATCCGCATTGGGCTAGCCCACGTCCTGCCGTGACCATGATCACCGTGCGCCGATACGACGACGTCAATTCGGCGCTAGCGCATTTTCAAGCCGGTCAACTTGACCTCGTCGTCCTGCCAGGCGGGCGCATCAGGGGACGCGATATTTTCAGGGAGCTGGGTATCGATACCGCTGAGGTCCGATCGACCCCGCTCAGTTCGGTTACCTACATCGGCATGAATGTCAACGACGGGCCGACGAGCGATCAACGCGTGCGGGAAGCCATCCGTGCTGCCATCAGCACGACCGCCGTGACCTCCGCGCTGTTCGGAGAACGCGGAGCGAGGGCAACCAGCGAGATGCTGCCCGCAGCCCTTCTGCCGGAACCAGTCTCGCCAGACCGATGGCATGCTCCGACGCGCGTGCGCAACCTGCTTGCTGAAGCCGGCTTCAGGGGGAGCCTTCTGACCATCCTGGTTGCAGCACAAAATCTCGACCAGGACGGCCCGCTTGCCGAAGCCGTCAAGGGCCAGCTCGAGCAGGTAAATCTTCGCGCGGAAATCGAAGTCGTCGATGTAACCGCTTCCGTACGACCTCGACGCGACCAAGCGACGCTTTTTGTCGGTCGAACGCCTCTCAGCCTGACTCCCACAACCGCGCTTGCCACCTTTACAAGCAACGCGCCAGCAAACCTGCCTCGCTTTTCTCACCCGGAGTACGACCTTACAGTCGCGAGGCTTGCCGAAGGCGGATCCCCCGAACTGCTTGGAGCAGCACGCGGCATACTGAATCGGTCGAGCATCGGCGTGCCGATCTACCAGGAAACCATGCAGGTGCTGACCAGGCGCGGCTTGCGTACGCGCTTCGCGGCCGACGGCACGCTGGGTGACCTCGTGGATTTCAGCTGGGGGTAATTCGCCCGTGCGCCATGTACGACTGCGCTTCGCGGATCTGTTCGCTCGCGCCGGGCAATGCCTGCGCGCGGCCTGCCAATCCGCTTTGAAGCGAGACTGGCGCCCGATCGGGCGGGGGATCGCCGTGGCCGCATCCCTGGCTGTCTTCATCTTCCTTACGTTATCCTTGGTCGCGCCGCGCTCCTTTCCTTCGGCGAAGGAAATCAAGGCGGCTTCCACGCTCGGCAGCGCGCAGAAGTTCTGTGATGATCAGCGCGCTCAGTTGGGCAATCTTCCTCCCCTGCCTGCCGAAGAAGCCCTGCGCCGCATCAAGGCCGGTTCCAAGCAATCGGCCACGCAGGTCCTGGATCTGCGTTTCGCGCGGCTGGAGAAGCAGGACCTCACCAAAATGGTGCTGGAAAATGCCGACCTCCGCTTTGCGAGGCTCAATGGCACCACGCTTGAGGCGACCAATCTCGCCGGTGCCGATCTTACCTGCGCAGATCTGACCTTTGCGCGCGGCAAGGCCTCCTTCCGAGGCGCCAACGTGAAGGGCGCTATTCTCGTCGAGGCGGACCTGCAATCGAGTTCCTTCGCGGATACGGACCTCACGCTCGCCGATCTCACACGCGCGCTGCTCAAGGAAGCGAATTTTACGTCGGCGACCCTTACCGGCACCCTTCTGGTCGGAACCGATTTCGACAAAGCCAACATGACCAAGACGGATTTCAAGTTCGCGGACTATCGCGCGGCGGGAGCGCCACGATTGATCGGTGCGCGCAATCTGGCCTGGCTCCAACCCGGAGAGAAGGATTTCGCAGGGCTCTCCGCATTGCGTAAAAGCCTGCTCGAAAGCGGCGATGATACGCAAGCTCGCACGGTGACGTACGTCATCGAGACCTGGCGCGACGCCTTTGATGCGCAATCGGCATGGCATCCAATGGTTTGGCTGCGTGGGTTCGCTTTCGATCACACGGTCGCCTACGGTCGCAAACCGGCGCGAGCTGGGATCCTTTTGTTGTGGCTCTGGCTTGCGTTTGCATTGGGGTATTTCTTTCTGCTGTGCACTAGCGCGAACCAGGGTGCCCAGGGTCTGTTCGAGGTGATCCCAAAAGGGTCTGTTGTAAACGCCGCGGCGGGCCTCACGGAAGCCAGCGAAACCCAGATTGCTCGCGTGCAGGGTACGCCGTCGACCAAGTGGCTGATCGCGCTCTGGTTCAGCGCGCTTTCCGCCACGCGTTTCGGCTACGGCTCATTCACGCTCTCATCGTGGCTCGCCGGCATGCAGCCGGGACAGAAGGAATACCGCGCCGTCGGTCCCGTACGAACGCTCTCCGGTATCCACGCACTTGCAAGCCTGTTCCTGCTTGTTCTCTTCGCCATCACCTTGTTTGGAGATCCGTTCTCGCTGTGGCCGTAGACGCTGATTGGCGTAACCTCAGCTATTCAGCCGAAAACTAGCCCAGATCCTCGCCAAGCCGGTTCTCAACCTGGGGCGCGGAATGTTGGCGTAGAGGGTTGTCAACGGAGGATGGTCTCGCAACGCCTCTGGGCGGTAAGGGTTGAATCGATCGTACTGCAAAACGCTTGCGAGTTTGGCCCGATCAATGACGGTCTGATGCAGCGGCGCACCGACCTTGATCGATCGAGACCTTCCAGGCCACGTAATGCCGAACCAGCGTGTCAGGATCGGAAACCCGACCCGACGCTGACAATGCTGCATCCCATCGCAGGAGGGATAAAGACGCAGCACGGATGGGTCGATCTTGATGCCGTCCTTCACCGTCGTGGCGGCTTCGATCATCCACTTCAGCGCAATGTCGGAAAGCCTCGATTCACTCTCAGCGTAGCTGCCGCCGATGTCTGAATGATTGCCGGCAAACCACATCTGCTGAAAGGCAATGAACCCATTCGCATCGCTTGCTGGACGCGTGGACTTCGGGTCGCCCCATCCAACTTGCTTGAACGACGCGCGGTCCTCATCGATCGAAATAGCATGGCGCGCATAGGGCACATTGTCGTTGAGGGTCTTGTCCTCAAAGCTCATTCGGCCCCAGTTGAACGTGAAAGTGCGCCACTTTTTATTGCCTACCGCCTTCGGCGCAAAGCGGTGCGCCTGAATCACATAACAGATGCCGGCGGCCAGTGTGGCCGCACCCGCCACCCCTGAAAGCCAATGCCAGCCATTGGACGGGTCGCCGCCTAAGAGGGCAAAGAGGCTACTGATGCGGTTGAACGGAAAGTATTGCAGCAGCGGCGCATAGTACGATTGCGTCGCCCAAAGTGCGGCCGCGAGGCCGCTCACGAGCGCCAAGGTCGCCAGGAAAAGGACCATCTGTGCACCCCGGCTTGCAATCGATGCCACCGTGTCAAATACGCCAATGAAGTAGGGGTAGTGAGATTTCTCGGCGACAAGATCCACGCCATGCTTCTCGCGAAACTGCCGCGCCAGTTCGACGCGCTGATCGAGCAACTCTTCCTGCCGCTTGCTCGCTCCGTTGCGTTGGCGCGAGGGCGTATGCTGGTACACGCGCTTGACGGCGAACTTCGCAAGCTTGCGCAGCGTGCCTGGATCATAGGTGAGGGGCTGATCGGGGCCCAATCGTGTGGGCACACCACAATTTGCCAGGACGCCTGCCACACACCGCACCGTGTAAGCACCGCGGCTGAAGCCAAATAGGAAGATGCGATCCCCCGGACGCCAGTAGCGAATGATCATCTGGTAGCAGTCGATGATATTGGCGGTAAGCCCGAGGCCGGTTGCCTGGCTTACGAAATTGCTGAGCCTCCTGTAGGCAGAACCGAAGCTGCCCGCTCCAGGTGGACGCGAGCCGAGGCCCGCATCGTAGTAGGCGATCTGTTCGTTTGGGTCGATGCACGAGTCCGGCGCGACCCGAGTCGCCCGGTACATCTTGTAGATGTTGCTCCGATCCTCATCGAAGGCGATCCCGCCCACCTGTCCTGTGCCATCGGAATAAATCAGTATGTTGCGCGCCATCTGGAAATCTCTTTGAACAATGACCATGCGAACGTACTCCGTCGCCGGTCGCCATCAATACTGACAACGCATCGTAGGACATGTGCGCGCACAGCGAAACCCGCTTTCCTCTTCGGGCGCGCTCCATAGACCGGTTTGCTCGCATCCACCTTCGACAAAATTTGTTTGAACCAAGGTGGTCCGTTGTCGGATCGGTTGTCGCCGCGCATTCTCTGAACCTGTGCAACAACAAAAAGGAGAAAGCACATGCAACAAACGATCCTTGTCGGCAAACGGCTCATCCCCGCTGCCCAAATTGTTCTGGTCGAACCTCTCGACCCCGCCGCGCCCGACCGGTTAGAAAGTCAGCCTTGATCTTGGGCCTCCCAAAGGCCAGGTGATCCCTGAAATTGGACACCCCCCTTCATCGCAAAACCACTGAACGCGCACGCGCGTTTCTCCAGGCGGCCGACGCTGCTCGAACCGCTGGAACACTTGATATTGGCATATTCTTCGACATCGGTAGCCTACTGCGCTTGCTGTTGGTTTCGCTCTAGACGGCCAGTCTCACCTAGAAACCTGAGAAGAGTAACCAAGAGGTCGTGCACCTTCGGGGGTCGGAAGACATAGCGGTGTCCTGCAGAGATCTGCCGGGCAAACTTCACCCCTTTGGACCATACCCTTTGAGTGCCAGGTCCATCAATCGACCGAAGGCCTTGTCGAGATTCACGTTGAGGCGGTACGCGCGCGTTGTTTCGCCGGCCTTGAGCAGTTCCTGTTCCAGGGAAACGCTGTTGCCCGAATGTGTTATTTCCCATGATGCCTGAGGTTGCTTTGCGAAGGCCACCGCGTCCTCTGGACCACCCGTCATATGGCGCGGATTGGTCATAGCCTGTTTTTCGCTGGTCGCGGCTAACACGGCGTCAAAAGGCTGAACGTCTTGTGCCTTGAACGCCGGGGTGTTTGCGTTCGCCACGTTTGAGGCGATCGCAGTCTGACGCGCGGTGAGCCATTGGTTCTGCAGTGTGAGCAGCTTTGAGAAATAGACAGGGTCCATGCGTGCCACCTGGTGAGTGTCGATTGCTGCAGGCCATAAACGCCGTGGTTGACGCAAGCGCCACACGGTGGAGCGGCAGGCGCGCTTCCACAGGCGGCGCGGCCCTTGAGATCGGACCGACGGTTCTTGGATGCGATGATTGGGGAAGTGACGTGTGGCGAGTTTGCCGGCTTGGTGGCGGCCTATATCCGAAGAACGGCTATCTGCCGCTCGCGGACGCGTGGATCAATCAATGACGTGAAATGTGAAAACGCGCGCGCTGGCATCCCGGTCGCAGGCGCAATAAGAATGGCCTTTGCAACATCAACCGCGGCATTCGGAGGCAGCTCGATCGGCTGCCCACTCCGGGGCGACGTCCAAAATGCTGGAATCGCTGCAACGCACCTCGTGCGCCGCTTCGATAGTGTGCCCACATTCGTCGCCGCCGGAAGCGGTTGCGGTGTAGTTGTGATGGCTTGCGTGCTCTGACGCATGCGTACCACCAACAAGCAACTCGAGCGCGTGATGGTCTGCCGACTTGCAATAGCGCAGTGGCGAAGCAGCCAGCATGGTTACCGGCAGAAATGCCAGGAGGAACAGGGTCGCAAGGACGCGTCTGAGGCGTTGCATTCCGTCAAAGACCCCGGTGGCGGATGCCGGCCGCTTTTTGGGCGACGATTCGGTTGCGTCGAACGATGACACACAGTGCGCGGGGCGTCCATACGATCAGACATTATCTGGGTGCGGATTATCGGTTGGGTGATAATGCCTGACTACCCCGGCTTGTGTTGCGGATCCGAAGCGCAGGGACCATGTGTCGTTTCATCTTGAGCGCCGGCCTTTCGATCAGCAGCCAGGAAGCGATGCCGAACATCGCGCTGACCAGGACGGTTGTAACCTGATGCCCAATCGCCGTGACTGAGGGCACCAGGTACAGCACCGTCTGCCCGATCGGCCATCCGTAAATGTAGATGCCGTACGAGGCGTCGAAGCGGTCAGTGAGTGTGGATGCGTGGCCCCAGAGGCGGGTGCCGAAGGTCAAACTCAGTACTGCCGTTGCAAGCAGAAGGGCTGGCACGCCGAGGCGTGTCGGAAACAGCGCCAGGGCCAGACCCGCTACGAGTGCGCAAAGGACGGCGGAGTAGCGCACATGGGCGCGCAGTTCATAAGCTGCCGCGCCCAGGCAAAAGCACAAGAGGAAACGCCTTAGGTTGTCGACGGTCGTCTTGGGAGAGGTGACCGCGCTCACAAAGGTAAGCGTGAGCACAGCTATGGCGATTGCCAACACCTGTCCCGCATGCGTCTTCAATCCAAAGCCGGTTAGTATCGCAAGGAGCGCGTGACACAGGACTTCATACTTCAACGTCCAAAGCGAAAGATTGCTCTCACCCGCAACCGGCAACGTGTCAAACACGCCGGGCAAGGTGGCTTTCGCTGTCACAAGCGTGATCGTCTTCCCGATGTAGCCGATGACTTGTGCATCAGCGAGGTACGCTGGAAGCGGCAAGGTGGTCGTCACGGTCCCAATGCCAACACTGTCAAAGCCACGCACACGAATAGTGCCGGCATGATCCGCAGGAACCGGGCCCAGACGTATTGCCCGAATGAACGGCTGCGGGCGAGGCTCATGGCGATCAGGACGCCACTTAGGCAAAAAAACACATGCACCGCATGCTGACCGAGCGTGAAGCCAGTCCAGGCCTCCAGCGGATCGGTGATTTCTCCGCTGAAGATGCCGTAGTTGTGTTAGACCACCACCGCCATCGCCGCGAGTGCGCGCACGAGTGAAAAGCTATTGCTTCCAGCCCCTTCGTGATCACAAAGAAGCCGTCCTCGCATCATCACTGTCATCCAGGTCCCGTCGCATGGCGCGCAAATCGCGTCTCGACCAGGAAACTCACATTCCTTTAGAGAGGGATACTGCAGCTGCAACGGTTACGCGCGGTTACAAATCAGTCCTGCGAGGGCCCAGCATCCGCGGGTACGATGGGCCCGGCGAGGTCGCGCGATCACGCTCGCCACACCAATGGTATTCCACACTTCGTTGCTGAAGTCTGGCATCCTAGTTGTTTGCGTAGCGAAGCCCCGTGGCGCTTCCCCGGCGGCCGGCGCCAGCTTTGTCGCATCGAATGCAAAGCATCCCGTGTGCCACAAGACGGCCCACCTATCCTGGCCCCTGAATTAAGCATGACCCAGCAGGCGCATATTCTGATCGTCGATGACGATCGCGACATCCGAACGCTTCTCTCCCGCTTTCTGCAAAGCCATGGCTTTGTTGCCTCTGTCGCCGCGAGCGGCAAGGAAATGCGGGCGTTCCTTGCCAACCAGCATGTGGACCTCATTGTTCTTGATCGCGTCATGCCAGGCGAGGACGGGCTCGAACTCTGTCACGAACTCCAGCAAACCACACGCGTACCCGTCATCCTTCTTTCGCTTCTCGGTTCTGAGAACGATCGCATCGAGGGCTTTGAAGCGGGCGCCGACGACTACGTGCTGAAGCCCTTCAGCCCTGCAGAGCTGCTCGGTCGGATTCGGGCAGTTCTGCGCCGCGCAAATGACCTGCCGCGCGGCAACACAGCCAGCGGGTCAACCGTTGAGTTTCTGGGCTGGGTGCTGGATCGGAGTAAGCGGCAACTCTTCGCGCCCGATGGCAGCCTCGTCACCCTCACCGATGGCGATTACGAACTGCTCGAGGTGTTTGTCGACTATCCGCAGATGGTATTGACCCGTGACCAACTTCTCGGTCGCACCCGGGGTAAACATACCGGGCCCTTCCACCGTAGCATGGACATGCGTATCGCGAGGCTGCGCCGCAAGATCGAGACAGGCGCCGACCAACCCGCCATCATCAGGACGCTACGCAACAAGGGCTACGTCTTCATGCCCGACGTCAAGGTTCGCGAGGAATAGCCGTGCTACTCAACAGCCTTAAGTCGAGGATGCTCCTCGTACTCATGCTGGGGCTGCTGCTTTCCCATTTCCTGGGTCTGTGGCTTTACGCCAGAAAGCACGATGAGGCCGCATCGCTCCTCCAAGATACCCTGCTGGCCGAACGCATCGCCCTCGTCACGCATCTTCTTGAAACCACCCCGCAGGGCGAACAGGAGCAACTGGTCAAGAAGCTTTCCAGCGTTCTGGTCAAAGTACAGCCCGGAGGCACCGTTGGAGGAGGGGAGTGGCACATCTTTGAATCCCGCCCACACCTCTTTGAGCACTTACTGGGGCTTTTTCTCAACCGGCCGAGTCACGAGGGCATTACCAGCGAACATCAGCCTGCGAACCGGTCGGACCGCCGGAGCCTCCTCTCCATGCTCAGCGCGGAACTTAATCCCGCCCATCGTCAACTTCCTGAGCGAACCCTGGAGGACATCGTCAAGATCGGTCAGATGAAAACGGAAGTGCAGCTCACAACAGGTAGCAGCATCACCGTCACCAATCAATGGCTGGGGGTCAGCCCATTCTCCATCGCGCAGATCTGGGCGCCTCTCGGGGCAGTGTTGATAGCAGTGTTTCTTTGCGGCTCCTGGGTCATTGCACGCGCGACCCAGCCCCTGACCGACCTTGCCAACGCTGCAGCGCGCCTGGGCGGCGATATCCGTGCTGCGCCTTTGGCGATCTCTGGGGCAACGGAAGTGCAATCAGCCTCCCGCGCATTCAACGCCATGCAGGAACGCATTCAACGGCTGGTGGAAGACCGTACGGCGTTCGCAACAGCGCTTGCTCACGATATCGGAACGCCCATCACCCGGCTGCTGCTCAGGCTCGAGGAACTTCCGCCATCAGACGTCAAGAAAGACATCGAGCGCGATATCACCCATATGCAACGCATGGTGCGGGCGACACTCGATTTCGCGCGCAGCGATTTTAATGCCGAGCGGACGGAGATTGTGGATGTCGCCGATCTCATTGGCGATATCGCCGCGGCCATGTCCCTCGCGCATCGCCGCCTTTCGGTGCGCGTGCCGCCCGGATTGACCATCCAGACCAGGCCGACCCGGCTTCACCGCGCCATCAGCAATATCGCCGAGAATGCCCTCAAGTATGGAGGCGAAGCGACCATCGCCGCGCGCATCTTCGAGAATCCCTCGCGCCTTGAGGTCCGCGTCGAGGATCGCGGTCCTGGTATCCCCAAGCATCTTCACGAGGAAGCCTTCCGGCCGTTTCGCAGGTTGGTCGAACGATCGGATGCCTCTCCCTCCGGGACCGGCCTCGGACTTTCCATCGCCCGAAGCATCGCACGCAGCCTCGGAGGTGATGTTACGCTGCAGAACCGGCAGGAGGGAGGCCTGCGCGCGACGCTTTCGATCCCCCTTTAGCGCTTGGATCCGAGGGTAAATTACGCAACAAGCGGGCGCGCTCCTGAGCCTCGATCGGTTCCAGATCAGCACGGCTTCATCTCCCTCCGCATTAACAAACAACGCCGCGTGAAGCGGCTGCGCCAGCAACGGCGCGTCGAGCACCACGGATAGATAGGGCGTCCCCCGCTCACTTGTGCGCTTCCATGCGGAGCCGATCTCGACACTTCCGCAGGTCGTCTGCGCAGTGATGAGGTACTCAGGTTGACGATCCGACGGCGTCTCGCCAGCTACAACCTGCATCTGGAAGTTCAGACAGACCAGGCCACCCTGGAAGCGATCAGATCTTCCGTCATACTTGAAACGTCCAATGATCATGCGGGTCTCCATCCACTTGATGTGTGTAAGACCCATACATCCTCGGTCCCGAATCAGCGCGCGGAATGATTGGTACAGCGTGACACTCCGGGAGAGAGGATCCGCGCGCTTCGTGGCGATAGTGCATGCGCCCGCTAGTGTCTCTGACGTGACGTGGGTATTGTGGCGTCCCGCGGCGTCACCCAATATATCGTCTGGTTACATGCCGTTACACGAATTCCATCCGTTACTGGCGGTTACGTAATAGTTTGCATTTAGGAGCGCAAAATAATTTCATTCACATCGCATTCAGCGCGTCGGTGCCAATCTTGGTCCCATCAACTCGCCGCAACCGATTGGCGAGCCCTGTCGAAGAAAGGACAACCGATGTCTCGTACCGTTGCTTCCGCTGGTCTATTCGCATCTGCCCTCCTCGGACTGGGTCTTATGTCCGCACAAGCGGCGCCCGCAACTTCCTCGCTCGCCGGCCTTAGCAATGCTGGCACTAGCCTCAGTGAGCAGGCAAATTGGCGACGCCAGCGCATGCACTATCGCCCCTACCATCATGGCCCGCGCCGTCACTGGTATCAGCGTCGCTGGTGGTAAAATGCGGTGAGGGCGGTGAGCAGGTTGTTCATTCAGCCAAATCTGCCACCATAGGATCTGCGCGAGATTCCTGGCCCTTGCCCCAGAGTCCGGCGTCGCCCATCGGCGCCGGACTTTTTGCTCAACGACTGCGGTGGCCACCACCAAAGGTCGTGTCGTTGAACCGTATTTTTGACGTCCCAGTTGGTTCATTCGGTTAGTGTCCCCTGAGATGCCGCGTCATTCACGAGTCGCCAATCCGCAGCCTTGGAGGGCTACGTGAGCGAGAATCGAAAGAAGCCTGCATTGGACGTTATGGAAATGCTGGTCGGCATGGTGATTGCGCTCGATGCCTTGCAGGATGTGTTAGCCAAACAGGGGGTGCTCGACACCAAGGCTTTGGCCCAGTCTATTTCATCGCGCGCCGAAAAGATGGGAGAGAATATCCCTGCAGCCCGGGCAATGCTTGAAATGCTGGCAAGCCGTTTGACCGATCCATCGGGGAAGGCCTTAAAGGACTTGTTGGACATGGACGTAAAGGGCTCCGCCTGACGTAGGTTTGCGCAGATCCCCGGCAGACCATGCGACCCTAACGCGTTGTGTCCGGCACTTCGATCCCGAGCGCGGTAGCGAGGTCGATCTGGTGATCCTGTTCATCGACCAGGATTTGCCGGATCTGCTCTGCCATGGCGAATTCTCCCAGCGCCTCGCATTGGCGAACACGATCGCGGTACGCGCGGATAGTCTCGGTCTCATTGTTGAGGTCGAACTGAAGCATTTCACGCGGGTTGCTGGACGTCTTGACAGGCTTGGGTGCCACCGTCGGCATCTCGCCAAGGTAGTCTATCTGTCTTGAAATAGTGAGGGCGTGCTTTAGCTCCTCAGCTGCATGGGTTTGAAGTTGAGCGGCTATCGCCATGTACTCCGCACCTTTCAGAACCTGCGAATAGACGACATACGCGATGACCGCCTGGTACTCCCTCGCCAAATCCTCGTTGAGCCGCCTTGCGAGTTCCTTGCGCGAGATCATGGCAGCTTTGTCGTTCGCTCCGTCGGCCATGGGGCGTCTCCTGCGTGGCGCGTGCATTATCACACGTGAACGCTTTCACCCACATGTCGGTTGCTGCGAAGAGCGCACCGAACCCCGTAGCTTCAGGTCGGCTGTACCCAATGAGCAGCCACGCTTGTGTGGGTCGGGCTTGGAACTTCAGCCGGGCAGGCAAGCAGACCGGTGACAGCTGCTAAGGCAAACTAGCCAACTCGTTAATTACGTCGTCTTCACCCTGAAGCTCATCCGGACGCTCGAGCAGAAGGCAAGGGCACCCACGGTTCTTCAACTCCTGGACGATCTCGGCGCCCAGTTGTCCGAGATCGACGCTTACAATAGCAGCCACAGCCAGGTTCCTTTCGAGGCCGCTAACTGCCAGCGGCACGCTATTCGCCGGGCCGATCGTCTCATACCCCGCCTTCTCCAGGGCGGCGCACAAGCGCATGAACAATTCAGGCGTGGTCGTTGCAACGAGTACCGCTTGACCTCTGGCTCGCCCCATGACCGGGCCTCGCAATCTGCGCGTTCGTTCAAAGGCAAAGCGAATGCGTCGAATAGAGCAGCGCTTCGAGCCTCGGACGATAAACCTCTGCTGCCATGTTCGGGGCTAATGCGCACCCGAATTGTTTTGTAACCCGATGTAACCGCGCCAGGGACGGCAGGGAGCCGGCCTCGCCGAGAAAAAGGGGGATCGACGAAGCCGGCCCAGGGCGCGAGCTGTCAGTCCCGCGCCCATGATGCCTATCAGGAAGATCATCAGGTTGGCAGCGAGGTGCCGCTTCATTAACATCTATTTCTGAAGCGGTCTGATTGATTTCCATTATTTGTTGTCACCGCTCGTAACCGTGCGTCGTTTGCTACAGCCGATGGGCTAAGGCGATGATCCGGTGAGCATGAGGCCGTGCCTCGCGCGGCTATGCGTTGGATCGAGTCGAAGTGTTTCCCGGAAATCGATGGCAGCCTCACCATGCTGCCCGAGCATAAGGTGCACAGCTCCACGGTTGTAGCGTGCGGAAACATCCGACGGATCCAACGTAACTGCTTTGGAGAGATCATCTAGCGCGGCGCGCAAATTTCCGGTTCGCAGATGTGCGTTGCCCCGGTTGTAGTAGGCACCCGCGAAGCGATCGTTAAGACGAACGGCTTCCGAATAATCCTTGGTTGCCGCTTCGTAGGCGCCGAGCGTGAAGTGAGCCGTCCCGCGATTGTTAAGCACCTCGGCTTCATCTGGCCGAAGCCGCACTGCAGCGTGCAAATCGACCAGAGCGGCCGTCGCATTTCCTGCCCTCAGAAGCGCCACACCCCGTCCATTGTAGGCATGGCCGTCAAGCGGCTCGAGCGCCAGGGCGCGCGTGAAGTCCTCAATGGCCGGACCGTACTTGCCGGTATCAAGGAGAAGACTGCCACGATTGACATACGCTGTCGCATTGCCGGGATATAGTCGGAGAGCCTCATCGAAGTCATTCAACGCCTTGGCCAGCTCTTTGCGCCTGGCGTAGGCCACGCCGCGATTGTCTAAGGCGCGCGATCGCGCATCCACGTTGGCGCGGCTGTCATCGATAATGATCGAGCACGCTGTGATGCGCCTTTCAGGTTCGCCGTCTGCGCACGCCGAGGGGGATGGGGTCTGCGCCAGCGCGGAAGCGCCTATGATCGACGCTGCAAATGCGCCGATGAGACCTTCCGACAATGCGCGTGCCGTATTCATGTCATTTGTGGCGCATGCGCTGAATCAAATTGCGTTCGAGCCGAACATTACCATTCGCTTCGCCTGAGCCGTGAGGGGATGAGGCCCGAAATTTGTAACCTGGTGTAACGAAAGAGCAGGAAGTTGGACGCGGATCATTAACTGGGGTCTTTTCAACCGATCTGAGGGATGCGCAATGGTCGTCCGCGAAGGCAGCGCGACCCCACACGCCATTTGTGCTCGTGAGAGCGGGGCAGGCCGCGCAACGGATCCGACCGCGCCATGCGCCCCACCACCACCCCCCACCCCAGTCATTTATGGCATCAGACATCTTCCTCACCCGGTTATTGGTTTTTCCCACGCCAGCTGGCTGGCAGGGCCTGACTGAGGTTTTCTGTTGGTTGCCCTTATTCGGGCTATCTCTTGGCCGGGGCGTGCATCACCATCAGGGCCTGCTGTGTGCAATGGGAAAGGCCCGTCATGCCCGCCCTGCAATGGCTGCGAGAAAAGGTTCACTTTCATCTGCCGGAACAGGATGTGAAGGCCATCCGCGACTTTGCGCTTCTATACTCGTTCTTTGAGGCGAAGGCGCTAAACGAAGATCAGGCCCGCCTAGGCTTGTTGCCGCGATCGACGCCTGGCAGGTGCAAGGCACGCTGGACCCTGCATGCTTCGAAATACCCATTGCTTAATTCAAGCATCGATATTTCCGCCACGGCCAGGAAGGGCC
Source organism: Hyphomicrobiales bacterium (assembly GCA_003963125.1). GTDB lineage: Bacteria > Pseudomonadota > Alphaproteobacteria > Rhizobiales > Hyphomicrobiaceae > AWTP1-13. The sequence goes on from RXJK01000096.1 coordinate 24,838, forward strand.
GCCTTTCACGAGCTGCATGTCGCCGACGCGTGGCGCTCGAGGTCTATGGAAACCGGTACGGATCATCCGTCGGATGATGCCGCTGGTATCCATGACTGTAGATGCCGTAGGACACGTCAATGCTCGCCGTGTCAGCGGTGATCCGAGAATTTTGTAACCTTGCGTAACAGTTCGGCGATTGAGATCGCTGCATCCATTCCAAGCTCGATTGAGGTCACAATTGTGCCGCAGGATGGACCGGTGCGACGAAAGCATGCGCACAAATTCTTCCTGTACCCTGATCAAAGACGAAGGAGGGCAAACATGCCAAAGCTATTTTTCTCCGGCCTCGCGCTTTGTGCGGGGATTGTCCTGCATGTTCAATCGTCACTTGCCGCCCCGCCAGTGATGCGGGGAATGTCAACCGCCCTACCGGCTGCGGCGGAGACAATCCAGCATCGGCACCACGGGCATCATAACCGCCGATATCACCACCATCAGCTCCGCAGGCATCGCGGCTACCAACCTCCGTACGGCTATTACCAGCCACCGGCGTATGGCAACTACTATGGTCCTGCATCGGTCCTTCCCTACGCATACATCCCAAGACATCATCACCAGCACCAGCACCACCACCACCACCATGGCCACCACTAGGCTGGACGAACCTCTACCCAATTTCCCCCCGCCACTTTTGCGCAGCGGAGGGTGGGGCCCGCGAGCAAATTACAGGTGTAGACAAATTCCTGAATTCCGCCGCCCGCCGGACTCCATTTGGTCAGCAAACAAGGTCCGGCGCCGTGAGCGGCGCGTGACCAGGCAAGGGGCAAGAATTGTCACGCAGAGTGGTTGACTGACTGAATCCCCTCTCGTCACTGCTGCACTATCGCACCACCACCGCCGCTGAAGGTGACGGCTCGGGGGGCGGCGGAGGGGGCGATAGTGCAGGCGCTGGCGCCGCCAGTTTGCCAGTACCTTACGTCGATCAAGCGCACTTCAATCCAGCCGGTTGCTCCAAGGGTCGGAACCAGGCCTCGGAACTAGCTTTGGCCTTGCCGCGTTTGCCCAGAAACGGACAAGCCAGTTTGACGCCGATGCAAAGCACTATCCTTAATTCCGTTGGCCTTCTCCTGGTCGCTGCGCTTGCCGGCACGATCCTCTCCTTACTTCTTCAGGATCACTTTGGCCGATCGATCCTCACCATAGCTGTGGGTCCGGCTATATGCGCCGCTGGTGCAGGACTTGTGGCCCTCTGGATGAGAAAGCAGGGTGCCAAATGAGCGTGTCCACAAGGGCTGTTGAGCCGCACCGGCCCAGAGCACTGCTCAAGCGGCTCGGAGCCGGTCTGATCACCGGCGCTTCGGATGATGATCCTTCGGGCATCGGGACGTACAGCCAGGCGGGCGCCCAACTGGGATACAGCATCGGCTGGACGATGCTGCTTTCTTTCCCCCTCATGGTCGCCATCCAGGAAATCAGCGCTCGCATCGGGCGCACCACCGGCCACGGCATCGCTGGTATCCTTTGCAGGCATTACCCATCCTGGGTCCTCTACAGCAGCGTCTCCCTCCTGTTCCTGGCCAACACCATCAACATCGGTGCCGATCTCAGCGCTATGGCTGAAGCAGTGCGCCTTCTTATCGGCGGACCAGGATTCCTTTACGTGATCGTCTTTGGCGCGTTTAGCGTCGTGACCATGATCTTCATGACCTATGCACGGTACATCAACCTGTTGAAGTGGCTTACCCTCAGTCTATTCGCGTATGTCGCTGCCGTGTTCGCTGTAAAGATTCCCTGGTCGGCAGCATTGATGGGGCTCTTTGTACCTAACGTCTCCTGGAACTCGGATTATTTCACGACGCTCGTTGCTATCCTTGGCACCACGATCTCACCCTATCTCTTCTTCTGGCAGGCTTCTCAGGAGGCCGAAGACCAGCGTGTCAATCCGAAGGAGCGCCCGCTTCTGCGCGCACCGGACCAGGCGCCGGATGCCTTCAGTCGCATTCGCCTCGACACGATGATTGGCATGGCATTCTCCAACATCATCGCGATCGCCATCATCTTCACGACCGCTGCGACGTTGCATGCAAATGGTACCACAAACATCGAGTCATCCACGCAGGCTGCGGAAGCCTTGCGACCAATCGCAGGGCCCTTCGCTTTCTTCATTTTTGCACTTGGCATCGTGGGCACCGGTCTGTTGGCAATCCCCGTGCTGGCGGGTTCGGCGGCCTATGCCGTGGGCGAGGCCTGCCGGTGGCCGGTCGGCCTCGGACGTAGGCCCAGTCGCGCCGAAGCCTTCTACGGAACGCTCGCCCTATCCGTCCTGGCCGGTGTCGCGATGACCTTTACGTCCATCGATCCGATTAAGGCGCTTTACTGGAGCGCCGTGATCAACGGCATCATCGCGGCGCCCATCATGATCATCATGATGCTGATGACGGCGCGTCGAAGCATCATGGGAGATTTTGTGATCGGAGGTTGGCTCCGCATCTTGGGATGGGCTGCCACGGCCGTCATGGTGTGTTGCATCTTCGGTATGATGGTCGGTCGTTGAATGCTATCCCGGTTCATCCCTGCCTGTCCTGTAAGGCCCGCCGAAATGATGGTTACCCTCTACGCTCGGCAGCGGCAGTCGCACGCAAGGAATTTTGGATGATGTCGAACATGAACACATGGGAGGTACTCTCACATGTGATGAGCCTGGCGATCGCCTACGCGTTGGCGCTTCCCATCGGATGGAACCGCGAGCAAGAAGAACGAAGCGGCGGCGACGCTTACCGAGACGCTCATCGTCTGCGCCTCAAGACTGGCCTCCAGCGATACTTCCTGCGGGCGCCGTCTCCGTCGCCGGCGCCGGTCGCGACACAGGTTCAGCGTTAGTAGGGCGATGAGAAGTCCCGCCATGGCAGCCATGCTCATCGAGGTCAGCCGATACTGCGGCAGCAACCACTCCGCAAGATGAGCCTCCAGGCGGCGCGGCCAGGTCTCGCGCTGTTCGGCAATGGCAAACCAAACCCGCGCCTCCAGGCTGTGCAAGGGCATGGCCGGGGCACGCTGCTGCGCCACGTGCTGGCACAAGCTTTGCAGGGAAGACTTATCGAAAGACATGATTGAGTATACTCCTTTTCTCACATGATACGAAAAACAAGGTCACGCCCCTCATATTGGAAACCTATGACATTATTAGAGACATTATATATGTCCGCCTCCGGTCGCGCGAGGGATGTGAGGCTGCGGGACGTAGTAGGAGACAACCCGGCCCCCTGCGGCTGGACATTCCTACCAGAGAGGCGAACATGACCAAGACAACAACTTTTCGCGTGCTGTTGGGCCTAACCGGCCTAATGCTGCTGGCTCTCCCTTCCACGTCACACGCCGCACGCGCGGTGTCCGCTCACAGCCCGCCGGAGGTCTATGACACGACCGCACCGCGTCCGGCGGAGCGCACGGGTGCGCAACGTTGTTACGAAGAGCCAAAGGGCTTTCGCAACAACATCCATTTCAACCCTCCCTGCGCAACGGCACCGCGCGATGCTCATCCGCCCATGCCTGGCGCGCGGAATGAGGAGACGGGAGGCAATCACAACCACTCCTGACCGTTGCCAACAAGGGCGAAGGGGCCGCCTCGCCGGGCGGTCCCCTATGAATATGCACAGATTATATTTTAATTATTTGGTAATGCAATTATTGCATTATCACGCCTTACAGTTTTTTTAATATGCGCACCTCTAAACCGATCACACGTTTTCTGGCCTTGGTCATTGCCCTCGCGCTCATCGCCGCGGGCACGCCCGCCGTCGCACTGACGCCGCCGCCCTGTCCCATGCTGCAGGGAGCCAACGCATCACCTGACTGCGCCGAGATGCAGGCCAAGCCGTGCAACCATTGTCCGGCCGCCGACGCTTCCAAGTCCGAACAACCGTGCCCCGACGCCTGCAAGGCACAATGCGCGGTCTCTCCCAGCGTAGCGCTACCCCCAGCGGCGCACAGCGTGCGCCCCGTACGTCTGGGCCTTGCCGCGCCCGCGCGCGCCGCGCCACCGACACTGTCGCATCCGACTTCCTCCCTCGACCGACCTCCCAAAGCCTAGCTGCGCAAGCCAAAGCTTCGTCGCGCCAGGTCCGATCCGGCGCTGAAGTTTTGCTCCACGTTTCAGCGCGCCCGCAAGCCTGCGCGGCGTCGGCAACCCTGTGAGGTCTATCATGTTGTGGCGAAGTTTATTCATTCTTGTGCTTGCGCTTCTCGCGGCGTTCAGTGCTCCCGCGCGCGCGGCAACCGAGACGGCGTTCGACGCGCGCGCCTTCGAGGGCGCGCTCGCACGTCTCAAGGCGCATCCCGAAGTTGCCGCCAGCAATGCCCGCGCCGAGGCCCTGTCGCACGCCGCCGACGGTGCACTGGGCCTGCCCGATCCCATGCTGTTCATTGCCGAGCAGGATCTGCCGCTGGGCGCCAGCACGTCGCAGGATTTTGAGCAGAAGATGCTGGGCGTGCGCCAGCAAGTACCAGCCTTCGGCACGCGCAGCGCAAAGGCAGCCCGCGCCACGCTCGAAAGCCGCAAGACGCGCCTTGCCGCGCGCTACGCGTTCGCGCGCCTCAAAGCCCGGTTGATCACCACGCTTGCCGGCCTGCACAGCTTAAAGCAGCAGGAGCGCCTCCTGGCCGCGCAGCTGGCGCTCACGGCAACCGAGCGCCAAAGCCTGACCGGTCGCATCGCAGCCGACCGTGGTCGCGTGAGCGAACTCGCCGCCATTGACGCCGAAACCGCGCGCATTGATCTGGCGCGGGCCGAACTGGACGAGCGTCGCCACGAGCTGCAGGAAGTCTTGCGCAGTCTGTTGGGCGATGCACCCGAACTCGTGCCGCCGCCGCTCGCAACCCTGGCTGGCCCGCCCGATCCCGAGCGCACGTATCCTGTGCTTCTCGCTGCCGACGAAATGGCGATGGCGGCGGCCGATGTCGATCTGCGTGCCGCCGAATTCGCTCCCGCCTTCGAGCTGCAGGCCAGCGCCGGGCGCATGCGCAACGGTGACAATAGTGCCAGTTTCATGGTCGGCGTGAGCATCCCTCTCTGGGCAGCTGACAGCCAGGCCCCTAACCTGCGCGCCGCCGAAGGGCTGCGCAACGCGGCCGCGCTGGAGCGCGACCTGCAGCGCCGTGAGGTCAGGACCACGCTGGCGCACCTTCGCCTGCAGATCACGACCTCGGAGAAGAAATCCCAGCTCTGGTCCACGAAAATCACCTCACTCACAGGCGGCCGCGACGCTTTGCGCCGCGACTATGCCGCCGGCAAGGCAGAGCTGACCGACACGCTGAAAGCCGCACGCGACATCCTGGACGCGCGCATGGCGCTCTTTGAGGAGGAGGCGCGGCATACGGCGCTGATCGCCGACTACAACCGCTATTTCGTCACGGGAGAGGGATCATGAAACACGTCAGTGCGCTGCTGCTGGGCATCGTTCTCGGCAGTCAGGTTTTTCTACCGCTTCCCTTTGTCAGCAATCAAAACGGCACAGGCATCAGCGCTCCATGGTCCCTGCTGGCGATCGCGCACGCGCAAGAAGCACCCAAATCCAACTACACATGCCCCATGCATCCCCAGATCCATCGGGACGGACCGGGCCAATGTCCCATCTGCGGCATGGAGCTCGTAGCCGTGACGGCTGGCCCTGCGCAGACCCACGATCCATCCATGCCCGATGCCACGGCTGGCGCAGCCCCGCACGCGTCGCGCAAGGTTCTCTACTGGTACGACCCGATGGTGCCCGACAAGCGCTTCGACAAGCCCGGCAAATCGCCTTTCATGGATATGGAACTGCAACCGAAATATGCCGATGACATCGCGACACCGCCGCCGGTCGATGCCAAGCCCGTTCTGCACATCGATGCTGGCACCGTGCAGAAGCTGGGCGTGCGCACCGAGACGGTCGTGCGCCGGGACTTAGGTCAACCGCTGCGCGGCGCCGGCCTGGTGGTGGCCAACGAACGCACCCGCCGCATGCTCTCCACGCAGGTAGAGGGTCGCATCAAGGCGTTGCAGGCGAGCACCGAAGGTGATCGCATCACCAAGGGTGATCTTCTGTACACCTTGCTCAGCCCGGACCTTGCAGCACTCCAGAGCGACTATCTGGCTGCCCGCAGCGCCGGGCTCACCCAGCTGGCCGACGCCGCCGCCAACCGGCTGAGTCTGCTGGGCGTCGATAGCCGCGTGCTGGCTAGCCTCAAAGCCACGCAACGAGCCATCGCACCCGTACCCTTCTATGCGCCTGCCAGCGGCGTGGTCGGCAAATTGTTCGTGCGCCACGGCACTACTCTCAAATCCGGCGATCCCATCCTCGAGATTGACGATCTCGACGCGATCTGGATCGAGGCCGCGGTGGCCGAGAGCGACCTGGCGCACCTTGCGCGCGGCGATCACGCCACGGTCACCGTGGCCGGCGCTGATCTGCCGGCCACCATCGACGGCATCTATCCCACCATCACCGACGCCACTCGCACCGGCCGTGTCCGTCTCATCCTCGACAACACGGGCGCACGTCTTAAGCCCGGCGGCTACGCCACCGTCGTGTTTGACGTCGCGCCAGAGCCCGCCCTTGCGGTGTCATCGGCCGCGATCCTGCGCAGCAGCACCGGCAGCCATGTTATTCTCAGTCTCGGCAATGGTCAGTTTCAGGCCCGTGCCGTCGAAACCGGCGTGGTCGGCGCAGGCATTACGCAGATCCGCTCGGGTTTGCGCGAAGGCGAGGCGGTCGTAACCAGCGCCCAGTTCCTGCTCGACTCAGAATCGGCACTGCAGGAGACGCTGCAGAAACTCTCCCCGTCAATCACAGAGCCGTCCCGTGCGCCCTGATCTGCCGCACGATCCCAGCCAAACCGGCATCGCCCGCATCATCGATTGGTCGGTGCGCCATCCGCTGCCCGTGATAGTGCTCACCCTGGCCATCCTGGTGGCGGGCCTGTTCGCCCTGCGCCACACGCCGCTCGATGCCATTCCCGATCTGTCCGACACGCAAGTGATCATCCGCACCGATTTCGAGGGCCAGGCGCCGCAGATTGTCGAAAACCTGGTCACCTATCCGCTATCAACCGCGATGCTGGGGCTGCCGAAAGCCAAAGTGGTGCGCGGCTTTTCCATGTTTGGCGCCTCGTTTGTCTACGTCATCTTCAAGGACGGCACCGATCTCTACTGGGCCCGCTCCCGCGTGCTGGAGGCGCTCTCCAAGGTTGCCTCCAACCTGCCGGCGACCGCCAAAGCCCAGATCGGCCCCGATGCCACCGGGGTGGGATGGGTGTTTCAATACGCGCTCGTCGATCGCACCGGCAGCCATGATCTGGCCCAGCTGCGCAGCCTGCAGGACTGGTTCCTGCGCCTGGAGCTCGCCACGGTCCCGGGCGTGGCCGAAGTCGCCAGCGTCGGCGGCTTCGTCAAGGAGTTCCAGGTCCTCGTTGATCCCTTGCGCCTGCGCGCCTACGACCTGCCGCTCTCGCGCGTCGCCGATGTCGTCAAGGGATCGAGCCAGGAGACCGGCGGTCGCGTCATCGAGCAGGCGGAAACCGAATTCGTGGTCCGCGCCAAAGGCTATGTCAGCAAGAGCGATGATTTGTCCTCCCTCGTGCTCAAGGTGCACGCGGGTACGCCGGTCACGCTTGCCGATGTCGCGCGGGTTAGCGAAGGCCCCGCCATGCGACGGGGTGTCACCGAACTCAACGGCGAAGGAGAGGTGGTCAGTGGCATCGTGATCATGCGCCCCGGCGGCAATGCGCTCACCGTCATCAAGTCCATTAAGGGCAAGCTCGCCGCGCTCAAGGCCGGCTTGCCCGACGGCGTCGAAATCGTCCCGGTCTATGATCGCGCTCCGCTGATCGAAGGCTCCGTCACTTATCTCGAGCATAAGCTGATCGAAGAAGCCGTGGTCGTTGCGCTCGTCTGCCTGCTCTTCCTGTTGCATGCGCGCTCGGCCTTCGTCGCGATCGTGACGCTGCCGCTCGGCGTGCTAGCCGCCTTCATCCTCATGTCCTGGCAGGGCATCACCGCCAACATCATGTCGCTGGGCGGGATCGCCATCGCCATCGGTGCCATGGTCGATGCCTCCATCGTCATGGTGGAGAACGCGCACCGCAAGCTCTCCGAGCTGGATCCGAACGCCGCGGCCGAGGCCAAGCGCACCGCGCTGCTGGACGCTGCCAAGGAGGTCGGGCCGGGGCTGTTCTTTTCTCTGCTCATCATCACGGTCTCGTTTCTGCCGGTGTTCGCGCTTACCGGCCAGTCCGAACGGCTGTTCACACCACTGGCCTTCACCAAAACTTATTCCATGGCGGCCGCCTCGATCCTGTCCATCACGGTCGTCCCGCTGTTCATGCTCTGGCTGATCCGCGGGCGCATCCGGCCTGAAACCGCCAACCCGCTCAACCGCTTCTTTATTGCGCTCTATCGACCCCTGCTGGCTCTTGCCTTGCGCCACCGCTGGCTCACCTTGCTGCTCGCCGCCGTGGCGCTGCTCAGCATCGCCATTCCGCTTGCGCGTACGGGCAGCGAGTTCATGCCCGCGCTCTACGAGGGCGACCTGCTTTATATGCCCACCACCTTGCCCGGCGTTTCCATCACCAAGGCCCGCGAGATCCTGCAGACCACCAATCGCGCCATCAAGCGAACGCCTGAAGTGGAGCTGGTGTTCGGCAAGGCTGGGCAAGCCGAAACCGCCACCGATCCCGCACCCATCTCCATGATCGAAACCTGGGTCAAGCTGCGCCCGCGCGAAAGCTGGCGTCCGGGCATGACGGTGGAAAAGCTGATCAAGGAGATGGACAGCGCCACCCGCATGCCGGGCCTGGTCAATTCCTGGGGTAACCCGATCAAGATCCGTCTCGATATGGTCACCACCGGCATTCGCACGCCGGTCGGCATCAAAATCTCAGGCGCTGATCTCAACATCATCGGCGAAATCGCCGTGCGGGTCGAGGATGCCGTCAAGCAGGTGTCGGGCACGCGCTCGGCGTTTGCCGATCGCGTGGTTGGCGCCAAATACCTCGAGATCGAACCCGATCGCGCACGCCTGGCCCGCTACGGCATCGACCTTGCAACCGTACAAGAGGTGATCGCGACCGCCGTCGGCGGCATGCGCCTGGCCGAAGCGGTGCAGGGACGCGAACACTACGGCATTCTGCTGCGCTACGATCGCCCGTTCCGCGAGACCATGGAAGACGTGTCACGCATTCTGGTCGCCGCGCCCAATGGCGCGCAAATTCCGCTTGGTGATCTCGCCAGCATCAAGATCGCCGCCGGACCGCAGATGATCGTCTCCGAGAACGCACGCCTCAACGGCTGGGTGTTCGTCGATATTGCCGGCCGGGACATCGGTAGCTACGTCCGCGAAGCGCAAAAGGCCGTTGCCGCCGCCGTCCGCCTGCCGCCCGGCTACGCCATCGCCTGGTCTGGCCAGTTCGAGCAGATGCTGGAGGCCGAAGCGCGCCTGCATATTGCCGTGCCCGCCACCATCGCCATCATCTTTGTCCTGCTCCTGCTGCATTTTGGCCGCCTCGACCGCACCCTCATGATCATGCTGGCCCTCCCATTCGGCCTCATCGGCGGCGTGTGGACTTTGTATCTTGCCGGCTATCACGTCTCGGTCGCCGTTGCCGTCGGCTTTATCGCGCTGGCCGGTATCGCTGTGGAAACGGCCGTCGTCATGCTGATCTATCTTGATCAACAGGTGCGCCGGCAGCCCCCGCACAGCGCAGCGGATCTGCACGCCGCCGTCATGCACGGCGCGGTCTTGCGTGTGCGCCCCAAGCTGATGACCGTCTCGGTCATCATCGCCGGGCTCCTGCCGATCTTCTTTACGGAAGGCTTCGGCTCCGATGTCATGCGCCGGATCGCCTTGCCCATGGTCGGCGGCATGCTCTCGACGACCGCGCTCACACTGATCGTCATTCCCGTCCTTTATGACCTGTATGAGGGGCGGCGCTTCAAGTGAACAGGCAACCTCAACCAAGGAGACGACCCATGTCAAAACCACTCAACCCATTTGCAGCAGCGCTGCTCGCGGTCTCGCTGATGCCGGCCACGGCATCCGCCGCCACGGCCACCTACCACATGCAGATCCTCGAGCCGACACTCAAAGTCGGCACGGCCGTCCCGGTTACCGTGCGCATCATCGACGATGCCTCTGGAAAGCCTGTGACCACGGCTTCGATCACGCAGCAGAAGTTACAGATGCTGATGGGCACCATGGTCATGCCCGGCACCATCACGGCGCTGCCGCACACGGACAGCGAAGATTATCGCTTCACCGCTGATCTCAGCATGCCCGGCGAATGGCAACTCGACCTGGTCGCCCGCATCCCCGACCAGGCAAACGAAACCACGGCCAGCCTGCGCTTTCAGGCTGTCCGCTAGTCGCGTGCAGCGTCCAGTCGGCCTAGACGCGATCGCTTTTGTGCCGCGTCGCGGGCGGCCTATTTGTCCAGCAGGCGGCGCATCTGCGCGATCTCTTCGGCCTGGCTCTTGATGATGTTCTGGCACAGCGTGGTCAGTTCGCTGCCTTCGAGCTTGGCCCGCGAACACATCAAGATGGCGCCCGAGTGATGCGGGATCATCGAGCGTAGGAATTGCGTGTTGCCGACAAAGGCCTGCGTGCGGATCGCCACGAAGAACAGGATCAGCGCCAGGACGCTCACGCCTGCCACGATCGCGTTGAGCCGTTGATCGGGATACATGTCGCGCATCAAAGCCAACTCGATCAACACCATCGGCGCCGTCATCAACCCGGCCATGTACACCTGGTTGATACTGTTGAGCACATTGGGAAACGCGTTCACCATGGCGTACATCAGGATGTACATGGAAACAAAGGAGAGGGCGGTCATCCCCAACAGGCGCATGTAGGGCTTGTGGTGGTCGTCATGCGACTTCATCATTCCACTCTCCTTAATGTCATGGGACACAAGCATGTTGGTTACGCCCGGCTTACGCAGCAGCCGCCGAGCAGCTTAGATTTCCGGCACATAAAAATTCGATCTGAATGTGGATGCGCCGTCGCTGCGTCGCGCCCGCGCATCCGAATCCGTCTGGCTGTAAGGAGCCGTGATCGCTGGAACCGGCGCCATCGCCGCTCGGTGTCATAAGGCATGCAGGGGCTCCGCTCATTGCAAGGGCAGCTGAACACATGACGTGTGCAGGGATGACCAAGTCAAACGGCGAAGCCCTCTACAGTAGCGCTCCCGCGCGCAGTATTTTTTGTAACACCTTGTAACTTATGCGAGCGCTGCCCCTCTGCGGAAGGCCGTATCCCGTCACGCCACCCGGTTTCACATGGCATTTTTATGCCCAGCGCTTGCAGATTAACTGTCTTCCGCGCGCTTTCGTACCGACGCTTGCTCTCTGGAACGCGCCGATCGTTACAGGCGTTGCGATCACACCCAACTCCAGGAGAATTCCAAATGCATCATCTCGACAAAGCCATGCAGGACTGCATTGCCGCCTGCCTCAAATGCTACGCGACCTGTCATGGCACGGCCATGGGCCACTGCCTTGAAGCCGGCGGCGACCACACCAAGCCCAAGCACTTTCGTCTCATGGTGGCATGCGCCGAGGTCTGTCGCAGCGCCGCCCATGTCATGCTGACCGGCAGCGAACAGCACAAGAAAGTATGCGCTGCGTGCGCCGAAATCTGCGATGCGTGCGCCAAGGACTGCGAGCGCATCGGCGACATGCAAGCGTGCGTCGAGGCGTGTCGGCATTGCGCGGAGCACTGCCGCAAGATGGCGGCTTAATCGCGGTCTGACGGCGTCTAGGTTTCACATCGTTTTTTGATGTTCATCCCAGCATGCTGACAGCCGATCGAACACGCGCGTCGCTCAGCCGGCGCTGACAACTCCAGAAAGAGAGACGTCCATGCTTCGCACCCGTCTATGCCTCATTGCTACCGCCGCCTTGCTCTCTGTGCCCCTCCTGGCGTACGCCCAGCAACCGTCACCGGCTGATCCGCAGTTCAAGGCTGCCATGGACAAAATGCATCAGAGCATGGAAATGGCCACTAATGCTGACCCCGCCGTGTCCTATGCCAAGAAAATGATCGTGCATCACCAGGGCGCGCTCGAGATGTCGGAGGCGGTGCTCCAGCACACGCAAGATCCGACCATTCGCGAGATCGCCCAGAAGACGATGCAGGAACAGAAAAAGGATATCCAGGACCTGCAAAAGTTCGTGAACAAGAAGGGCAAATAAGCGGGCCGCACGTGTTCAAAAAGGGCCCTTGCGCCGGCCTTGCAGCCGGCGCCTTGCGGGCAGCTCGAGCTGAAATGCCGATCAAGCTGCGTGCGATCGCAAGAACGCGGCGCGCCTTATCGACATAGTAAACCCACGGTGCATTATAACTCGACGCCGTCGCGCCTGATCTCGATCATGAGAGGCGAGCGGTCCTCGTAACGGGATTCGAGAAACGGCATGGCCTGAATGAACGCCCCCGCTCGTACAGCAGGCTCGTCCATTCCGGGTTGAGACGACCAAATTCAGTCCAGCGGTCACGCATATCGCGCAGAAACACAGCCACGTCATAGTCCGAGTCAGATTGCGCATCACCACGCGCGCGTCAGCCGTAAAGCACGACGCGCGTCAGCCGATCGCCGTAGAGGCGCTCAAGGCGGGAGCGGATCTCACGAAGAATGGGTCAACAGCAACCAAGAGTACTCCCCGCTACAAGCAATCGCAGCTCGATGACATGCGTCTCAAGTTCCAGCAGCTCAGCGTTGGACTTTTCCGTGGTGGCGAATAGGTCTCAGATGCTCAGGCATCATTCGTCGCGGAGTTCTAGACGCTTCTCAATGCGGTCAAGGCGGCTTTCCAGTTCCGCAACCTTGCTGCTGGTGAAATTTTCCTGATGCACAAGGCCTGCGATGTGCGGATGCGCATCTGCGTAAGCACCTCGGCCAATGTCGAATCAATCCGGTCGAAACGCGCGCTCTGGTCGGCGCGGAGCCGGCGCAGCAGTTCAATGGTGTGGTTTTCGGCATCCTGTGTCATGGTTCCAAATATAGCAAATAAACATTAATATTCGAGATGTGAAATAAATACCGCAGAATCAACGGATTATCTCTAATTACTCAATTAATATCCTGTTTAAGCCGCTAAGGCATACTGATCCATATTTTCTGCGTAAGCGCGACGGGTACTTTTGTTATGCATTCTTTGGACCTTCATTCTCAACCTGTGAGCATAGCCACGTCACCGCCTCTTGCCACACGCGCGGCAATCAGCGCGGCGGCTCAGAATATGGCCACGTGGAAGAACGTGCCGCTCACACCAGAAGAGCTTCCGAGGTTTATCGACATTCTGATCGCGGAGATGGGTCTCGCCCACATCATGTTTGCATGCATGGACCCCGAAGTTGTCGCCGCGCGCAGCCGGGTCGTCAACCAGCAACTTGATGTCCTAGCGGTCGCGCGCGTGATGGAGCTGGTCGCTGGCGTGGAGGGCAAGGAAAGCCTGCATGATCCCATCGTCCAGTCGGTCGTAAGCGAGATCATGGGAAGCTTCGAGAAATACACGGACATGACCAACATCTGCTGGCCGCCGACCTTCGAGATGGTGGAAGGCCACTATGCCGGCAAGCTGCGCGGCCCGACCGTGGCCTTGCGCGAGGACGGTACGGTCGTGACACGCTGGTGGAAGGGATTGGAGATGCACCGTGATCCCTCTGTTGGACCCGCCAGCATCGAAGTGCGGGGCAGCTATCGCCGCGATGAGTATTGGGTCGACGGCCAGCGCCACCGACCCTGGTCGGAAGGGCCTGCCATCGTGATCACGGACGACATCGAGGGAAAGCAGCGCCGCGAGGTGGCTTATTGGTTTGGGGGACAGCGACATCGCCCGCACACAGAGGGCCCGGCGCTGGTCACCTCTCACTACGGCGACAATTTCAATCTGTCGGGCGAGGAGTATTTCGAGCATGGCAAATTGCATCGGCCCTCCCATCTTGGTCCCGCTGTCACGCATTGGGACAGCAGTGGGCGGAAATCGCTTGAAGAATTCCTCGAAGAAGGCGAGCTGCACCGCGACCCGAAAGAAGGTCCGGCTTCGTTCATGATCCGCGACCCCGTCACCTTCAAGGAAGCCTGCGACGACGTAACGATCATCCGCTATTGCGTACGCGGACAGAGCCATCGTGACGAGGAAGACGGCCCAGCGTTCCTGCTGAGAGACAACGGAACCGGCGTGCTGCTGCGGGAACTTTACGACCGCCAGGATCGAGGATACCGCATAGGCGGTCCTGCGGTTGTCGAGCGCAATACGGAAGGGAAGGTAGTATTTGAAGCGTGGTGCGATGGAAGCGGTTGGTTCAGCCGCGATCCCAGGGAGGGACCTGCGGTCGTCACGCATGACACCGAAACCGGTGTGACAACCGAAGAATTCATGCAGGCGGGCGAGAAGCCAGGATCCGATTCCATGCCAGCTGTCATCAAGCGCGACCAGAGCGGCAAGGCGATCGAGGCGCTTTGTTGGAACGGAAGTGAGTTGGTGCCGTTCGGCGGCCGTAATGCGCACGTCTAGCCTGCCGCACCTTCTAACTCATCCGGGCTTACGTTGCGAGCACCGTGAATAACACGGAGAAGGCGAAGCGCTTCGTTCGTCTGTTCGAAGAACAGCTTATAGGGCCCGTGCATGACCAGACGAAGGCCGGGGCGCAGAGTATCCTGATTGGTTCCAGGAGCGCCGGAATTGGCCAGGCGCGAGAGGTGGTGGCCAAGGGAACGGACAAAGCGTCGTGCCACATCAACCCCTGCAGCGCGCGCAACGTAATCGTGAAGGCAGTCAAGGTCGCGCCGCGCACTGGCCGTTATTTCCAGGCTCAACCGCTTGATCGGGCGTCTCCGGCTGCAAGAATGTCGGCCACTAGCTCGTCGGCATTCGCGTAGCGCGTGACGCGCCCGGCGGCGACATCCGCATCGGCTTCCGCAATCAGGCGGCGGAGTTGTTCAGCATCGGTCTGCATGACGGCCAGCGCATCCAGCGCCGCGTTCATGACCGCCTCCGGGCTCTTGAATCCTCCCGCCACCATCTGGCGGCTGATCTTGGCGGCAATGTCATCGCCCAAGTTGAAAGTCGTGGTCATAGACACCTCTTTTGAATGCATAATATAGCAAATACATATTAATATTCGAGCGCTGAAATTATCTCATATAAATCAAGCATTTGAGTAGGCTCGTTGAATTAAGCCTTATTAATAAAGTGCCCGGTACAATAGCCCATATTTTGAAGGGTATTGCAGACCCATGATTGCTTTTGAACGCCATGCTTCTTTCCATTGCGGAGCCGTGCCATGAGCGCGCGGCAAGAACTATTCTCGCCCTCGAAGGGCGCAGCGCCTGCGCTGCATTCCGAGCCGTCGCCAGCGGAACGCGCGCAAATCGAACATGCCGTGAGAACAGCGGCTACCGCTGCAGCGCAGATGGAAGGCGGGTCTTTGCCGCGTGCTGTCCTCGACTACATCGTCGCGACCAGCGATTTCCGGCAGAACCGGCAGGCCCTGGAAGCGCGCGCCGCCAGCATCGCCAACCACGTCGTCCATGATGTAAAGGCCCCCAACTGGTCCGGCGCGCACCCGACTGAAGTCGCGGCTTACCTCGCCTCACTCGGCAAGCACTTTGGCGACTATCGCCGGCACGCGGGCCTGCAAGGCGCGGGCGAGGCAAACGGTGTTGACGGAGATCGCGTCAGGGCAGCGGGCACAAACAAGGGCGCGTCCTATAGCGATCTGCCCTGGAGCGAAGAGAAGCTTGGTGCGTACGCGCGCGAGAAGGGCGTGCCCTGGTTGGCCAATCATCCTGACCTGCGACGCCTTACGCCAGCCGCGATCGAGACGTTCGCGAAAATGAAGTTCGACAAGGAAAGCTATCACGCGTTGACACGCGATGCTGGACTGTCGCCGGAGAAGGCACACGGACTCGTAAAGGCGATGGAAGCGGCGAAAGTTACGCCGGATGAGGCGAAGGAACTAGCAAAGCGGATGGGCGCGACCAGCAAGGGGCTCTCGCCGGAGGAACAGCAGCGGCGCCACGAACTGATGCTGGACTGGTTGAAGGCGTTGAAGGACGATCCTGCGAAGGCTGCTGCGAAGCTGGAGGAAATGCGCAAGGAGCGTGAAGAACTTGTCAAACGTCGTCCCGACAAAGCTAAGGCGGTATCCGACGAAGAGAAGGCCCAACAGGAAATCCAGCGGCGAATAGAACTGGAGCGGAAGGCCGAGGCGATCCGCAAGCACGAAGAGCGAAACACCCACGTGAGTGAAAAAAAGGCTGAGTTGGTAGAGAAAAAGGCCGAGGTCATTGCCGGTCACGTCGAGGCCAACAATGCCAAGCTTGCCGCGCTATTAGGTCCTGCGCCGGGTCTAACATCCCCGCCTGATGCGTCGAAGCCGACACCCGCAAGCCCCACTACGCCGCCCGCAGCTGCAAATCCGGCTGCGCCACCTGCACAACCTGCTGTGCCCGCCGCTTCTCCGCTGCCACCGCCCGGCCCCAAGTAGGCAGTCTAACCTTTGGAAAGTTTGTCGAGAACGCTGCACGCGCTGATGCTGCCCGGCGGGCGCTCGCCGTATACGGCTTTGACCTTGTCAATCTTGATGCGGCCCTTCTCGATGCCACCTATGAGGATTTCCTGACAGCCGATTTCCCGGCTCGCTGCCGCTGCGCGCTTCTCACCATCCACGCTTCGCCTTTCGGCTTCAGTACCCCGTAGTCTAGCTTCCTCAGCTCGTCTTTCATGCTCTTTG
The DNA here is from genome assembly GCA_003963125.1 of Hyphomicrobiales bacterium. GTDB lineage: Bacteria > Pseudomonadota > Alphaproteobacteria > Rhizobiales > Hyphomicrobiaceae > AWTP1-13. The sequence continues at coordinate 41,586 of RXJK01000096.1, forward strand.
GTGCGTCGGTCAATCTCACGTAATTCGCAAGCGACATAGGCCTCGATCCCTTTGGGGCTCGGATCGATTGTGAGATGGGCGCATGCTTCCGCGCGGGCAACGCTAGCAGCAGCAAGTGTCTGCGCGCTGGCTTGGTTCGAGATCATGCCAAGGGAAGCAAGACTTCCCAGCCCATAGAGTGCGAGGCCCGCATTGCGGAACGGGCGATTGGATAAGGCGAACATCACGGCCTCCGAGAAGAAATGACTGAATAAAACTGGCGATCATCTTGTCGAGGATCGTGTCAAAACGCCATATTTATAACATTATGGGCGGCGTTTTAACACTTTCATCTTCATAGAAACTGAAACCGAATTGCTCATATTGTTGCAACGGGCCGGAAAATGCCGTAAAAGGCTCTCAGGAAGGCATGAAAGTATTTGCAGGGAGCTTAACCGCGCACGCGCAAATGGCTGGAATAGCTGGCAAAATCTCTGCTGAAACAGAATGAGCAAGACGGTTGCCGCCATGCCGAACACATGGAGGCAGCTATGTCACGGATCACGCAGGATAATTTCAGTCTCTACAGCCCCCAGGGCGACCGCAAATACATCAACCAGCATGAGCGACAACGGGTGCTGAAGCTGATGGAGGAGCGGCTGGAGCGCGAACGCGCGCTGTTCGCTTTGCTGCTGGCCTGGACCGGCGGGCGCATCTCGGAAATCCTTGATGTCAGGCCTTCTTCCTTTCAGTTGGATCGCAGCATCGTGGCGCTGCGCACGCTGAAAAGGCGGCGACCGCATGTGCGTGAGATTCCGATCAGCCCGGAACTGATGCGCGCGCTCGATCAACAATTTGATCTGCGAGCTTTGCAGTCCAATCCCGAAACCGCCAACGAGCGCCTGTGGCGCTGGTCGCGCATCACGGCCTGGCGGTTCGTGAAAGGCGTGATGATGGATGCAGGCATCATCGGTCGCGCCGCATGTCCCCGTGGCCTGCGGCATGGCTTTGGTGTGGGCACGCTGCAAGCGAACGTGCCCCTCAATCTCGTGCAGCGCTGGATGGGCCATGCGCGGCTGACCACTACGGCCATCTATGCAGATGTAAGCGGGGACGAGGAGGTGAACTTCGCGGCGATGTTCTGGCGCACTCTCCGATAGCCAACGAGTGCTTTAGAGGCGGCATGTCAGAACGAGCGCCGGCGCTCGGGCAAACGGATCCGGCGGCGCGGGATGCTTTCAGCTTTATTCGACCTTCGGAGCCGCACCTTGAGGATCAGCGCAATGACGCCGTAAACAACTCCAGCTACGAGGAGGGCACCCGCGAGCGCAACGCCTGTAAGCCAGTCCATCATCGCAGCCCATTGCGTACATCAGGGGGCCGATTGCATTTTATGGCGGTGAGGGGATGCTGTCGGAGCCTGGATTTCGCATCAGTCTCCGACAGCAGATCCCGGCAGCGAGCTGCTGCCGGGACCACGTCACTGCGACAGGGCTAGTGATGATGATCCGGGCATACCCACCTGCAGCGGTGATGACCGTGATGATCATGCCAGCAGTGACGATGACAACGATGATTGACGGGCGAGACAACCTTGCTTTGGAACCCCTTGAAGGCGGTGACGCCCCCGTTCGCGGAGAGGGCGGCTGAAGTAGCGAGACCTAGGGCCCCGAAGCTGAAGATGGCGGACAAAACTACGCGGCGGATCATCGGACTTACCTCGACATCGTTGAGGAACGTAACGGTCCTATGTCCTGCCTAAGCGCGTGAACGCGTTGTGAATGGCGACGCTGAAGCGCCGCACAAAGTGGTAACAACGTGTAACGGTGACACCTCTAACTGCGCGATTGCGGGGGGTAGTCGATCAACGTCAAATCGCTATTGTGCGTTTCCGGACAGGGAATTGTGTGGAAAAGCTCAAGACGCGCGTTAGCTTCCCCCTGGGTAATTCTTTCAAAGCCCGCACGGTCCCCTCAAGGCATCGAGCGGTCTTGAAAGCGCTGTTCTACGGTGAGGGAACTATGGGCCTGCAGCTCGAAGGCGCCAATATTTTGATTGTCGAGGATGAACCGTTGATCGCACTCGATATCGCCACAGCCTTGAAGATTGCCGGAGCCACCGTCACGACCACCAATAGTCTCAAGAACGCGAAGGTGCTCGTCGAACACGATGGCCTAAGCGCGGCGATCCTGGATCACGTTTTGCACGATGGGGACAGCGGCTATTTGTGTCAGCGCCTTACCGACCGCAAAATCCCCTTTTTGATCTACAGCGGCCTTAGCGATATCGAAGGCCCTTGTCGTGACGCACCGCACATCGCCAAACCTGACAACATGAACTGCCTCGTTGCCATGACAGCGCAGTTGCTTCAACAAGGCTGAGGTCAAAGGATGTGAGCGCCGGGTCGGGCTTTAACCAAAGCTGCAGCTCGTGATCGCCGGGTGGCCGCCCATGATAAAACCGTTTTAGATGGTGTGCGTGGCGTCTTGCTCTCACCGTATTCGGGCGCCATATAGTAAGCTTGACCACGAAGGAAATGACGCGGGACGTTCCTCCGCCAGATGATGAAGCGCCTAAGGCAGATATTCAGCAGGGCCCGCCGCTTTGTGTGGGTGATGGCGCTCGTCTTCGCTTTTGCACCCGGCATCAGCTTTGCAAACGGTTCGGCCATCGGTGCGTTTTCTTCAGCGCTGGTGCACTCTCATGCCGATGGTGAACATGGCCATTCACATCATGGCCATCACCACCATCATGAGAAGGCGGAA
>RXJK01000368.1 GCA_003963125.1 Hyphomicrobiales bacterium
GGTTGCGGAACATCACGACGGGTAAAGATCCCGGCTCGCCGTGCTCGCGCACGGCGTCCGGGAAGGCAGTCGCGAGGAGGGCGGCGTCACCACTGGCCGACGTTCCACGTGTGATCCCGGCAAAGGCAGTCTTCCGGACAGAGTCAACCGCGCGGACCGGCACCCCACGTGTCATCCCGGAATGCGCGCCAGCGCATATCCGGGACCCAGGGCCGCGGGCGCCGTCCGTTGCCCCTAGGTCCCGGCTCTCCGCGCTGCGCGCTTCGGCCGGGATGACAGGGGATGGCGCTCGGCGGGCGGCAGCGCCGCTCGCAAAATCCTCACTCGTCAGCTGTCCGGCTATGCGGGCGCGTCGCTCGATCTCCAAGCCTTCGACTTGCGTGGATCCCCGCCTGCGCGGGGATGACGTCGAGAGCGTGGCACGGACCATTCTCAAACCTGCCGTCATGCCCGCGAAGGCGGGCATCCATGCCACGTGCGGTGACAATGTTCTCGTTTGACCTGCTGCTCGATGCGGTGGTGCTTGGCCTTTTGCTCGGCTGCTTCTATGCGGCCGTGAGCATCGGGCTGTCGGTGACCTTCGGGTTGCTCGACGTGCCGCACGTCGCGCATCCCGCGTTCCTGGTGGCAGCGTCCTACGGCGTCTACCTGCTCAACGACCTGTGGGGCATTGATCCGCTGCTGGCGGGCCTCGTGCTGACGCCCGTCTTCTTCGCGGTGGGCCTGTTCGCCTACTGGGTCTACTTCGAGACCTTCGAGAAGCGCGGCACCGATCAGGGCGTGCGCGGCATCGCCTTCTTCTTCGGCATCGCCTTCATCATCGAGGTGATGATCATCCTGACCATGGGCGTGGACCAGCGCTCCGTGCAGGCGCCCTACATCGGCAAGTCGCTGCGGCTGTGGGACATGCGCATCCCCATGCGTCTGATCGTGGCGTTCGGCGTCGCCATGCTGCTGACGCTGCTGCTGACGCAGTACCTCTCGCGCACGTTCACGGGCTGGGCGATCCGCGCGGTGGCGCAGGACGAGGGCGCGCTCCGCCTGATGGGCGCCAACCCTTATAAGATCAAGCAATGGGCCTTCGGCATCGGCACGGCCGTGCTCGGCATGGCCGGCGCCCTGCTGATCATCGTGGCCCCCGTCGATCCGACGCTCGACCGGGCCTACATCGGCCGCACGTTCTGCGTCGTCGTTATGGCGGGCCTCGGCAGCATGTCGGGCACGCTGGCGGCGGCGGTCATCCTCGGCGTCTCGGAATCGATCGTGCTGACCCTGTTCGGTGCCTCCTGGGCGCCCGCGATCTCCTTCGCCATGCTCCTCGCCGTGCTTGCGGTGCGCCCGCAAGGCCTGTTCGGGAGGTGACCATGGGCAAATCGAACGGGCTCGGCTTCTGGATCGCGTGTGCGGTCTTCCTCGGCGCCATGCTGGCCCTGACGCTGGTGATGAAGAACGAGTATCCCTTCTTCGCGGGCTACGTGATCCTGCAGTTCATCGTGCTGGCGACGGCCTGGAACATCCTCGGCGGCTACGCGGGTTACGTGAACTTCGGCACGAGCGCCTTCTTCGGCCTCGGCGTCTACATCGCGGTCATGCTGTTCAAGGCCATCGGCGCGCCGATCGTCGTGCAGATCGCGGGCGCAGCGCTGGTCGGCGCCGTGCTCGGCTTCGGCGTGGGGCTCCTGACCCTGCGCATGCAGGGGATCTTCTTCTCCATCGCCACCATCGCCGTGACGATCATCATCGAGACCTGTGTCACGAACTGGAAGTTCGTCGGCGGCGCGGCCGGCATTCAATTGCAGCGCCCGCCCGTGATGGCGCCCTTCGACAGCTACGTGAAGATGCTGTTCTTCGTGCAGGCGGCCCTCGTCGTCATCGCGGTGGCGCTCGCCCGTTACGTGCAGGGCTCCTGGATCGGCCGCGGACTGCAGGCCTTGCGTGACGATGAACTCGCCGCCGAGTGCACCGGCGTGCCCACGTTGAAACTGAAGCTGCTCGCCTGCTGCCTGTCGGGCGCGCTGATGAGCGCGGCGGGGGCCCCGTCCGCCATGTACCTGCAGTTCGCCAACCCGGATTCGGCCTTCAACCTGAACTATTCCGTGTCGGCACTCGCCATGGCGCTGATCGGCGGCACGGCGCACTGGATCGGGCCGATCTTGGGCGCGATCCTGCTGGGCGTCACGCAGCAGATCCTGACCGTGACGATCTCGTCGGAAGTCAACGTGCTGATCCTCGGCCTGATGCTGGTCCTGTTCGTGGTCGGCGCGCCCGCCGGGCTGATCGGCCTCGTCGGCTTTCCGTGGAAGAAGAGAGGCGGCACATGAGCGCGCCCCTCCTCAAGATCGAGAACGTAACGAAGCGCTTCGGCGGCTTCACCGCGCTCGACAGCGTCAGCGTCGATATCGCACCCGGCGAACGCTTCGGTCTGATCGGGCCCAACGGCTCCGGCAAGACGACGCTGATCCATTGCATATCGGGCGCCTTGCGCCCCACGGCCGGAGGCATCGTGTTCGAGGGCCGCGACGTGACCGGCCTGCCGGCGCACAAGCGCACGAGGAAGGGCATCGCCCGCAGCTTCCAGATCCCGCGGCCCTTCAAGACCATGACGGTGCGCGAGAACCTGCTGGTCGCGCTCGATTTCGCCTCGCTCGATCACGGCCTGTCGGCGGCGGAGCAGACGAGCCACGTCATGTCGATCCTGGAGCGCATGGGGCTGGCGACCAAGGTCGATGCCATCGCCTCGTCGCTGTCGCAGGTGGAACTGCGGAAGATGGAGCTGGCCCGCGCCATGGCGGCCAAACCGAAACTGCTGATCTCCGACGAGGCCATGGCCGGGCTGTCGAGCTCGGAAGTCGACGAGGTCCTCGACCTGCTCCTGAAACTCAGCGGCGACGGCATCACCATCATCATGATCGAGCACATCATGCACGCCGTGATGCGCTTCTCGAGCCGCGTCATGTGCCTCGATGCCGGCAAGATCGTCGCCATCGGCGAGCCGAAGGCCGTGATGGAGAACAAGCGCGTGCAGGAGGCCTACCTTGGCGCTTAGGCTCTCCGTCAGCGATCTCGACGCGGGCTACGGCGCCGTGAAGGCGCTGCAAGGCGTGTCGCTCGAGGTGCGCCAGGGCGAGACGGTGGCAATCCTCGGCAGCAACGGCAACGGCAAGAGCACGCTGATGAAGTGCGTGACCGGGCTGGTGCGGCCGACGCGCGGGCGCGTCACGCTCGAGGCGGACGGCAAGTCGCACGATCTCGCCGCACTTCCCGCCGAGGCGATCGTGGAACTCGGCATCGCGCTCGTGCCCGAGGGCCGACGGCTGTTCCCGAAGCTGACCGTGGAAGAGAACCTGATGCTGGGGGCCTTTCGCAAATCGGCCCGCAGCGAGATCGGCAAGAACCTCGCATTCGCCTACGAGGCATTCCCTGTGCTGAAGGAACGGCGTCGACAGCTCGCGGGCACCATGTCGGGCGGGCAGCAGCAGATGCTGGCGATCGCGCGCGCGCTGATGTCGTCGCCCCGGCTGCTGCTGGTGGACGAGCCGTCCGTGGGCCTGTCGCCGCTATTGGTTTCGCAGACCATCACCACCATCGGCGACCTGAAGAAGAAGTTCGGGTTGACCGTGCTGATGGCGGAGCAGAATTTCCACCAGGCCGTGCGCATCGCCGACCGCGGCTATATCATCGTGCACGGCGAGATCGCGGTCGCTGCGCAATCCGTGGCCGAACTCAACGCCAACGACATCGTCAAGAAGCTCTATCTCGGTGGCATCGCATGAGCACGCGCATTGAGGGTCCGTGTGAGGAGGCAGCCCCATGAAGGCGCCCCGCTTCTCCTATGTTCGCCCGGCGTCGCTGACGGAAGCCCTGAACCTCCTCGCAGAAAAAGGCCCCGAGGCGCGGCTGCTGGCGGGCGGGCAGAGCCTGCTCGCGGCGCTGGCTTTCCGGCTGTCCGATCCGCAGGTGCTGATCGATATCTCCAAGCTGCCCGAGCTCACGGGTGTGACGCGCGTCGGCGACAAGATCCGCATCGGGGCCGGCACGACGCACAGCGCCCTCGGGCGCGACGCGCTGATCGCCTCGGCCGTGCCGCTCATCGCGCAGGCCATCCCGCACATTGCGCATCCGGCGATCCGCAATCGCGGCACCATTGGCGGCTCGCTCGCCTACGCGGATCCGGCCGCAGAACTGCCTGCATGTGTCGTGGCGCTGGAGGCCGACCTCGTTGCGCGCTCGAAGACGGGCGAGCGGCGCATCAAGGCCGCGGACTTCTTCACCGGGCTGTTCTCGACCGCGCTGGAGCCGGGCGAAATCCTGACAGCCCTTGAGGTGCCCGTCGCGAGCGCCAGCGATCGTTGCGCGCTGGTCGAAGTGGCACGGCGCTCGGGCGACTACGCCATGGCCGGCGTCGCGCTGAAGGCGACACTCGCAGGCGACAGGATCATCGCGATTCGTCCCGTGTTCTTCGGGCTCGGCGATGCCCCAGTGCTAGCGCACGGCGCCGCGCAGGCGCTGACGGGCGGTCCGCCGACGGGCGAGCGCATCGCTGCGGCCAAGGCGGCGCTCGCCACGGATCTCGATCCGCCCGGTGACCAGCACGGCGGGCCGGAAATGAAGCGCCACCTCGCGGGCGTGGTGCTGGAGCGGGCGATCGCACGCATGACGAATTCGGAGGCGCGCGCGGCATGAGCGAGATGATCGACATCGCGCTGACGGTCAACGGCGAGCAGGTGAGGGCGCGCGTCGAAGCCCGCCGGCATTTGATCGACTTCCTGCGGCTCGATCTCGGACTGATGGGCTCGCACATCGGCTGCGAGCACGGCGTGTGCGGCGCCTGCACCGTGCGCGTCGACGGCGACATCGTGCGCGGCTGCCTCGTGCTGGCGGCGAGCCTCGACGGCGCGCGCGTGGACACCATCGAGGGCATATCGGATACGGGTGAAATCCGCGACCTGCAGGATGCCTTCATCGCCCGCAACGCAGCCCAGTGCGGCTTCTGCACGCCCGGCATGCTGATGGCGGCGGCCGACCTCTTGAAGCATCAGCCGCAGGCCTCCCGCGAGGAGATCCGCGAGCACATGTCCGGCAACTACTGCCGCTGCACCGGCTACCAGGCCATCGTCGACGCCGTCGAGACGACGGCGAAGGCGCGCGCGGCCAAGGCGTGAGGTGAGACCATGGCCGAGACCGTGAAGCTGCACGCCGAGGATCGCCCGAACTCCTATATCGGCCGCTCGGTGCCGCGCCCGAACGTGGCGAAGCTCGTGGAGGGCCGCGGGCAGTACGTCGACGACATCGTGCTGCCGCGCATGCTGCACGCAGCCTTCGTGCGCTCGCCGCACGCACAGGCCCGCATCGGCAAGATCGACGCAAGCGCGGCGCTCGCGCTGCCAGGCGTGGTGCGCGTCTTCACCGGCGCCGACCTCGCCAAGCACTGCGAGCCCTGGGTGGCGATCCTCGCCCATCTCAAGGGCATGAAGTCCGCGCCGCAATTGCCGCTCCCGGTCGAGACCGCGACATGGATGGGCGAGGCTGTTGTCGCGGTGGTGGCCGAGACGCGCGCCATTGCCGAGGACGCGGCGGCGCTCGTCGCCATCGACTATGAGCCACTGCGCGCCGTCGTCGACATGGAGACGGCGCTCGATGCCGCGACACCCGTGATCCACAAGGATCTCGGCGACAACCTCGTGTTCCAGCGCGTCAACGAGAGCGGCAACATCGAGGACGCCTTCAAGAGCGCGCACAAGATCGTCGAGGCGACCTATCACACCGGGCGCCATACGGGCGTGACGCTCGAGCCGCGCTCGATCCTCGCCGAATACAATCGCGGCTCCGGCCGGCTGACGGTTTACCAGTCGACGCAGGCGCCGCACATGCTGCAGGGCGTTTACGCCAAGCACCTGCGCATGGCCGAAGGCGATATCCGCGTCATCTGCGGCGACGTCGGCGGCTCCTTCGGCATCAAGGTGCACGTCTATCCCGACGAGGTCGCCGTGGTGGCGATAGCGAAGATCATGGGCCGGCCGGTGAAGTTCATCGCCGATCGCCTCGAGAGCTTCTCGACCGACATCCACGCCCGCGACCATCGTATCCACGCGAAGATGGCGGTGGATGCGGAAGGCCGCATCCTCGGCATCGACGTGGACGACCTGACGGGGATCGGGCCCTACTCCGTCTATCCGCGCACCAGCGCCGTCGAAGGCAACCAGGTCGTGAACCTCGTGGGCGGTCCCTACGACTTTCCGCACTACCGCGCGAAAACGACCGTGGTGCTGCAGAACAAGACGCCGACCTGCCAGTACCGCGCGGTAGGCCACCCGGTCGCCACGACGGTGACCGAAGGGCTGATGGATCTCGCCGCCGAGGCCCTCGGGCTGGACCCGCTCGACATTCGCCGCAAGAACATCATGCGCGACGACAGCTATCCGCGCACCTCGCCCGCCGGCATGCGCTTCGAGGGGCTGTCGCACGAAGCCTCCCTGCAGCAGCTCGAAGCCATGATGGACTATGCGAAGCTGCGCGCGGAGCGCGATGCGCTGCGCGCCAAGGGCGTCCACCGCGGCATCGGCTTTGCGGCCTTCATCGAGCTCACCAATCCCTCGCCCTTCATGTACGGCATCGGCGGCGCGCGCATCTCGGCGCAGGACGGCTGCACCGTGCGCATCGATCCCGACGGCTCGGTCGTCGCCGCGACCGGCGTCACGGAGCAGGGGCAGGGCACGGAAGCCATCATGCGCCAGATCGTGGCGGAGGCCGTCGGCGTGCCCATCGAGACTGTGCGCGTTCTCACGGGCGACACGCTGACGACGCCCTACGGCGGCGGCACCTGGGCCTGCCGCGGCGCGGGCATCGGTGGCGAGGCGGCGCTGCAGGCGGGCCGTGCGGTGAAGGAGGCCGCGCTCAAGGTGGCGGGCGCCATGCTGCAGGCGGCCCCCGAGGGCCTCGATCTCGTGAATGGCCTGATCGTCGACAAGGCGACGGGGGCCGAGCGCATGCCGCTCGCGGAATTGGGCCGCGTCGTCTACTTCCGCGGCGATACGCTCCCCCCCGACGTGCCGCGCGAACTCATGCAGACGCGGCACTTCACGCCGAAGCAGTTCCCCTTCGCCTTCACCAACGGCATCCAGGCGAGCTACGTGGAGGTGGATGTGGCGACGGGGCTCGTGAAGCTCCTGAAGCATTGGGTGGTGGAGGACTGCGGCCGCGTCATCAATCCGCTGCTCGTCGACGAGCAGGTGCGCGGCGGCGTCGTGCAGGGCATCGGCGGCGCGCTCTACGAGCACTGCATCTATTCGCCCGACGGCCAGCTCATGGTCGGAACGATGGCCGACTATCTGGTGCCGATGGCGGCCGAGATGCCCGACATCGAAGTCGGCCACGTCGAAACGCCCACGCGCGAGAGCGAACTCGGCGCCAAGGGCGCGGGCGAGGCCGGCACGGCGGGCGCACCCGCAGCCATCATGAACGCCATCAACGACGCGCTGCGCCCCTTCAAGACGCGCGTCCTCGCGCAACCCTTCACGCCCGAACGCATCCTCGCCGCTCTCGGCACCGTGCCGCTGCGCTGATCGCTGCGCTTCATGCGGCTGCTCGTGGCCATGAACGCTATGCTGCGCACCGACACCGACTTC
>RXJK01000345.1 GCA_003963125.1 Hyphomicrobiales bacterium
CGCCAGGGTGACGAGCCCCACGCCCACCCCGTCGATCCGCCGCCGCACACCCTCGAAGATCTCCGGCACCAGCCCCGGAACGGCAAGGCCGATGGCAACACACACCGGAAGGTTGATCAGGAAGATCCAGCGCCAGCCCCAGGCCTGCGTGATCAGGCCGCCGAGCGTCGGCCCCAGGGCCATGGCCACACCTGAGAGCACGCCGAAAAGCCCAAGCGCACGTGCGCGCGCCGCCGGCTCGGGGTACTGCGCTGCGACGAGCGCGATGGCACCCGTGACGATCCCCGCGGCCCCGATACCTTGCAGCGCGCGTCCGGCCCACAGCATCGGGCCCCCGATCGCCGCCGCGCACACGAGCGAAGCGGCCGCAAACAGCATGTTTCCAGCGAGCAGCACCCTGCGCCGGCCAAAGCGATCGGCGAGAGCACCGCACATCAGCAGCGCCGCGACGAAAGCCACACTATAGGCATCGATGATCCAGGCGACGCCGCGCAGCTCGAACGCCAAATCGCGCGCGATGTCGCCGGTGGCGATGATCACGGACGTGACGTCGAATTGCGTTAGGAAAGATCCGAGCCCCAGGAAGAACGCGGGACGCACGCCACGAGACGGCGCAGAGGAAGCAAAGTTGCGTTGCATGGAAGCCTTGCGGTCAGCGAGAGCCCCATGATGTGCCCGCACACGCGTTGAAATGCCAATGCGCATGCTTCAAATCGTCATGAAAATGTTTCATGATGCGTCATGCGCCGCTTGCCGCCCTTCGACGCCCTGGTCGCCCTCGATTCATCCCTGCGCCATCGCAGCGTCACGTTGGCTGCGCGCGAGCTCGGCCTCACGCAGAGCGCGATCAGTCATCGCCTGAAGAAGCTCGAACGCTTCATCGGCACGCCCCTCCTGCGCCGCACCGCGCAGGGCTTCACCCCGACCCGCGCCGGCGTATCCCTCGCCGAAGGGCTGACAGAGCTCCTCGATCAGATGGCTGAGCTTCGGGCCAGGGCGCGCGCCAGCGTGCCCGGCGCGGCGCTCAAGGTCGGGCTCGGCACCGCGCTCGCCCAGCATTGGCTGCTGGCACGCCTGCCGGAGTTTGCCAGCGAACACCCCGAGATCGACCTCGAGATCGTGATTGCCGAAAGCGAGGCGCACGCCCGCGCGCTCGACCTCGACGTGCAGATCCTGTGGCGGCCCGCCGATCAGGCGCGCAACACCTCCACGCAACGCATCCTCTTCCGCGAGAATGTCTTCCCCGTCGCACCGCCCCACCTGCTGCCACGCGGCAAGCCTCTCAAGGACGTGCACCTGCTCGCCCGGATGCCCATCGTGCACAAGGGTCGCGCCGGCCCCGACGTCGGCGCAGAGTGGTCCTGGAACGTCTGGTTTGAGCGCCTCGGCATCGAGGCGCCGGTCCCCCGTGGCGTCCGCTTCGATGCGATCGCCACCGCGCTCTCCGCCGCTCAGCGCGGGCTGGGCGTTGCCCTCGGCCGATCCCTCCTGGTGGCGGACGCCCTCGCCGAAAAGCGCCTTGCCCGCGTCCTGCCGCCCGCCTGGGAAATGCCGTCGAGCAAGGTGCATCTCGTCAAATGGCCGGCAGCACTCGCCGGCGACGCGCGCGTGCAGACCTTCGCGCGCTGGATCGCCGGCGCGGCCAAGGCAACGGCGCGCTAGCACGACGTTGGGATGTTCCTACCAGCCCGCGAGCACGAGCTTGCCCTTCGTCGTGTTGCTTTCGATCAGCGCATGCGCGCGGCGCAGGTTGGCCGCATTGATCGGCCCCAGCACCTCCGACAGCGTCGTGCGCAGCTTTCCCGCATCGACAAGGCGCGCCACCTCGGCCAGCAACTTGTGCTGCGCGATCATGTCCGGCGTCTCGAAGATCGCGCGCGTGAACATCAGCTCCCAGACGAGCGCACCGCTCTTGCGCTTCAGCATGCGCACGTCGATGGGCTCGGGATCGTCGATGAGGCCGACGCGGCCTTGGGGTGTCAACGTTTCCACAATCTCCGGCCAATGGCGGTCCGACTGATTGGTCGAGAAAATCAGGTCCGCCGAAGCAATTCCGGCGCGCCTCAATTCCTGCGACAGCGGCTTGGCGTGATCGATCACGACGTGCGCACCGAGTTCCCGCACCCACGCCTGCGTCTCGGGCCGCGAGGCCGTGGCGATGACAGTGCGGCCCGTCAAGGCGCGCACGAGCTGGATCGCGATCGAGCCGACACCGCCTGCGCCGCCGACGATCAGGATGTTGCCGCCCACAGCCATATGCCCCGGCACCAGTCCCAGCCGGTCGAACAGCATCTCGTAGGCCGTGATCGCCGTGAGCGGCAGGGCGGCCGCCTGCTCGATCGACAGCGAGGTCGGCCGCAGCGACACGATGCGCTCGTCCACCGCATGCAGCTCGCTGTTGGCACCGGGCCGCGCGATCGATCCGGCGTACCAGACCTTGTCGCCCGGCTTGAACAGCGTCACGTCTGGCCCGATTTGATGGACCGTGCCGACCGCGTCCCATCCCAGGATCGCCGGCGCGGTCCCCGTCGGCTGCGCGCGCTTGCGCATCTTGGCATCGACCGGATTGACCGAGATGGCTTCGACCCGCACGACGAGATCGCGCTTGCCCGGAACAGGCGCCGGGATATCGACGTCCTGCAGCGAGGCGGGATCTTCGATCGGCAGGCTCTTGAGATAACCGACAGCACGCATCAGGCTCTCCTCTTGACCAATGGAATGTGTGGGAGCACTTAGTTCATGGATACATTCCGGGCTATAGGCAAAAAAACGCCTCCAGGTACACTTTCTGACACCAGGACGACGTTCGTCATGCGCAAGATCCGCAGGTACGACTGCGCCGAAGGCTGCCCCGTCGAGGCGGCGATGGACCTCATCGGCGGCAAGTGGAAGAGCGTCATCCTCTATCACCTCCTGAAGGATGGCACGCTGCGCTTCAACGAGCTGAACCGGCGTCTCACCGGCATCACAAAGCGCATGCTGACGCGCCAGCTGCGCGAGCTGGAGGAGGATGAACTCCTGCGCCGCACCGTCTATGCCGAGGTCCCGCCGCGGGTCGAGTACGACCTGACGTCCGACGGCCGCAGCCTCGCTCCTGTTATCGCAGCTCTCAAAACCTGGGGCGACGCGCGCATGGGGCCAGCGCAACCTGTTCGCACCAAACGGTCACGGGAGCGAGCCTGAACCGCGGCCGCACCAGCATCAGGGCAGGCGCACAACGGAGTTTCAGGGCGAAGCGGTGACAGCTCCCTGAAGCGGCATGCTAAGAAACACCGCAAACACGGGACGGCAGCAAGGGAAGCCATGGCAGGCAAGAAGACCAACGCGAAGACGGGCGGTACCAAGGCCCAGGGCTCCGACGGCGACGACCGCGGCTTCCTGCGCGGCCTGCAGAACTACGGCGACCGCGACTTCTCCATCTACATGCGCCGCGCCTTCGCCAAGTCGATGGGCTATAGTCACGACGAACTGACGCGCCCCGTCGTCGGCATCGCTTTCACGCATTCCAAGTTCAATCCCTGCCATCGCCACTTTCCTGAACTCCTCGACGCGGTGAAGCGCGGCATCGCCACGGCGGGCGGCCTCGCGCTCGAGTTCCCGACCATCTCGCTGCACGAATCGACGCTCGCGCCGAACTCCATGAAGTTCCGCAACCTCATGGCCATGGACACCGAGGAGATGATCCGCGCCCAGCCCATGGACGCCGTGGTGCTGATGGGCGGCTGCGACAAGACGGTGCCCGCGCAGCTCATGGGCGCGGCAAGTGCCGGCAAGCCCGCGATCCAGCTCATCGGCGGCCCGCAGATGACATCGCGCTATGGCGATGATCGCGTCGGCGCCTGCACCGATTGCCGCAAGTTCTGGACGCAATACCGCGCGGGCAAGTTGTCGAAGCCCGAGATCGAGGCCGTCGAGGGCCGTCTCGTGACGACGTGCGGCACCTGCGCCGTCATGGGCACGGCCTCCACCATGGCCGCGATTGCCGAAGCCCTCGGCATGACGCTGCCCGGCACCGCCGCCATTCCCGCAGTCCACGCCGACCGCCTGCGCGCGGCGGAAGCAACGGGTGTCCGCGCCGTGGCGCTGGCCCGCGGCGATCTCACGCCTGACAAGATCATCACGCAGGGCGCGCTCGACAACGCGCTGCGCGTGCTGCTGGCCCTTGGCGGCTCGACGAACGGCGTCGTGCACCTCGCGGCGATCGCCGGCCGTCTTGGCCTGAAGCTCGACCTGAAGCGCTTGAACGAACTCTCCGACACGACGCCCGTGCTCGCCGCCGTGAAGCCCGTCGGTGACACCTATTACATGGAAGACTTCTTCGCCGCGGGCGGCATTGGCGCCGTCCTGCGCGAACTGAAGCCGCTCCTGAACCTCGACTGCATGACCATCACCGGCGAGACCCTGCGCGAACGCCTCGCTGCGGAAGAGGGCCACTACGTCGACCGCCGCGTCATCAAATCCGCCGCCGAGCCGCACGAGCCGCAGGGCGGCCTCGTCGCCCTGTTCGGATCGCTCGCCCCCGACGGCGCGATCCTCAAGCGCTCCGCCGCCACGCCGGAACTTTTCGAGCGCACCGGCCGGGCCGTCGTCTTCTCCTCGCTGGAAGATCTCGCGGCCCGCATCGACGATCCCGATCTTGACGTCACGGCCGACGACTTTCTCGTGCTGCAGAACGCCGGCCCCAAGAGCCCCGCCGCCATGCCGGAAGCGGGCTTCCTGCCGATCCCGAAGAAGCTGCTGGCCCAGGGCGTGAAGGACATGGTGCGCATGTCGGACGCGCGCATGTCCGGCACCGCCTACGGCACGATCGTGCTGCACGTGGCGCCCGAAGCGTCCGTCGGCGGCCCCCTCGCCCTCGTCGAGACCGGCGACAAGATCCGCCTCAGCGTCAAGGAGCGCCGCCTCGATCTCCTCGTCGACGAGGCCGAACTCGCCACACGCCGCGCCAGATGGCAGGCGTCCGACAATTCCACCCTGCGCGGCTACGACCGCCTGTTCCGCGACCGCGTGCTGCAGGCCCCCGACGGCTGCGACTTCGATTTCCTGACACCCACGTCCGAGACGAAATGAAGAGGCTGCCATGAGCGCACAAAAGCCGAAGATCGAAATCGTCGAAGTCGCCCCGCGCGACGGCTTCCAGGCCGTGAAGCCGTTCATCCCGACCGAGCGCAAGATCGCGCTCATCGAGGAACTGGCGGCCACCGGCGTCACGCGCATGGAGATCGGCTCCTTCGTGAGCCCGAAGGCGCTGCCGCAGATGGCCGACATCCTCGACATCCTGCAGGCGGCGAAGCTCCCCGCGGGCCTGCGCAAAGTGGCCCTCGTCCCCAACGGCAAGGGGCTCGAGCGCGCGCTCGCCGCCGGCATCACCGAGATCAGCTGGGTGATCTCCGTCACCGAGAGCCACAACATGTCGAACGTGCGCCGCACGGTGGACGACAGCTTCAAGGATTTCGCCGCCGCCTGGGGATCGATGGGCGCCGGCAAGGCGAAGCTTCGCCTCGGCCTCTCGGTCTGCTTCGACTGCCCGTGGGAAGGCCGCGTGCCCGAGGC
Organism: Hyphomicrobiales bacterium; assembly: GCA_003963125.1. Taxonomy (GTDB): domain Bacteria; phylum Pseudomonadota; class Alphaproteobacteria; order Rhizobiales; family Hyphomicrobiaceae; genus AWTP1-13. The sequence goes on from RXJK01000345.1 coordinate 5,554, forward strand.
CAGCGTCGAGCGCGCAGTGGAACGCGTCATCGCCGCCGCGCCCGACGTCGAGATCGGCATCTGCGACACGACCGGCCGCGCCGCGCCCGATCACGTTGCGCATCTCTTTTCCAAGCTCGTGCCGCGCTACCAGACGGACCGCGTGCGCCTCGCCTACCACGGCCACGACACCTACGGCCTCGGCGTCACCAATGCCATCGAGGCCTACCGCCAGGGCGTGACGGTGATCGACGGCGCCGCGAGCGGTCTCGGCGGCTGCCCCTTCGCGCCGGGCGCCGCCGGCAACACGGCGACGGAGGATCTCGTCTTCGCCTTCGAGCACATGGGCGTCGCGACCGGCATCGATCTCGGCAAACTCTTGGTCGCCGCCGATCACGTCTCGACCGTCGCGCCGGAGCAGTGCGGCGGCAAGCTCAGGATCGTGCCGAGGAAGCGCGCGCTCGCGGGCTTCGGCGCCGCGACGCAGGGCTTCGCGGCCTGACGCCTCAGCGCCCGGGTCCCGCCTGCGACGTCATCGCGAGCGCCTCCGCGCGCGCCGTGATCCGCTCGCGATGGAAGAGATAGAGCCCCGAGCCGATCACCACCAGCGCACCGGCGAGCGTCCACGCATCCGGCACCTGGCCGAACACCAGGAAGCCCGCGAACGAGTGCGTCAGCAGCGTGATGTAGACAAACGGCGCCACGCGCGAGGCCGGCGCATAGCGATGCGCGAGGATGAAGCAGTAGTGCCCGATGGCGCCGTAGAGCCCCATGGCGAGCAGTAGCGCCCATGTCTTGAGATCGGCGGGCGCGACCCAGTCGGCGATGGCGAGCGGCGCGACGAGGAACGTGCCGGCCAGCATCGAATAGAACAGCGTCACCTCGGAGGAATCGTGCGCGGCGAGATAACGCGTGATGATCGAGAAGAACGCGTTGCACCCCACGCACGCGAACGCGAAGAAGAACGCAGGATGGAAGCCCGAGAGCCCCGGCCGCACCGCCAGCAGCACGCCCGCGAACCCGACGAGGATCGCCACCGCCCGCCGCCATCCGATCCACTCACCCAGCAGAGGCCCCGCGAGAATGGCAACGAGCAGCGGCGACAGGAAGCTCACCGTCGTCGTCTGATCGAGCCGCAGATAGAGCAGCGCCAGGAAGTTGAAGGCCGTCGAGCCCAGCAGCAGGCACGAGCGCACGAGCTGTGCCCCGAGCCGCTCCGTCCGCAAAAGGTTCGGCACCGCCACGGCGCCCAGCGCCACGATCATCGCCGCGAACTGCCCCACATAGCGCATCCACACGACTTGGCTCATCGGCAGTTGCGGCACGAGCACGAGATACTTCGCCGTTGTGTCGAGGCACGCGAACAGCGCGCCCGCAAGGCACATGAAGAGGATCGCGCGCACGGGATCGGCCGTACCGGCGAGATGGATCTTGGGCAGCACCTGCGGATTGGCTTTTTGCATGGACCTGCTGGAACGGCGGCGGGGGTGCGCGGGGTTTCGGGGAATCGCCGGCACCATAGGCCAGCAATTGCGACGGGCGTGAGCCGAATTGCACCCCGTGCTGCCCGCCTGCTGCATGGCTTCTGTCACGCCAACGTCGTAGCAGCTCGGCCGCCGCCGTGATTCCGAGGGGCTTGCGCTTGCGCACCTGCACGTACCCTTTTGCGTTCCCGGAAGACGGGCCGGAGGCCCGGCTGTCCGGGACCTTGCCGGGCTGAGTTTTCCACAACCGGGCAAGGCCCCGGACAAGCGCTCCGCGCTTTCCGGGGACGCATAAAGGAGTGTGAGGATATTGACGTTCGCATGTTTCCGCCCCTCACCCTAACCCATTCCCCACTTCGCTGCGCTCCTGGGAGAGGGAATGCTTGGCTGGTCTCGCGACGATCACTCCAACCGCTTTGCGTTCCCGGAAGACGGGCCGGAGGCCCGGCTGTCCGGGACCTCGCCGGGTTGAAGTTTTCCACGACGGGGCAAGGTCCCTGTCAGTCGAAGTTGTGGGATGATGAAGGCGGGCAGGAGCCCGCAAGGTCCCCGGTGACAAG
>RXJK01000028.1:0-33395 GCA_003963125.1 Hyphomicrobiales bacterium
GGCGCCCCTGGCTGCGCCTCGGGCCGCCGCAGCAGGTCCCCGATGGGATCGGCCTGGCGAACCGGCCCCGGCGCAGCAGGCATCTGCGGCCGCGCGCCGGGCTCCGGTCCGTCGGCACTGCGCAGAAGTATGGCGCCGAAATCGAGCGCCGCAAGCTCCACCGAACCCGTGATGCGGGGTTTCTCCCCCCTGAGGTCCACCGCCAGGGAGCCCTGCGCCGGCTTGCCGGCGAGCGCCCCTTTGAAATTGACCAGCGACAGCCGGTCGTCCCCATAGGCGACGCGCGACGAGAACGAGAGGCTGGCGTTTTCCGCCGCCGCCTCCGGCCGCCCCAGCATGGCCCCGAGTGCGCCGAGCGAGCGGCTGTCGATCGATAGGCTGCCGTCGAACGAGCCGCGCGTGCCGGCGAGCCGGATCGTTCCGTCGAGCCCGAGTTGCACCGGCGCGCCGTTGACCTTCAGGGACACTTCGCCCTTGCCGTCGGAGAGAAGCGTGCGCGGCGCCTCCAGCCGTGCGTTGAGGTCGAGCGCCTGGCCGCGGATTGAAAAGCGGCCCCGGGCAGCAGCCGCCCCACGGGCATCCTGGCTCGCCGTGCCGGTGATGCCGGTGACGTCGAGCGTCTCGCCGTTCCGATCGTCCCTGTAGGTGGCGCGCCCGTTGTCGATCTGCGCCTCTACCGGCCCCGCAGCCACCAGCGCCGCCAGCAGGGGGCGGATGTCGGGGCTGCGCGCGCCCGGCACTGGCGCCGCATCCCTGACCGCGCCGCCGCGCGCCTGCGCATAGCGGACCGGTGCACTCAACGCGGCAAAATCCCAGTTGCGCCGCCCGTCCCGGTCGACGACGAGGCGGAACTCCGGCTCGCCGAGCGTGACGCGGCGGATCTCCGCTTTCTGCGAGAGGAGGGCGCCCAGCCCCACTTCGACCGTGATCCGGCGCGCCCTGAGCAGCGGCTCCGAACGGCTGAAGCCCGGCGGCGAGGACAGCGACACCGCAGAGAGCGTCACTCCAGTCGTCGGGAACACGCTCAAGGAGACGGGGCCATCGATCGCGAGCGTCCGCCCCGTCTGGGCCCGCACTTCCGCGACGAGGCGCTCGCGCACCATGTCGGCCGGTGCCGCGAAGAACAGGAAGGCCAGCCCGCCGCCGATGACGACGCCCACCACGATGACGAACGCCAGGACACCGATCACCAGCGGCGACATTCCGGGCTCCGGCTGCCGACGTATGGGTTCGGTGCGCACGGTGCGCGAGGACGGCGGCCTCGGAGAGCGGGGCGATTGCTGCATGGGGGTCGTGATCCGGCGGTTGAGGACGTCCCTCGACGACTGTGTGGCACCCGACCTGGAACTTGAATAGGGCGGGTCGGCGCTACGCAGTCAAACTCTCGTGTGCGCAGGAATTCCGGCTTGGCGCGCCGCAAGAGCGCAGATTACCATTAATGCATGCGGCGTGCCCCCTGGCTTACGTTCAAACCCGGATCTTTCCTGCCGGCCCTTCTCGGGTTCGGACTGCTCCTCGCACTCGGGCTCGTCCCGACCGCCGCATGGGCTCAGCCCGCCGGCGACCGCTGCCTCGCTGTCGCCAATGCGCCGAGCCTCGTGCAGAAGGCCCAGTTCCGCCCGGTCGCCCTGCAGCCCTCCGAGATCCGCCTGACGTTCGTAGGCCACGCCACCTGGCTCATCGAAAGCGCCGGCGGCATCAAGATCGCGACGGACTACAACGATTACCTGCGCCCGGCCGTGACGCCCGACGTCGCCACCATGAACCGGGCGCACACGACGCACTTTTCCATGGCCCCCGACCCCGGCATCGCCCACGTGCTCCGCGGCTGGAACCCGGAAGGCGGACCCGCCCGTCACGACCTCACGGTCGGCGATGTGCGTATCCGCAACGTGCCGACGAACATACGCGATTGGGCGGGGGGCGCTGTTTCCTACGGCAACTCGATCTTCATTTTCGAGGTGGCGGGCATGTGCGTGGGCCACCTCGGTCACCTGCATCACACTCTGACGCCCGAGCAGATCGGGCAGATCGGCCAGCTCGACGTGGTGATGGTGCCGATCGACGGCAGCTACACGATGGATACGGCCGGCATGGTCGAAGTGCTGAAGGCGCTCCGCGCGCGCCTCATCTTGCCGATGCACTACTTCAATACGTACACGCTCGACCGCTTCCTCGACCGGGTGCGCGGCGACTTCCCTGTCGAGATGTCGGATGCGTCGGTGATCGTCGTGTCGCAGGCGACGCTGCCCGGCAACCCGAAGATCCTCGTGCTCCCCGGCAACTGATCGCGTTCAGGCTGCCGCGTGAGACCCAGCGACAGCCGCGATTGCCGTCGGCGGCGCATCGCGCACGGCGGCGGCTTCCGCATTGAGCGCGGCACACGCGGTCTCGATGCGCTCTTCGATGATACGCCGCGCCTCGTTGCGCTTCAGCCCCGCCGGCACCGGCTCCAGAATCTCGACCACGATGGTTCCGGGATAGCGCATGCTGCTGCGCCGCGGCCAGAAGATGCCCGAGTTGAGCGCCACCGGCACCGCCGGCACGCCGAGGCTCTCGTAGAGCGCGATGTAGCCGGGCTTGTAGTCCGGCGGGGCGCCGGGCGCCCGCCGCGTACCTTCCGGGAAGATGACGATCTCGCGCCCCTGCGCGGCGCGGTCCTTCGCGTCCCGGATCAATGCCTTCAGGGCCACGGCCGCCTTGTCGCGCTTGACGAAGATGTGCTCGAACTTGTGGCTAAACCAGCCATAGAAGGGGATCCAGCCGAGCTCCGCCTTCATCACCATGGCCGGATCGTGGAACACGGGGATCAGCCCGAACGTGTCCCAGGCCGATTGATGCTTGGAGACGACGAGGAATGGCCTCGCCGGCAATTTCTCGGCCCCGCGCAATTCGAAGCGCGTGCCCACGATCACTTTCAGCAGCCACACGCAGGTGAGGCCGTGGATGCGCAGGCCCTCCATCGCCCACCGGCGGGGCCCGAGCAGCAGCCAGCTCCCCAGGACGAGGTAGAGGGCCGTGACGATGTAGAACGTCACGAAGTAGACGAAGGAGCGCACCATGACCCGTTCTCACGCCTTCACGAGCGGCCGGAAGCCTGTCCCGGCCCGGGCGCCTCGCCCTCGGCGAGTTCTGGTGCCCCGATCCGGCGCGCGAGCCGGGCCAGAGCCAGCCGCGCGGCCGAAGGAATGATCTTGATGTATTCGGAAAGCAAGAGGCGGGCGGTGCTGAGGTGCAGCCACCAACGCTCCGCGTGCAGCTTGTGGTTGATGACGCGGTAGGGAACGAAGGTCGCCTCCGGCAGCGCCCGGCGCAGTTCGATCAACGTGCGCGGCATGTGATAGGCGGAGGTCACGATGATGATGCGGCCAAAGCCCTTGGCCTGGGCCCAGTCGCGCGTCTCTTCCGCGTTGCCGATCGTATCGAGCGCCTCGTAGCCGATGTCCACCCGGTCATAGAGTGCGGGGTCGAGTCCTGACCGGCGCAGGATGTCCTCCCGCGACACCATCCGGTTGGCGCCTGAGACGAGGAGCCGTCTCGCGTTTCCCTCCGACAGGAGTCGCGCCGCCTCGACCAGCCTGTGCTCGCCCCCCGTGACCACGACGATGCCGTCCGCCTTGCCGGGCGGCTGACCGGCCGGTCGGCCGATCGCGCTCGCGAAGATGACGAAGCCGGCCACGAACGCGAAACTGATCAGGGCAAGGCCAGCAAGAAGCTTTTTCATGCCGTGCGCCACGTTAGGTCGCCGATCGGGCGGCCGGTCCCCTCGTTTGCCCGTGGGCTTCTGTTCCAACCGCCGAACCCGGCGGTGTCATTGCGGGCGGGAGGTTCCCAGGCGTCGGCGGGGCTGTCAATGTTGGCTGTTGAGAATGCGGTAGACGCCGATCCGTGAGGTGAGCATGCACAGGGAGGCGATGACCAGAACCACGATGCCGAGCAGCAGGTAGCCCGGCACGTCGAGGGTGGCGATCCCGATCAGCCGGCGGATCTCGCCGATGCTGACGCTGCCCCCGCCGAGCAGCTCCATCACCGTCGGCATCGTCAGGAAGATCAGGGTGGCCCAGATGGCGCCGACCACGCCGGCCCGGACCCCGAGCCTCAGGAAATGCCGCTCGAATTCCCGCGCGATGAAGCGGTCCGTGGCGCCGACGAAATGCAGCACTTCGACGATGTCCCGGTTCGACGCCATGGCGCTCTTCGTCGCCGAAACGATGATCGCGGTGGTCGCCGCACCGACGAGCAGCAGGATCGCGAGCCCGCCGAGCGCGAACGAGCGCGTGATGGTACGGATCTGCTGCTGCCAGCGGCGGTGATCGTCGAGCGTCACGCCCTTGAACTGGCGCGCGAGCGCCGCGCGCAGGCCCTCGATATCGGGCGGCGTCGCGCGATCGACTTCGACCGCCACGAGGCGCGGAACGGGGAGCGCCTTCAGTACGTCCGTCTGCCCGAGCCAGGGTTCCAGCAGCGAAGCGGCATCGTCGAGATTGAGCGCGCGGGCCCGGGCGATGCCCGGCTGCTGCTGCAGGAAATTGGCGACATCCGCCGCCACCTTGTCGGTGTCGGTGCGCTCGCGCGCCTCCACCTGCACGGTGACCTCGCTGGCGATGTCGCGCATCCAGGCCGAGGCGGACTGGTTCATCATGTAGACCGAACCCGCCGTCAGGCAGGCGAGGAAGCACATGATGGTGATGACGAGCGTCAGCGAGCGGCCCGTGACGGAGCCCGCGGGAACGATCGGCGCGGCAGCCGGCGCCCCGTCGGCTCGGACGCGTCGCGTTGGCGCGGCATCGGAGGCGAGCTGCGGCGCGTGGTGCTGCGGCAGCGGAACCGGCGGATGCGTCTCGGCGAACGGCCCGGGTCCGATCGTCTCGGTGTAGCCGTCCGCATAGGGATCCTGCTCCACCCGATAGTGGCCCTGCGCTGTGGGCGGCCCTGTGGGCCTGTCATACGATCCGGACATGGCCGTCGTGCAGCTCCAGGCGCGGCGCTTTGGTCTGCCGCATCAATTGATGGTCGTGGGTCGCGATGACGACGGACGTCCCGAGACGATTGAGCTCGATGAAGAGGCGCAGGAGCCGCCGCGCCATCTGCGGGTCGACGTTGCCGGTGGGCTCGTCCGCCAGCAGCAGTTCCGGCTTGTTGATGACCGCGCGTGCGATGGCCGCGCGCTGCTTTTCGCCGCCCGAGAGCACGTGCGGGTAGGAATACATGCGGTCGCCGAGCCCGACCCATTGCAGAAGGTCCGTCACGTCTTCTTTGTAGTCCGAAATCCGCTTGCCGGTGACGCGCAGGGGCAGCGCCACGTTCTCCCACGTCGTCAGGTGGTCGAGCAGCCGGAAATCCTGGAACACGATGCCGATGCGCCGGCGCAGGTTTGCTCGCCGCGCGGCGTTGATGTGGCTCGCATCCTGGCCGAGGATATGGATGTGGCCGCGCGTCGGCTGGATGGACATGAAGAGGAGCCGCAGGAGCGACGTCTTGCCGGAGCCGGAAGGTCCAGTCAGGAAGTGGAAGGATCCCGGGCGAAGATGAAAGCTCACGTCCCGCAGCACGTCGTTGCCGCGGCCATACCTTAAAGCAATCCCCTCGAGCCTTATCACGCTCCGCCTCTCGCGCTCCCACGCATCGTGGGTGTCCTTACGTACTACCGAGTCGGGTGAATAGCGATCAATCGTGACCGAATGTGGCGGCTCGATGGGCTGCGGGCATGGCCTTTTGACACCGCTTCTGGGCCGCCCCGTGGCGGACCGCCTGCGCCGCCACCTTTTCCCGCGCGCCAACCGCCGCCGGTGCTATCCATCGCCGCCAAACGCGGCTAACGTCCGCGCCTCCAGCCCCCTTTTCGTTGCTTCGGATCTCCCCATGTCCAACGGCGCAGCGCCGCGCATCGAAGTCATCTTCTCCGCCGAGGATATCGCCCGCCGCATAGGCGAAATCGCGGGCAAACTCAATGCCGTCGGCATGCAGCGCCCGCTCGTGGTGGCGATCCTGAAGGGCAGCTTCGTGTTCGCCGCCGACCTGATTCGCGCGCTCCACAAGACGGGCATGTCGCCGGAGGTCGATTTCGTCACGCTGTCCAGTTACAAGTCGGGCACCACCTCGACGGGCAAGGTCGAGATCCTGCGCGACATCGAGGCCGACGTCGCCGGCCGCGACGTGATCATCATCGACGACATTCTGGAATCCGGCCGCACGCTCGCCTTCGCCAAGGACCTGATCACCGCGCGCGGCGCGCGCAAGGTCCTCACGTGCGTCCTGCTCAAGAAAGATGTGCCCAGGGCCGTGCAGATCTCGGCGGACTACCACGTGTTCGACTGTCCGGCGGGCGTGTTCGTGATAGGCTACGGCATGGATGCGGCGCACCGCTTCCGCGAGCTGCCGTTCGTCGGACGCCTCGTGGAGGCGTAACCGCCCACATCCCGATCGAGCCTCCACCACGGGCCTGAACCACGAGGCGAGGAAAGATATGGCGCGGATTCTTGTGGCTGAAGACACGCCGGCGACGTGCGAGATGGTGCGCCACGCCCTGACCGGCGACGGGCACCAGGTGACGGCCACCCACGACGGCATGGAAGCGATGGAGCACATCGAGGGCGGCGCGCCGATCGACCTGCTGATCTCGGATGTGGATATGCCGGGCCTCGATGGCGTCGGCCTCGTCGAGAAGGCATTGGCCGCCCGTCCGGGGCTGAAGGTGATCCTGATGTCGGGTTTCACGGGTGGCCTGGAACGGGCCGAGAACCTCAAGGCCCGCACCGGCGGCATCCTGCCGAAGCCGTTCACCCTGGATCAGATTCGCGCCGCGGTCCGTAAGGCCCTGGCCTGAAGTCACAAAAAGGTTAAGACGGCAGGCAGTTGGGGATGAACGGCCGGATTTGCTCTCCCCGGCCGAGGTCGCCTTGCTTCAGGTCTAATTATCTCCCACATTCCCGGGCAGTAGCTCGTACGGCTCGCTGAGGTTGCGCCACGCACGCTGGCGACTGGGGTAACGCTGCCCGTAATGGCCCTTGCATTGAACATGCCCCCGGCCGGCCCGTCCCGGACACGGGGCGAGACGTCGCTCGAGGCCGATCGGCAGCGTGCCTTTTCGGCTGCGCGCCGGCACACGGCGCTCGTCCGGTTGATGCGGTTCTCGCTGCCGGTGGCCGCGGTGGGCGTCGTCGGCTTCTACGCGGTGGCGCTTTTGTCGAGCTTCAGTCTCAGCGTCGGCAACGTGCGCGTCGGGCAGGTGGAAGTCACGTCCGAAGACCTGACGATGAAGAACCCGTCCTACTTCGGCACCACGCAGGACGGCGGCAAGTACGAGATCCGGGCCAAGAAGGCGATCCTCGAGTTCAACCAGAACGCGCCGGTCAAGCTCGTCGACATCGACGGCGACATGATCCAGGCCAACAACGTCAAGACGGTCGTCCGCGCCCGCCGCGGCCTCTACGACAACAACAAGAGCGAGCTCACCCTTTTCGACGGCATCGAGATCGATTCCTCGAACGGCATGAAGGCGCGCCTCACCGAGGCGACGATCTACTCGAAGGAGAGCAAGGTCGTTTCCAAGAAGCCCGTGGAGATGTCTTCGGCCACCGGCGAGATCCGCGGCAACTCCGTGACCTTCAACACCGCGAGCAATCAGGCGGTGTTCCTCGGTCAGGTCAACGTGCGCCTCGCGCCCACGCAGACGACGCAGGCCCCGCAGAAGCCGGCGGTGTCCGCCACGCCCGCCTTCGGCCGCGATTCCAAGCAGCCGATCGACGTGCGCTCCGAGCGCTTCGACCTCGATGACGGCAGCCACGTCGCCATGTTCACGGGCGAGGTGGTCGCGACCCAGGGCGACAGCACCTTGAAGACGCCCGAGCTGATGATCGCCTACGAAGGCAAGGCCGCCGACAGCTTCGTCGGCGCGGCACCACAAGCCAAGGCGCCCGCCGCGGACGATACCGGCGGCGTATCCCGCCTCTACGCGCGCTCCGGCGTGGTGGTGACCATGGGCCTCGACCGCCACGTCACGAGCGACGTCGCCGATTTCGACGCCAAGGCCGACACGGCGCTGTTCACCGGCAACGTTCTCATCACGCAGGGCAAGAACACGCTGCAGGGCAAGCGTCTCTGGCTCGAGCGCAAAGTCGGCCGCACGCGGCTCGATTCGCCCGGCGACAAGCAGGCTCCGCCCGGGCGCATCGCGGCAACCTTCTTCCCCGAGCAGTCCGCACATCCCGCCCCGAAGCCGAAAGCGACCAAGGAAGACCCAACCTCGCTCCTCTCCATGGGCACGTTCAAGTCCGACCCCAATGCGCCGATGGACATCGATGCCGAAAGCCTGGAGGTCCTCGAAGCCCAGCACGTCGCGGCCTTCCGCGGCGCCGTCAAAGCCCAGCAGGGCGATTTCGTCGTCAAGGCTCCGGAGATGCTGGTCTTCCTCAACGGGCAGAACAACTTCATGACCGGTGCGGGGCCTGACGGAGCCGACAAGAACGCGCAGCAGATCAGCCGCATCGAGGCGCGCAACAAGGTCGTCATCTCGTCCAAGGAAGGCGACCAGGCGACCGGCGACAAGGCCATCTTCGACGTGAAGGGCAACAACGTCCTCTTGCTCGGCAACGTGTCGATCATCCGCGCCAACGACGTCGGCGAAGTGCGCAAGGTCGGCGTCAAGGGCGAGCGCCTGAAGATCGATCTCACGACCGGCATGTACCGGTTCGAGAACGACGAGAAGGCGACGGCGGCCGCAGCCGAGGCCGCGCGCGTCCCCCCGCCGGTTATCAACAAGGCGCCCGACGCGAAGGCAACGAGCGACAACGGCTTCGAGAACCGCCCGTGTCCGCCGGGGCGGCAATGCCTGCTCGCGTATCCGAAAGAGATCGAGGACAAGGCCAAGCAAGTCATCAAGGCGCTGCCCGCGGCTCCCGCTGCAGGCTGGGAGCCCTCGACGAGTGCCAGCCCGGTCCAGCGGGGCAACTAGCGTGAAGAACGAAATGTCCCATCTTCCCTGCGATCAGGACGCGCCGGCATGAAGCTGTTCCCATTCGGCTGGGGCGCCAAACCGGCAAAGCCGCGCGGCGGCAGCGCCCGCAATCCGCGCACGCAGCCGCCCGCGCTCGGCAAGGCTCCGCCGTCCCTGTCCCAGCAACTGCAGCACGCGCAGGACGACTGGTCGCCCGGTCCGCCGCCGGGACGCTTCGGCGAGCCGATCCAGCCCGCGAGCTACGGCCAGTACGATCAATACGACCCGCCGGCGTTCGACGATTACAACCGCAACGGACACGCCCCGAGCGTGCAGGGCCACTATCAGCACCACGAGGAGCCGCACGCCGGGCAGAACTGGCTGACGGCGGAGAACATCAAGAAAAGCTACGGCACGCGCCAGGTCGTGAAGGGCGTGAGCCTCGCCACCGGCCGCGGCGAAGCCGTGGGCCTGCTCGGCCCCAACGGCGCGGGCAAGACCACGACCTTCTACATGATCACCGGTCTCGTCGCCGCGGACTCCGGCAAGATCACGCTCGACGGCCGTGACGTCACCCGCCTCCCGATGTACCGCCGCGCCCGGCTCGGCATCGGTTACCTGCCGCAGGAAGCCTCGATCTTCCGCGGCCTCACGGTCGAGCAGAACATCATGGCCGTGCTGGAACTGGTCGAGCCGAAAAAGAAGAAGCGGCGCGAGCAACTCGACAACCTGCTCGAGGAATTCAGCATCACCCGCCTTCGGAAGTCGCCGTCGCTGGCCCTGTCGGGCGGCGAGCGCCGCCGCTGCGAGATCGCCCGGGCGCTTGCCTCGCGTCCCTCGTTCATGCTGCTCGACGAGCCCTTCGCCGGTATCGACCCGCTCGCCGTGGGCGATATCCAGCAACTCGTCCGCCAGTTGACCGCCCGTGGCATCGGCGTCCTAATCACGGACCATAATGTCCGCGAGACCCTGAGCCTCGTCGATCGTGCCTACATTATTTACGACGGGCAGGTTTTGACACACGGTAACCCTCAGGAAATCATCAACAACGAGGATGTCCGGCGGGTCTACCTGGGGGACATGTTCGGTTAATGCGGCGACCTTATACCTTGACCGTTGGACCAGTCCTGGTGACGATCTAGGCATGGCGCTCATACCGAAACTTGAACTACGGCAAGGCCAGCAGCTGGTGATGACACCCCAGCTGCAGCAGGCCATCCGTTTGCTTCAGCTTTCGAACGTCGAACTGTGCTCCTTCGTCGAGGCCGAGCTCGAGCGTAACCCCTTGCTGGAGCGGGACGAAGCGTCTCCCGAACCGGCCGAGAGCGTCGAGCGCCGCGAGCGCGGAGAGCGCGAGGGCGACGACGCCGACGGCGTCGACTGGGCGCTCGACCAGAAGCCGATCATGCTCAACGGCGAGGCCAAGGCCGACCGCATGGCCGCCGACAGGCCCGCGCAATCCGCCAATTCCGACACCGGCGCCCCGAGCAGCGCCGGCCCCGACCAGCCCGGCATCGACCTTGGCAACTGGAACTCGGTCCGCTCCGGCGGCGGCAGCTTCGACGCCGACGACAGCAGCATCGAGGACTATGTGGCCGCGGGCCTGTCGCTCGCCGACCACCTCACCGCGCAGCTCAACCTCGTCATCACCGATCCCATCGAGCGCATCATCGGCGCGCATCTGATCCACATGGTGGACGAGGCGGGCTACCTGCAGGGCGACCTCGGCGATCTCGCCCTGAAGCTCGGCGCACCCCTGTCGCGTATCGAAGCCGTTCTCGGCGTGATGCAGACCTTCGATCCGCCCGGCGTCATGGCCCGCAATCTGGCCGAATGCCTGGCCCTGCAGCTCAAGGAGCAGAACCGCTACGATCCGCAGATCGCGCTCCTGCTCGAGAATCTCGAACTGCTCGGCAGCCACAACCTTGCGGCCCTGAAGCGCGCCGTCGGCGTCGATGGCCAGGAACTCGCCGAGATGATCGCCGAGATCCGCACGCTCACCCCCAAGCCCGGCCTCAAGTTCGGCTCGGTGCAGATCCAGCCCGTGCTGCCCGACGTCATGGTCAAGCCCATGCGTGACGGCAGCTGGATGGTCGAGCTCAACAACGAGACGCTGCCGCGCGTCCTCGTCAGCCGCAGCTACTACGCCAACGTCTCGAAGACGGCCCGCTCCGAAAAGGATCGCGGCTACCTGCTCGAATGCCTGCAGAGTGCCAACTGGCTGGTGAAGAGCCTCGACCAGCGCGCCCGCACGATCCTCCGTGTCGCGGAAGAAATCGTCCGGCAGCAGGACGGCTTCCTGACCCACGGCATCGAGCACCTGAAGCCGCTCAACCTCAAGACGGTGGCCGACGCCATCTCGATGCATGAGTCGACCGTCAGCCGTGTCACCTCGAACAAGTACATGGCCACGCCGCGCGGCGTGTTCGAGCTCAAGTACTTCTTTACCTCCGCCATCGCTTCCGCTGACGGCTCCAGCGATGCGCATTCCTCTGAGGCTGTCCGCCATCGTATCAAGCAGCTGATCGACGCTGAGACGGCCGACACGGTTCTCTCCGACGACAAGATCGTGGAACTCCTCAAGCGCGACGGCATCGACATCGCCCGGCGTACGGTAGCGAAATACCGGGAGGCGTTGCGCATCCCCTCTTCTGTGCAGAGGCGGCGCGAAAAGCAGATGGCCGCACGCCTCGACTCAGTTGTCTAAGCCACTGGCCTTGAAGGTAAATTCCTGTTCCAGCCGTGTAACGTTTTGTGAGCGGCGCGCATTTGACAGGCCTGCCCCCCTGATCTAGGGTCCGCCGCACTTGAAGCCCCTTGCGGGTGGGCCTCAGTCCTCTGTTCCGTCAACACGTTGCGTGCCGAGCGGCCGGGTTGCGAAAGCAACATCTGGCGGCGCGCAGGTATTGTGGCGCGGTTGGGCTCGGGCGGCACACTCGTTGCATCCTCTCCCGAGGGCCCTCTGGGGGACACGGGGGGAAACGGACAGCGCGGCCTGTGGATGGGCGTGGCGGTCCGTTAGGAATGGGATGGTATCCTGCGGGGGATCGACTGAGATTGGATAGGTGCGGTGGGTCATCGGCGGCATCTGCGCGTTGACCCATGGAACAGCGACTGTCGCAAAGTGGTGCTAGGACGGCGCCGAAGCTGGCCCGGAATTTCGCGGGCGAAGGATTGGCGAGGCCCGTCTGGTTTGAGAGTGAAGAGAGCTCGATGGATCTTGGTGACCTGATAACTCCTGAGGCGGTCTTTGCTTCACTGCGCGCGCAGAGCAAGAAGCAGGCGCTGCAGGATCTTGCGGAGAAAGCCGCCAAGATCACCGGGATCAGCGCCCGGGAGATCCTGGAAACGCTGATGCAACGCGAGCGGCTGGGTTCGACGGGCGTCGGCCGCGGCATCGCCATCCCGCACGGCCGCGTACCCCAGTTGAACCGGATCGTGAGCGTGTTCGCCCGCCTCGCTGAACCCATCGAGTTCGATGCGTTGGACGGCGAGCCTGTCGATCTCATCTTTCTTCTGCTGGCGCCCGAGCATGCCGGGGCCGATCACCTGAAGGCGCTGGCGCGCATTTCGCGTCTGCTGCGCAACCCCTCTTCCGCCGAGAAGCTGCGCGGCGCCCACGACCGCGCGGCCCTTTACGCCGTGCTGACGGAACCGGCCGCCTCGCACGCCGCCTGAGCGACGCCTCAGGCGCCGAGGACGAGCAGCGCTCCGAGCCCGATTCCGCCAACGAGAATGCGCCACCAGGCGAACGGCGCGAACCCGTGCCGGCTGACGAAGTCGAGCAGGTAGCGCACGACGAACACGCCCGAGACGAAGGCGACCACGAATCCGATGGCGATGCTGCGCACGTCATCGGCCTGCAGCGTCGCGTAGTTCTTCATGAGATCGTAGGCGAAGGCGCCGGCCATGGTCGGCATCGCCAGGAAGAACGAGAATTCCGTTGCCGCGCGCTTGTCCGTGCCGAGCAGCAGCGCGCCGACGATGGTCGAGCCCGAACGCGAGACGCCGGGGATCATCGCGAGGCATTGGCAGAAACCGATCGCGATGGCCTTCCCCAGCGGAATGTCCATGGCGTCGTGATAGCGCGGCTCGAGCCGCATCTTGTCCACGATCAGCAGCACGACGCCGCCGATGACGAGCGACAGGCAGATCGTCATCGGCGAGTTGAACAGGATCTCCTTGATGAACTTGTGCAGCACCGCGCCGATGACGGCCGCCGGCAGGAACGCGAGCAGCACGGCGAGAACGAAACGCCGCGTCCGAGCATCCCGCGGGATGTCGATAAGAAGCCGGAGGATCTTGCCGAAGTAGACCGTCAGGATCGCCAGGATCGCGCCGAGTTGGATCAGCACCTCGAAGGTCTTGCCGGGCGAGTCGAAGCCGAGCAGTTGCCCCGCCAGCAGGATGTGCCCCGTCGAGGAGACCGGGATGAATTCCGTCAGCCCTTCGAGTAGGCCGAGCAAGACCACCTGCCACGTCGGCATCAACGTCTCCTTCAAAGGACGGGAAATGATTCCTGGCCAGGGTGTGGACAGGCTGTACTGGGCGGGTCCGCCGCTCTCAAGGCAAGGGCTTGGGACGTCCCGGGAATATCCCCTGGTTGTGGCCCGACTGCATCGCTATCTTTGCCGAAATGACCAGCGATTTGAAAGCCCTGATCGGCGCCACGGCGAAAGCGGCGGGTTTCGACGTCATGCGCGTCATGCGCGTCGATGCGTTCGGTATCGAACCTGGCGAGCGGCTGGCGGCGTTCCTGCGTCAAGGCCGCCACGGCGAGATGGACTGGCTCGCCACGCGCGCTGAGCAGCGGGCGCATCCGACAGCGCTCTGGAAGGAGGCCCGCAGCGCCATCGTTCTCGCCAAGAATTACGGGCCTTCGAGCGATCCGCTGCAGTTGCTGGCCGACAAGGGCAGAGGCGTCGTGTCCGCCTATGCCCAGGGCCGGGACTACCACGACGTGGTCAAATCCGGACTGAAGCAGGTCGCCCGCGCCCTGGCCGACGCTGCGAGCGCCGACGTCAAGGTGTTCGTCGATACCGCGCCGCTCATGGAAAAGCCGCTGGCCCAGGCCGCGGGCCTAGGCTGGCAGGGCAAGCACACGAACCTCGTCTCTCAAGAGTTCGGTTCCTGGCTGTTTCTCGGTGTCATCCTCACCACCGCCGACTTGCCGCCTGACGCTCCGGAAGTGGATCACTGCGGCACGTGCCGCAAATGCCTCGACGCCTGCCCGACGGGCGCTTTCATCGCGCCCTACCAGCTCGATGCCCGCCGTTGCATCGCCTACCTCACCATCGAGCACAAGGGGCACATCGACGAGGCTTTCCGCGCCGGCATCGGCAATCGCGTCTTCGGCTGCGACGACTGCCTCGCTGTGTGCCCGTGGAACAAGTTCGCGCAAGCCGCGCGCGACCAGCGGCTCACATCGAAAGCCGACCTGGCCTCCATTGCCTTGGCCGAATTGCTCGCACTCGACGACGCGACCTTCCGTGCCAAGTTCGCCGGCACGCCCGTCAAGCGCACCGGGCGCGACCGCGTCGTCCGCAACGCCCTGATCGCCGCCGGCAATTCGATAGATCCCGGGTTGCTGCCGGGCGTGACCGCACTGCTCGCCGACGCCTCGCCGCTGGTCCGCGCCATGGCCGTGTGGGCGGCGCGCCAGCTATGCGACGCGAGCGCCTTCGCAGCCCTTGCGGAAAAGTTTGCCGACGGCGAAACCGATCCCCATGTGAAACGGGAGTGGGCCAGAGGGGACGACGCATGAAGCTCTTCTGTTTCGGGTTGGGGTATTCCGCGCAGGAACTGGCGCGCAAGCTGTCCGGTCGCGCCGATCATGTCGTCGGTACGCACACCGGCAGCGCCGGCGCCCCCATGCGCGGCTTGACACTGGTGACCTATCGAGGCGATGGCCCGTCGCAGGACGTGCGCGCTCACCTTGACGGCGTGACGCATGTGCTGGTGTCGATCCCGCCGGATCTCGAAGGCGATATCGTCCTGCGCCAGCACGGGCTCGATCTCGCGCAACTGCCGTCGCTCGAATGGGTCGGCTACCTCTCCACCATCGGCGTATACGGCGACGCGAAGGGGACGTGGATCGATGAGACACATGCCTTGCGCCCGAAGTCCGAACGCAGCCTCCGTCGCGTCCACACCGAGAACGCCTGGCTGAAATTCGCTGACGAAACCGGCAAGCGCGTCGAGATCTTCCGCTTGTCCGGCATTTACGGACCCGGCCGCAGCGTCATCGACAACCTGCGCGCCGGCACCGCGCGGCGCATCGTCAAGAGCGGCCAGGTCTTCAACCGCATCCACGTGGAGGACATCGCCCGCGTCGTGGCCAAGGCCATCGACACGCCGACCGAGCATCGCATCTACAACGTGACGGACGATGAGCCGGCGCCGCCGGAGGACGTGATGGTGTTCGCGGCAGGCCTTCTCGGCATCGAGCCGCCGCCCGCAATCCCCTTCGAGCAGGCCGAACTTTCCCCGATGGCGGCCTCGTTCTGGGCGGAGAACAAGCGCGTCCGGAACGACCGGATCCGGAACGTCCTGCGCGCGGATCTGCTCTATCCGACCTACCGCGAGGGCCTGCAGGCGATCCTCAACGATTGACCGTCGTCTGCCAAAATCCTTCCCCGCTCCTGCCCTGCAATTTGCCGCAATAACCAAGAAGAGTGCCGCACCTTCGGCGCGATCCGAGAGCAAAGTGCTCCCGGAGTACGACGGCCTTTGCCGCGCGCGCCGGACGAGATGCGGGAGCACATCACATGCCGTTCGGGGGACGTTTGTGGCGCGCAGCCTCAGTTGCGGGTGCGCTCGCCTGCTGCCTGATGCCGTCGGCGCCGGCCGCCCTGGCAGCCGACAACGCCGCCCACCAACTCGCCGACAAGTTTGCAGGAGACGGCGCGCAGGGCCAGTCGCCGGAGGAGCGCCGCAAGGCCGAGGAAGCGCGCAAGAAGGAAGCCGAGCGCCAGGCCCAGGAGGCGCTGCGGGAAGCGGCCCGCAAGCGCGCCGAAGCCGCACTGAAAGCAGACCGCGACAAACAGAAGGGCGCCGTTAAGCCATCCACTTCGCCTGCCAAGGAAACAGCCGATCCCAAGGCCGAAGAGGACGACATGCTCACGCGCGCGCGCCTCGAAGAGGAGGCCCGCCTCGCGGCCGAGCGCGTGCGAACGGAAGAAGAGGCGCGCCGCAAGCTCGAGGCCATCCTGAACGACCCCGACGCCCCGACCGCCGAGCAGATCGCAGCACGCAACGCCGAACTGCGTGCGAAGGAAATCGCCCAGGTCCGCCGCGTCTGGCAGACGGCGAACGCGCGCATTGCGGAAGCCGCGCGGAAGGAGACCGAGGCCAAGGCGATCGCGCAAGCCGAAGCCGCACGCAAGGAGGAAGAGGAAAAAGCCCGCCTCAAAGCGACCCGCAAGGAGGCCGAGGCGAAGGCCATCGCCGATGCGAAAGCCGCAGCCGAACGTGAGAAAGTCGTTGCGCGCGCGCGCCATGCTTACACGCTGGCACAGGCCCGCCTGATCGACGCGGCCAACAGGGAGGCCGAAACCAAGGCGCTCGCCGCCGCAGCGGAGGCTCGTGCGCGCGTCGTCGCGCAGGCAAGGCGCACGGCACAGGCAGCCCAGCAGCGCATTGAGGTCGCCGCCCGCCTCGAAGCCGAGGAGAGGGCCCGTACTCTCGCCGCCAAGCCGGCCTCAGCGCCGGAAGTTGCCGTTGCTATGCCTCTCCCGCCGCCCGCGTCCCCGCAGATCGAGACGGGTTCTCCGCAGGCCGTGGCCGACGCGCGCCCGCTCGAAGGCCGCGTCACCATCCTGCTCGTCATGTCGCCCGGCACCAAGGGCATTCGCCGGCACAACAAGACGGCCGATCCGATCCTGTGCCTCAACGACGGCTGCTACCTCAGCGAAGGCCCGGACGCTCCAGCCCGCTTCCTGCCGCGGCAGCGCGCGCTCGGCTTCAGCGGCACCTTCGGCGAACGGGCCGCGGCCTGCCGCAACCAGCTCGGCTGCGTGTTCCGCGGCATCGACGTGACCGAGGTCCCGCTCATCGTGCAGCCCATCGACATGCACGTCATCAAGCACGACCGGCGCCGCATCCAGGCCATCGAGAAGGATTCGCAGTGCCGCACGGAAGGCGCCCGCCTCGTCTGCCTGCGCGGCATCTACGCCGAGGACTACGCGATGTGGGTGGTCCCGGAGAAACTGGCCCGCGAGGTCGGCCCCGCAGTCCTCGAACGCACACTTGCCGAAGGCCTCAATGGCCCGCGCTCGGCAGGCCTCGACCGCCCACGCTATTGATCACACGCGAGAGGAGCAGGCTTTCCGCCGAGGCATCAGACTTGTAGTCTCCGCCGCGCTGAATCACTGCGAGCGCGGCACCTCATGGCAAAGAAACCTGCCCCCCTTCCCGTCTCGACGGGCTACTGGCTGTTCAAGTCGGAGCCCGACGCATTTTCCTGGGAGCTGCAGAAATCCCGTGGCGAAGCCGGCGAGCCCTGGACGGGCGTGCGCAACTATCTCGCCCGTAACAACATGCGTGCGATGCGCCTCGGCGACCTCGGCTTCTTCTATCACTCCAACGAGGGACGCGAGGTCGTCGGCATCGTCGAAGTCTGCGCGCTGGCCCATCCCGACAAGACCGACGACACAGGGGTATGGGACTGCGTCGACGTGAAGGCCGTGTGCGACGTGCCGAAGCCCGTGTCGCTCGATGCGGTGAAAGCGAACCCGAGGCTCGCGAAGATGGCGCTCGTCACGTCGATGCGTCTGTCGGTCCAGCCCGTGCAGCCCGACGAATGGGCGGAGGTGTGCCGCATGGGCGGCCTCGACCCGAAGAAGTTCAAGGCAAAAGCTGCCGCACCGGCCGGCGCCGGACCCAAAACGACGAACAAGTCCAAGCCGGGGAACAAGACCAAAAAAGCCTGAGCGCCTCAGCAGGCGTGCTGCTCTTCGTCCGCGCCATCCTCGGCGCTCGGGCGGTCGAACCGCGTGAGCCACGCGTCGAGATGGGGCGAAGTCTCGCCGCTGGCCTTGAGCTTGCGCAGCGCAACGCGCACAGCGGTGCGCGCGAACTTGGAGGCCGACAACGTCATGGCCTCCGGGGGTGCTCCCCGGCGCACGGCGTCGAGTGTGGCGTCTGCCGCGGCAACCAGCGCCGGCGTGCCATACTCGCGCAGCAGCGCGTTGAAGGCGTCGAACCGGTCGCTGTCGAAAGCCTGCGGCAGGCCTTCGCCGTCCAGCAGCGGATGCGCCGGATAGAGCATCGCGCAGGGCACGAGGCCGGCGGGGATCGGTACCGTTGCCGCATGCGTGCGATTGGCGCGCAGAAGCTTCGGCAGGATGTGCGTGTGCGGGCCTGGCGGCGACTTGCCAGCCGGCGGCGGGATCGGCTGAAACACCTCGACGCGCCCGAGACGTGTCAGGAACACACGGTGCGGGCTCCCGAGCAGGATATCCATCAGCACGGGATTGTCCGCATCGAAGAGCGGCCGCCCCTCGCTCCTTCGCAGCGCTGCGATCAGCGTGCGATCGCTGGTCCGCACGGCTGCATCCGTCTGGGCCAGCGACAGCCCGAGGTCGAAGAGGATCGCGTGGCGGTCTTGCGGCCGCACGGCGTTGACGTCGGGACCGAGCTCCGTCACGACCGTCCGCTGGTTCATCCACGACGCGACCGCCGGCAAGCACAGCGCCACGCCGTGCCGCCAGCTCGCCCGATCCCGCGCAACCGTCTCGTAAGCCGAGAAGCGCACAGCCGCGCAGTCCCGAAGCGCGATGGCGCCGCGGGCCGTGGCAACGGACGCCGACGTGTCCCGAAAATCGAAAGTCACGGGCTCATCGCGATCCCGACTGAACTCGGCGATGGCCCCGAACGTCCCCGCGGACCACTGTGCATCCGGATCTTCAAGAAAGCCGCGCAGCACCTCCAGATAGCTGCCGCTGTCCGCCGCCGCCACCGCCCGGCCGAGACCAATCTCGAGCGCACTCTGCATGTCTCTCCCCTTCAAATAATTTTTGTTTGAATATGCGGGCGCCAGGCCAGACCTAGCTCACGCGGCGCAACCCCGGCGCGGCCGCCGGCGGTTGGGGCGTGTAGGTGCGCGTCGGCGCCGCGAACCCGCACGACGTTCCATCCACGACCTTGATCTCCTTCTCCCACGGCAGCACGTACTGGCCCTTCGCGAGATCGGTCATGTAGGTATAGGGGCAGTCTTGCGCGCCGCCCTTGACGGCGACGTAGCCGCGATGGCCGAACTGGTAGATGTTGTTCTCGACGCCCCAGTGGATGCGGGCCTCGTCGCACAGCTTTGGGCGCACCTCCGCCGTGATGATCTCGTCGGGAATGCCGTTCCCCGTCACGATGGGCGTGCCGTCGTAGTTGACGATCATGCCCTCGCCCATGGAGTTGAACGAGCCGTCGGAACCCGCGAGGCACACGCTTGCCGTATACATGAGATTGCAGAAGGCGTTCGACTGGTTGGTGAAGTGCCAGGCCTGCCGGATCGGCGCCGTGTAGCCGGCCGTACGCAGCATGATGTTGGCGCCCTTGTAGGCGCACTCGCGCGCCATCTCCGGGAACATGCCGTCGTGGCAGATGATCAGCGCGATCTTGCTGCCGTTCGGGCCGTCGCAGACGGGAATGCCGATATCGCCCGGCTCCCACGGCTCGACAGGCACCCAGGGATGCATCTTGCGGTAATAGAGCTTCAACTCGCCCTTGTTGTCGATGATGAGGCCGCTGTTGAAAGGATTGCCGTGCGGGTTGAACTCCATGATGGAGAAGCAGCCCCAGATGTTGTTGCGCACGCACGCCGCCTTGAACTTGGCGACCTCCGGCCCGTCGAGCGAGCACATGATCTCCGGGTTGATGTCCATTGACAGCCCGTGCAGGGCGTACTCGGGGAACACGACCAGATCCATGGTCGCGAGGTTGCGCCGGGCCTTGTCGACGAGCCCGCAAATGCGGTCGGTTTGCGCGGCGAGATCCGCTTTCGTCACCACCGACGGGTTCTGGATCTGCACGAGGCCGATGACGACGCCATCGGGCGATTTGTTCAAGCCGCCAAGTCCGCTCATGTCGACGCTCCCGGTGCAAAGGATGTGGCAATCACGCGAGATGTGTCTGCAAGAGGCGTACCGGATCGCGAAGTTGAGCCCGGGCATGGACTTGATGAAAGGCGCGCCGTATCCCGCCCAATCTGTGGGCGCATAGCGGCCAATCCGATTGTCATCGCAGCATTTCTCAACGGCAGTCAGGCGCTATGGCGTGATCAGTTCCGCTGATCAGAGTGAGAAGCGCTCGTGAAAACCGGCAGTTCAGCAGCTTTCGCTATTGCCCACCCACTGGCATCGGCATTGCAACTCTCCTGCAAACCCTGGGGAGAACGGCAATGGCTTTGGACGAGGAAGCGCCTGAGACCGTCTGCGGCTGCGGGTGTGGCGGCGACATGGCCCGGCACAAGGCGGAGATGTCCGAAGCCGGCGCCACGCCGGACTCCGAGGGCACCGAGGCCTACGTCGATCGCGCGGTCGACCACGCCATCCTGCAGGCCCTGTTCCCGCGCCCGCTGGCGCGCCGGGCACTGCTCAAAGCCGTCGGCGCATCGACTTTGCTCGCGGCGCTTGCCGACGCCTTCCCGCTAGCCGGCAGCCGCGCGCTGGCGCAGCAGGCGGGCGCGTTGGAAAAGACCAAGCTCAACGTCGGCTTCGTCCCCATCACCTGCACCGTGCCGATCCTCCTCGCGCAAGCCATGGGCGAGTACCAGAAGGAGGGGCTCGAGGTGAACCTCGCGCGCACGCCCGGCTGGGCCATCGTGCGCGACAAGCTCAACAGCGCCGAGTTCGACGCCTCGCACCTCGTGCTCGGCATGCCGCTCACCATGACGCTCGGCATCGGCTCGCAGCCCATCAGGACCATGGTCTCCACCGTCCAGAACGTGAACGGCAACGCCATCGTCCTGCACGTGAAGCACAAGGACAAGCGCGACCCCAAGCAATGGAAAGGCTTCAAGCTCGGCATCCCGCATGAGCATTCCATGCACGCGATGCTGCTGCGCTACTACCTCGCCGAAGCGGGCCTCGATCCCGACAAGGACGTCGAGCTGCGCGTGTTCCCGCCGCCGGACTCGGTCGCCAACATGGCCGCGGGCAACCTCGACGGCATGCTGTTCGCCGAACCCTGGGGCCAGCGCGCGGTGTTCGAGGGCATCGGCTTCATGCACATGCTCACCAAGGACATCTTCCCGAACCATCCCTGCTGCACGCTGTCTGTGACCGAGAAGTTCGTGAAGGAGAACCCGAACGCCTACGGCGCCATGTTCCGTGCCGTGGTGCGGGCGACGGAGTTCGCTGACAAGCAGGCGAACCGCGCGCAGGTCGCCGATCTCCTCGCGCCCGCCAACTACCTGAACCAGCCCAAGACCGTGCTCGAGCAGGTTCTCCTCGGCCGCTTCGCAGATGGCCTCGGCGGCATCGTCACGGTCGAGGACCGCATCGGTTTCAAGGCGCTGCCTTACCAATCGACGGCGATCTGGCTGCTCACCCAGTTGCGCCGCTGGAACTTCATCCCGACCGACCTCAACTATGCCGAGGTCGCCAAAACCGTGTTCCTGTCGTCGGAAGCCGAGAAGCGGATGAAGGACATGGGGCTCTCCCCGCCGGAGACGACCATGCTGAAGCACGTGATCCTGGGCAAGGAGTTCGATCCGGCCCAGGCCGACACTTACCTCAAGAGCTTCGCGATCAAGCGGGCCTAGCAGCGGAGACATGCAGTGACGCGCGGATACCACGACATCGGCGGCGAGGACTACGGCCCCATCCCCCAGGTCGAACTGCCCTGGCTGCATTGGGAGAAGCAAGTCGAAGCGGTGCGTAACCTGCTCGGCGACGGCACACGCCGCATCATCTCCCTCGACGAGATGCGCCGCGGCTTCGAGTCTTTCGGTGCGGACAAGTACAAGATGTACTCGTTCTATCGGCGCCGCCTCGAATCCATGATCGACGTGCTGATCGAGAAGGGCGTCATCACCCGCGAGGAACTCGACGCCGAGATCGCCGAAGTCCGTTCGCGCTGGTGCCCTCCCTGATCGCGGAGCGTCCCATGCGTGGCAGGTTCAAGGTCGGCGATCGCGTGACCGTGCTCGAGCTGAACAAAGCCGGCCACATCCGTACGCCGTTCTACGTGCGCCACAAGACGGGCGTCGTGGTGCAGGATTGCGGCCTGTTCCTCAACCCCGAGGATCTCGCTGTCGGCATCACGAGCGGGCCGGTGGTTAAGCTCTACCGCGTGCAGTTCCAGCAACGCGATCTCTGGCCCGACTACAAGGGCGCCCCGCAGGACACGCTCTGCATCGAGATCTACGACCATTGGCTCGAAGCCGCCCGCACCACCGCTCGAAAGTCCGCGCCCAAACCTGCTTCCAAGAAGAAGCCCGCCACGAGGAAGAAGAATGAGCCACGAAGCGCACGAGCATGACGACCATGATCACGGCGACCACGACCACGACCACGCTCATGATCACGGCGGCAAGCATTCGCACCCGAGCTTGGTGATCGAGGACGAGGCCGGCAACATCGAGGGCCAGATCATGATCGATGCCCTGCAGAACCTGCTCGTTGCCCGCAACCTGCTCGCGCATCAGGAGGTGACGCAGGAAATCGAGAAACTGGAATCACCGGGCGTGCATCAGGGCGCCAAGATCGTCGCGCGCGCCTGGACCGACCCGGCCTTCAAACAGCGGCTGCTGGCGAACGGCAAGTCCGCTGCCGCCGAACTCGACATCAAGGTCGGCGAGGCGCAGCTCGTCGTGGTCGAGAACACGCCCGACACCCACAACCTCATCACCTGCACGCTGTGTTCGTGCTACCCGCGCTCGATCCTCGGCCAGCCGCCGTCCTGGTACATCTCCAAGGCCTACCGCGCTCGCGCCGTCCGCGAGCCGCGCGCCGTGCTGGCGGAATTCGGCATGTCGCTGCCCGACGATGTCGAACTCGTCGTCCACGACAGCAACGCGGACATGCGCTACCTCGTCCTGCCGGAGCGCCCCGAGGGTGCCGAAACCTGGAGCGAGGACAAGCTTGCCGAACTCGTCACGCGCGATTGCATGATCGGCGTGTCGAAAGCACTTCCCGCGCAGTCATAGCGGGTTGATCACTCTGGTGAAGGCGCTATCACGCGGCATCGTAGCGAAGGCCTCACCGCACACAGCGGACATTGCAAGGCCGCGTTAACCCGGCACTTACCGTGATCTGATGATTTCCATCTCGTTTACGGTTTTTCACCGGGGGCGGCTGTAGTGTCCTGCGTGTGAGTTCAACCACTGAGGCCTATCCATGAAGTCCCTTCTTTCCCGGTTTGTCAAAGACGAGTCCGGCGCGACCGCCATCGAGTATGGCCTCATCGCCGCTCTCATCGCCGTCGGCATCATTGGCGCTGCCAAGAGCCTCGGCAACCAGGTCAGCGGCACGTTCAACAACGTCGCCACCGCCATGAAGAACGCCTGATCTCAGGCGTTCGCGTGGTGTGATCTGTTCGGCAGTGATCGAGCGCGGGCCCCTCCGCGCTCGTTTCCTTTTGCGTCTGCCATGTGCTGAGCGCGCCCGGGCCTACGGCACGTACTTCTTCAGCTCGCCCGCGATATCGACGGCCTGCACGACCTCGGTCAGCGCGCCGACGAGCGGCGGCAGCGGATGCCGCTCGGCAATCAGAAGCCCCATCGTGTTGCTCGCGAGCGGCTCCACGAGCGGGATGGCCTTCGTGCCCTGCCAGCCGCTGATCAGGAAGAAGAACGAGTGCGGCACGATCGTGAACCACGCGCCCGAGCGCACGTGCGAGCACAACACGACGGCGCAATCGGTATCGATCACCGTCTTCGGTGACACGCCCGCGCTCTGGAAGATGCTGTCCAGCAGCAGCCGGTTCAGCATTTCCGGCGAGAGCAGGCACAGCGGCAGATCGGCGGCCTCGCGCCAGCTCACCTGCGCCTGCGTGGCGATGGCATGCCCCTCGGGCGCCAGCAGGTAATAGCTCTCCTCGTAGAGATCGTAGGGCCGCAGCCCCGCGTGCGTTGCGTGGTCGAGGTAGGTGATGCCGACCTCGAGATCGAAGCGTTCGAGCCCGCGCACGATTTGCGCGCTCGTCTGCGACTGGAGCGACACCGTCACGCCCGGAAACTGCTTCTGGAACGGCGTGGTGATCAGCGACACCATGGGCGTCGCCATCGGGATCACCCCGATCCGAAGATGGCCCGACAACTTTTCCGGGTCGGAGCCTGCGATCTGCTGCAGCAGGGTCTTGCGGTCCGCCAGCAGCCCCCGCGCCCACTCCAGGATGCGCGTGCCCTCGGGCGTGAAGCCGCGAAAACCCTGGTTGCGGCGGTCCACGATCGGGACGCCAAACTCCTGCTCGATGTTGCGGAGCGCCTGGGACAGGGCCGACTGGCTGATCTCGCACGCCTGCGCAGCACGCCCGAAATGCCGTTCGCGGGCCAGGATGACGAGATACTCCAGTTGTCGCAGCTGCATCAGGAATCCTGCTCGCCATGCCGTTCGCAGGCGCGGCCGAAGGCCGGGCATCGAACCTTCATGTTTGCCTATTTATAGGCAAACATGAGCGGCGGCGGAACCGGCATCTGCGGCATTCTGGCAAGCCTTTGAATCTTTTGCGGTTCAACGAACGCGAGGAGAGTGTCCGCGGTGCCGCGGCGCAAACCCGCAGCGGAGAGTGCCGGCCGGCGCTCGAAATCCAAAGCACCTTACGGCCCGTCGAAATCCTGGTTTGACAGGTGCAGAACGGCGTCGGAAACCCATCGACAAACGGCTCGGGCTGCGATAGAAGGCCCGCCAATCCCTTAGCATGGATGCTGCACTGACTGGGAAACCATGTCCCAGATCGAGTGGCGCATTGGCCGTACCCAAGGACGTTATGTCATGAGCGCTGTACCGATCATCCAGGATATCGAGCGTCGCCAGATCGATAAGATCAAGAGCCAGCGCAGCGTGCCGGAATTCAGCCCCGGCGACACCGTGCGCGTCATGGTGAAGGTCATCGAGGTCGTCGAAGAGACCAAGGACAAGAAGAAGGCCAAGGCCGCTGAGCCGAAGATCAACGTCCGCCTGCAGGCCTACGAGGGTCTCGTCATCGCCCGCTCCGGCAGCGGCCTCAATGAGAGCTTCACGGTCCGCAAGATTTCCTACGGCGAGGGCGTGGAGCGCGTGTTCCCGATCTACTCGCCCTACATCGCCGAGATCGAGGTTCTGCGTCGCGGCAAGGTCCGCCGCGCGAAGCTCTATTATCTGCGCGGACGTCGCGGCAAGGCCGCCCGCATCTTCGAGCGCACGGACGCCCGCGCCAAGCGCCTCAACGCCGCCTTCAAGGGCTTCAAGCGTCCCAAGGGCGAGGCCGACGACCTCACCAAGATCAAGGGCATCCCGGCGGATCTCGCCGGCCGCCTCAACGGCATCGGCGTGATCAAGTTCGAACAGATCGCCAACTTATCCGACGAGGACATCGCCAACGTCGACGAGGCGCTGTCGCTGGACGGTCGCATCGAGCGCGACAAGTGGGTCGAGCAGGCCCAGGGGCTGATGGCGGAAGCCGCCGCCACCGAAGTGCCGGCCGCCTGAGGTCGCACCGACCGACGCAACGTCGTAAGATCAAGCCGGCCGCGCGACTGCCTGATGGGCTCGCCGGCCGGTTTTCTTTTGGGCACACCGTGACGCGAGAAGCGAGCCGAACATGCCGCGTCAGACCAATTCCCCCGCTTCGCGCGAACGCCGTCTCCGCCGCATCGCGTCGCGCAAAGGCCTTGTCCTGCGCAAGGTTGCCGAAGGCCTCGAGCGCGGCCGTTTCTATGTCGAGCCGGAAGGGGCGGGGCCGTGGAAGCGCGGCCAGAAAGCACCGACCTTCACGCTGGACGAAATTGCAGCCCAGATCGAAGGCGACGAGGATGACGACTCGGAGGAATGACCGGAGATGGAGGGCGGCACGCCAGCGCTACTGCCGCGCGTGATCCGTGCGATGCAGTTCCGCGCAGATCTCGTCGCGCATCCGCTTCTCTTCCACCGTCTCGTTCAACCGGCCCGCCTGGTAGTCCACGTGCCGCTGCGCGCAGCGCTCCCACTGTTCGGCACGCGCCTTGTCGTCGACCGCGAGCGTGGGCTTCGGCTTCAGCGGGGCTTCCGCCGCTCCGCGCGGTGGCCGGGCGATATCGTCCTTCAGCGACAGCTGCTGCGTCTCCACCGGCCGGCGAAACGGAAAGCAACCGCCGAGTAGCAGGACGGATGCGCCGACGAGAGCGCACGTGATGATCTTCGCCATGGTCCCCTCCGGAGCGTCTCGGCGCCATCGCCGCGCGCTCATGAGCTGTGGAGTTCCGGTGCATATCCGATTCCTGCGGGCCAGCAGGGGATCCGGGGCCAGCGCCCTCAAGTTCGCGGTGGATGGCGCACGCAATGCCACTCTTGCCCTGTGGAAGACTCAATCGGCGCGCCGCACTTGCACGCGGCAGGCTGCGGCTTACATTGGGTCCATGTGCGGGCGCATCACGCAGAAATCGAACCTGAAGGCGCTGGGTCTGGGCCTCGTGGAGCCCGCGGCCGATACCCCGTTCGTGCCCCGCTTCAATGGCGCACCGGGGCAACTGCACTGGGTCATCCGGCAGCATCCCGAGACAGGCGCGCGCAGCCTCGATCCCCTGTTCTGGGGCCTCATCCCACGCTGGGTGAAGGAGGCGAACGGCGGCCGCAAGCCAATCAACGCCAAGGCCGAGACCATCGCGTCCCTCCCCTCCTTCCGCGATGCCTACAAGAAGCGGCGCTGCATCGTGCCCGTGGACAGCTTCTTCGAGTGGAAGCCCATCCCCGGCTCACGCGCCAAGCAGCCCTTTGCGATCGGCATGCGCGATGCAAAGCCGTTCGCGCTCGCTGGCATCTGGGAGAACTGGAAGCGGCCGGACAGCGAGGAATGGGTGCGCAGCTTCTGCGTCATCACCACCGAGGCCAATGCGGTCCTCGCCGATGTCCACGACCGCATGCCCGTGATCCTGCCGCCTGAGGCCTACGACCACTGGCTCTCGCCGCTCGACCCCGATCCGCGGGATCTCCTTAAGCCTTTCGACGCGACGCTCATGCACAAATGGCCCATCTCGACGCGGGTCGGTAAGCCCGCCGAGGATGACGCCCGCATCCTCGAGCCGGTGGCCCAGAGTGGGCCGAGCACCCCGGATGGCCCACCCTCACTCTTCGGGTCATCCGGCTAACACATTGATTTATCTGGTTTGGGAACGTACTGCCGCCCTACGCCTCCGCGCAGCCGCCCAGCCAAGCTACCGTATGCTGCCATGCAGCCAGTGCAATGCAGCATCGATCCCATTTCGCTGGTGCAACACGACGGCCTCCTGTACTGGTATACCATATGCCAACCAGGAGATCGTCATGACCACTGCAACCCTGACTGCGGCCGGCAATCTCGTTGCACGCCCCACGCTGGCTTCACTCCTCGCGCGCCTCGCCCAGTCTTTGAAGTCGCCCTCGACGTCCGAGGCCAAAGACAGCGGCGTCTGGACCCACGGCGCACGCGGCCTCTGAAGACATCCTTGGTACTGGGTGGCGCGACGCGAGCTGTCCGCCGCTCAAAGCACGGGCGACTTGATCTGCCCCAGGTGGCGCAGCAGGCCCACGAACTCTCCGATGCGCCGCTTCCTGTGCGCTTCGACGTCGGTCCCCGACCAGTCGTAGAAGCCCTTGCCGGTCTTCATGCCGATGTGCCCCGCCGCCATGTTCTCTTCGACGGCCGCCGGCGCCTTGAATCTGTCCTCGCCGGTGGCGGACGCCATGTAGCGGCTTGCGTAGTACAGAATGTCGCCGCCACCCCAGTCGATGAACTCGACGAGCCCCAGCACCGAGAAGCGCACGCCGAAGCCGTAGAGGATCGCCTTATCGATGTCCTCCGCACTGGCGACGCCTTCCGCGACGAGCCGCGCCGCCTCGTTCATGGCCAGCGCCTGGATGCGCGGCACGATGTAGCCCGGTGACGCCTTGCAGACGACCGGCACCTTGCCGACGGCCTCGAGCAGCGCGACGAGCGATCGGGTGACTTCCGGATCCGTGCCCTCGTGCGGGCTCACTTCGACGAGGGGAACGAGATAAGCCGGGTTCAGCCAGTGGGCATTGAGAAACCGCTCCGGCCGCACCGTCATGCCCGCGAGCAGCGTCGAAAGGAACGTCGAAGTCGTCGAAGCAACGATGGCTTCAGGGCCCGCATGCCGGTCGATGAAGGCCAAGGCCTCGCGCTTAGCCGCTTCCGTCTCGGGCACGCCCTCGAAGATCACATGCGCATCGGCGAGCGCAGCACCGGCCTCCGCCGCATTCACCAGCGTGATGCGGGACAGAATTGAAGGGATGGCGTCCGCGCTGAAGACACCGGCCTCTGCGAGAAAAGATAGTGACGCGCCGATCTCGCTCAGCGCCTCGGTCTCGAGCCGCCGGAAATCCGCGTCCGGCCTCGCTTTGATGTCGATGAGACGCACGGCGTAACCGGCATAGGCGAAGGCATGCGCGATGCCGCGCCCCATCCGCCCCGCACCAACGGATGCGATGATCTTCGAACCAGGGCTCGCCATCCCTTACAGCCCTTCGGTCAGGAGCTGCGTCATCTCCGGCCGCGTCAGGCTGGCGAGGTGCAGGTTCTCCAGCGTCCGGCCCGAGCGGGAGAAGTCCCGGCCCGCAGCCACCTCGCCAAGCCGCAGCAGGCCGTCCGCCGTGCGGCACTGCACGCCGGCCCAGCGGCAGACCGAGGCGAGGAAGCTCAAGCCCATCTCCACGTCCTCGGCCATGTAGCGGTGCGTATCGAGATCGAGCTTCTCGTGCCAGTCGCCGCTGTCGACGAGCTTGTCGTGGGCGAGATTGCCGTACATCCAGTTGGACGTGGTGTAGTGATCAGCCAGCGGGAAATGCGGCGGGCGATAGCCGAGCGCCTCGCGTGCCGCCATCCGTTCCGCGTCGAGCGCATCGTGCACACGCCGGATGGTCGGCTGCGTCCCTTCCTTGTGGATGTCCCACCGCGGAAAATGCGCGATGGGGCCCGCATTCATGATGATCAGCGGCGGATGGATGATGGGCCCCGCATTCATCAGCGCGGCGGACAGCGCATCTTCGACCGGCTCGATCACGCCGGGGAACGCACGCGAAACCACCTCCAACGCCGCCTTCGTGTTCTTCGAGGGAAACACGCCCGTCGGCAAACGCGAGGCACGCGTCGTCACGGCGACCTCGGTCGCCCCGTGTTTGCGCGTGAGCCACGGCAGCGTGCCCGTCTCGGCGATGGAGAAGTTCGTGCGCACGCCGAGATCGCGGATGGCCTTCGTCATCACGTAGCTGCCGAAGGTGCCGGGCGGGATGAAGAGGACTTGGCCCTCCTCGATGTGCGGCGCCAGAAGCCGCGCCACGTCGGCCTGGGCGAACGCCGGCAGCGGAGCGAAGATGAGGTCGGCGCCCTTCACCGCCTGCCCCAGCTCTTCCGTGACCAGGGCGAGGCGCACCTGCCGGCGCCCCTTGTGATCCTTGAGCGTGATGGCGCCCTCGGCCTTCAGCGGCACCAGTGCGGCAGCATCGCGCCGCCACAGCCGCACCTCGTGTCCGGCCTCGCTGAAATCGGCGGCCGCCGCGTAGCAGCCGTGACCACCGCCCAGGACCGCGATCTTCATCCCCGACGCCTGCATGCTCATCGTCTCGTCCGTCGTCTCACTCGAAAGCAAATGGCCGGCGCGATCTGCGCGCCGGCCCGGATCGCCTAGGCTCTGATTACTTGTAGAGCTTCCACTCGCCGCCCTGGAGCTGCACGAGCACCAGCGCGCGCCGGTCCGTGCCCACGTGGCTTTCCGGCGCGTAATTGTAGATGCCGTGCGTCCCGACGAGTTCCTTCGTCGAGTAGATGGCGTCGCGCATCGCGGAGCGGAACTCGGGCGTACCGGGCTTCGCGTTCGGCAGCGCGCGCTTGGCCGCGTCCGCGAGGATCAGCCAGCAATCGAAGGCGTAGGGCGCGAAGATGTCCTTCGTCAGCTCGCCGTGGGCCTTCTGGTAGGCCTCGCGGAACTTCAGCCCCATGGCCTTGGTCGGATGCGTGTCGGGAAGCTGGTCGAGCACGACGATCGGGCCCGCCGCCACGACGATGCCTTCGCCCGCGGAACCGACGAGACGCACGAAGTCCGGATTGATCAGCGACGGCCCACCATAGAGCTTCCCCTTGAAGCCGCGCTCGGCGAGGCCCTGCAGCGGCAGCGCGCCGCCCGTACCCGATCCGCCGTTGAGGAACGCGTCGGGCTTCGCCGCCGTCACCTTGAGCACCTGCGCACGCACGCTCGTGTCGGACCGCGCGTAGCGCTCGTTGGTGACGATCTCGATGCCGACGGGATCGGCCGCCCGCTTCGTCATGTTGTAGACGAGATCGCCCCAGGCATCCGAGAAGCCGATGAAGCCGACGGTCTTGATGTTCTGCACCTTCATCTCGTCGACGATGATGCCGAACATGTCGCGCGGGTTCTGCGGGATCGAGACGGCCCAGGGCTTGTCGTCGACCTTCGGCACGCCCGGCACCGGCGTCGGAGAGATGACGGGCACCTTGAGCTCGCTCGCCACGGCGATGAGCGCGGCCGTCGCGGGTGCGCCCGCCGTCCCCATGATCACGTCGACCTTGTCTTCCTCGATCAGCTTGCGGGTGTTCTTCGCAGCCGTCGACGGGTCGGAGGCATCATCGAGCACGATCACCTTGAATTTCTCGCCGCCGACTTCACCGATATAGGCTTGGCCCGCCGCCGTCCCGCGCACGTAGGGTAATCCGATCGAAGACACGGGGCCCGTCTGCGACTGCACGACCCCGACGACGATCTCAGCGCGTGCGGCGACCGCGCTCGAGACGAGCAACAGGGCAGCGACGGCGGTCCTGCTCACAGCTTTCATGGGCATCACGCGTTTCTCCTAGGTTGAAGCGAGAAGTGAGGGAGGGGCACAAGGCGCCGACCGTTACAGGTCGCGCTATTCTCCTGTGTCATCCCGGACGGTGCACAGCACCGATCCGGGACCCAGGGCAGCGGGCGCAACCTTTGCCCCTGGGTACCGGCGCTCCGCACCGACGCGCTGCGGCCGGGATGACAGATGCGTTGCGAGATACTCCGAAACCGGAACGATACGTGCGGATGACTCGAAAAGGATGGGGGGCGCCGCGCATCAGACGAGCCCGGCACGCGGAGAACGATGCTCCGCTGCTGCGCACGGCTCGAAAGGCCGGAGGCCATGTCGAAGGCTCCTTGTTTCGCCGCACCGAAGATGAAAATCTTCGGGCAGCGGGCGCAGGTGGCGTCGGCTGTCCTCACGTCGGTCGGCGCCCGCAGAGGCAGCGCGCAACGCACCCGTGTTTTGACCATTGCCACCCGGAGATATTTTAACTACAAAATATCTCCGGTCAACGTCGGCGTGTGGCAGCGCGGCATGGGTTTTCGGGAGCACCTGCTTTGAGCGGGAGCGGGCGGAACTGAAGCTGATGGATCTCGAAATCGCGCTGCTGCTGGGCATCGATGGCATCGCGACGGGCGCGATCTACGCGCTCATTGCCCTCGGCACGGTGCTGATCTTCTCCGTCACGCGCGTGATCTTCGTACCCTTCGGCGACCTCGCCGCCATCGCCGCACTGTCGCTCGCCATGATGCAGATCGGGCGGCTGCCCGGCGCCGTCTGGATGGTGGCCGCGCTCGCGGCCGGAGCGACGCTGATCGAAGTCGGAACGCTTCTGGCGCGCCGCGAATACTCGAATATTCCGAAGGCCATCGCGCTCTACGGTCTGCTGCCGTTGGTCCCTGTCGCCATCGCCGTTGCGACGGCCGGCATGAAGCTGCCGATGCTCGCGCAGATGGCGCTCACCTTGGCCCTGGTGACGCCGTTGGGGCCGCTCATCGAGCGCATCGTCTTCCGTCCGCTCGCCAATGCGTCGGTGCTTGTGCTGCTCATCGTCTCCGTGGCCGTCCACTTTGCGCTGAGCGGCCTGGCCCTGCTGGCCTTCGGGCCCGAGGGCTTCCGCACGCAGTCGCTGTCCGACGCGAACTTCGATGTCTTCGGCATCCTGATCAGCGCGCAGGCGATCCTGATCGTGGTCGCGGCAATCGCGCTCGGCGGCCTGCTCTACCTTTACTTCGAGCACACCATCGGCGGGAAAGCGCTGCGCGCTTCCGCTATCAATCGAACCGGCGCGCGCATTGTCGGCATCAGGCCCGCGCAGACGAGTGCGGCCGCCTACACGCTGGGATCGATCCTCGGCGGTATCTCGGGGCTCCTCATCGGGCCCATGGCAACGCTCTATTACGACTCGGGCTTTCTCATCGGCCTCAAGGCCTTCGTCGGCGCGATCATCGGTGGCCTCGCGAGCTATCCGCTCACCGCGCTTGGCGCCGTGCTGATCGGCATCCTCGAATCCTTCGCCTCCTTCTGGAGCAGCACGCTGAAGGAGACTATCGTCTTCTCCGCGCTGATCCCGATCCTCGTCTGGCGCTCTTTGATGGCCGGCACGCACGAGAGCGAGGAAGAGGAGGAGGAGATCGCGTGAGGCCCGTCTCGCTCCAGCGCCTCGTCATCGGCGGCGTCGTTGTTGCCGTCCTTCTCGCGCCGCTGCTTGCGAGCCCCTTCGCCATCACGCTGATGAACTACATCGGCATCGGCGCCATCGTCGCCCTGGGCCTCGTGCTGCTGACGGGCATCGGCGGCCTCACCTCGTTCGGGCAGGCGGCATTCATGGGCATCGGCGCGTACGCGACCGCCTGGATGACGACGACGGTCGGCGCCTCGCCCTGGCTGGGCCTGCTTTTCGCGCTGGCCGCGACCGGCCTCGCCGCGTTCGCCATCGGCGCCATCACGCTGCGCCTCGGTGGCCATTTCCTGCCGCTGTCGACGATCGCCTGGGGCATCGCCATCTACTCGGTGTTCGCGAATATTCCAGGCCTCGGCCAGCACGACGGCATCGCCAACATCCCGCCGATTGCCATCGCCGGCTTCAGCCTCGCGGCCAACGAGGCGATCTACTACCTCATCTGGATCATCCTCGGCCTGTCGATGGTGCTGGTGACGAACCTGCTCGACTCGCGCGAAGGACGTGCCGTGCGCAGCCTGCGCGGCGGCCAGACGATGATGGGCAGCGTCGGCGTCAGCCTTTTCCGCGAGCGCCTCGTGATCTTCGTCATCGCGGCGCTACTGGCTGGCATCGCCGGCTGGCTTTACGCGCATATGAGCCGCTTCGTCAGTCCCTCGCCCTTCGAGGTGCGCCCCGGCATCGAATACCTGCTTATGGCACTGACGGGCGGCGCGCTTTCTGTGTGGGGCGCCGTCATCGGCGCGACGCTCATCACGCTCCTCAAGAACTGGATCCAGGACCTTCTGCCTTACCTGTCGAAGAATGCCGGCCAGCTCGAGGTGGTCGC
>RXJK01000028.1:33461-42939 GCA_003963125.1 Hyphomicrobiales bacterium
CTTCCTGCCGACCTCCGGGCCTGACGTGCGCGAGGCCGGAGCCGAACGCCTGCCCCGTCGCAGCCATCCCGCCGCCGGTTCCGAACTTCTACAAGTGGACAGCCTGACGAAGCGCTTCGGCGGCCTTGTCGCCGTCAACGGCGTCAGCTTCTCGATGCGCGCCGGCGAGATCCTCGCGCTGATCGGGCCCAACGGCGCCGGCAAGAGCACGCTCTTCAATCTCATCACCGGCGTGCTGTCGTCGGACGAGGGCACGGTGACATTTCTCGGGCGCAAGATCACGGGCCTGCCGCCGCGCAAGATCGCGGCCGCGGGCCTCGGCCGCACCTTCCAGCACGTGAAGCTGCGCCCGTCGATGAGCGTGCTCGACAACGTGCTGCTCGGCACCTACCTGCGCACGCGTGCCGGCTTCCTCGCTGGCACCTTCCGCCTCGACCGCAGCGAGGAGGCCCGGTCCGTCGCCGAGGCGATGGCGCAGCTCGCCCGCGTCGGCCTCGCCGAAAAGGCGGACGATCTCGCAGGCAACCTGCCGCTCGGCAATCAGCGCGTCCTCGAGGTGGCGCGCGCGCTCGCGGCCGATCCCTCGCTGATCATCCTCGATGAACCCGCCGCCGGCCTGCGCAAGCCCGAGAAGGAAGCACTCGCCGCGCTGCTGCGCCAGTTGCGCCAGGAGGGCGTGAGCATCCTCCTCGTCGAGCACGACATGGACTTCGTGATGGGGCTCGTCGACCGCATCGTCGTCATGGAGTTCGGCTCGAAGCTGATGGAGGGCTCACCGGAAGAAGTGCGCGCGAGCCCGAAGGTGCAGGAAGCCTATCTCGGAGGCGTGGCATGAACGCGCTTCTCGAGGTCCGCAATCTCTCCGTCAACTACGGCAAGGTGGAAGCGATCCGCCAGGTCTCGCTGTCCTTGAAGGCCGGCGAGATCGTCACCATCATCGGCCCCAACGGCGCCGGCAAGACGACGCTGCTCGGCGCCATCATGGGTCTCCTGCCCGCGCAAGGCCAGGTGTTGCACGAGGGACAGGACATCAGCCGCCAGGATGTCGAGACGCGCGTGGCGCGCGGCATCTCCATCGTCCCCGAGCAGCGCGAGCTCTTCGCCGACATGACGGTCGCCGACAACCTCGTCCTCGGCGGCTACATCCATCGCCACGAGCGCAAGGCCAAGCAGGAGGCCCTCGAGCGCGTCTATGCGCGCTTTCCTCGCCTCGCCGAGCGCGCCCGGCAGAAGGCCATGACGCTGTCGGGCGGCGAGCGCCAGATGCTGGCTCTCGGGCGCGCGCTGATGGCGGGCCCGCGCATCCTCCTCCTCGATGAGCCGAGCCTCGGGCTCGCCCCGCTCATCGTGCGCGAGATCTTCCGCATCATCAGTTCGCTCAGGGAAACCGGCGTCTCGGTGCTGCTGGTGGAGCAGAACGCGCGGGCGGCACTGGAGACAGCCGATCGAGGCTATGTTCTCGAAACCGGCAGCATCGTGCTTGAAGGGGCTGCAAAGGATCTGATGCACGATCCGCGCGTCGCCTCGACCTACCTCGGCGGGCGTGGCTAATGCGACGCGCTCAGCCCGCGAGCCAGTCCGGCACGCGATCCTGCCCAATCAGCTCTTCGTAGGTCTGTCGTGGCCGGATCAATGCCCACTCGCGGCCGTTGACCAGCACCTCCGGCACGAGCGGCCGCGTGTTGTACGTGGAGGACATCGCGGCACCGTAAGCACCCGCGCTCATGAAGGCGATGAGATCACCGGTCCGGAGTTCCGGCAGCGACCGGTCCTGCGCGAGGTAATCACCCGTCTCGCACACGGGCCCCACCACGTCCTGCACGATCGAGGCGCGCTGCTTCACGGCTTCCGCGACCGGCCAGATGTCGTGATAGGCATCATAGAGCGTCGGCCGGATCAGATCGTTCATGGCGCCGTCGATGATGCTGAAGCATTTGGCCGCGCCGTGCTTGGCATAGATCACCTGCGAAACGAGCACGCCCGCGTTGGCGACGATCATGCGTCCGGGCTCCAGAGTGACCGGCAGTCCCAGGTCCCCCAGCGTCTCGCGCACCACGGCCGCATACGCAGCCGGCGACGGGGGAATGTCGTTGCTGCCCCGATAGGGCACGCCGAGCCCGCCGCCGATGTCGAGATGCGCCAGATGATGGCCCGCCCCGCGCAGCGTGCCGACGAGTTCGCGCAGCAGCGTGAACGCATCCTTGAACGGCGCGAGATCCGTGATCTGGCTGCCGATGTGCATGTGAATGCCCGACACCTCGATGCCCGGCAGGCTCGCGGCCTTCGCATAGATTCGCGGCGCCTCGTCGAAGGCGATGCCGAACTTGTTCTCGGCCTTGCCAGTCGAAATTTTTGCGTGCGTCTTGGCATCGACGTCCGGGTTGACCCGCAGCGCGATCCGCGCCGTGCGGCCCATCTCCGTGGCTACCGAACTCAACGCCTCGAGTTCGGGCTCGGATTCCACGTTGAAGCCGAGGATGCCCTCGGCGATCGCATGCGCCATCTCCGCGCGCGTCTTGCCGACGCCGGCGAAGATGATCTTAGACGCCGGCACGCCCGCCGCGCGTGCCCGGCGCAACTCACCCTCGGAGACGACATCCATGCCCGCCCCCAGTCGCGCCAGCGTACGCACCACGGCCTGGTTTGAATTCGCCTTGATCGCGTAGCAGATCAGCGCGTCGAGGCCCTGCGCCTTGAAGGCATCGGCCAGCACCTCGTAGTGCCGCGTGAGGGTCGCCGTCGAATAGCAATAGAACGGCGTGCCGACGGCTTCCGCGAGGCCAGCAAGGCTCACGCCCTCTGCGTGGAGGACGCCGCCGACATAGGAAAAGTGGTGCATGCCGCCGTCAGCGCAGGAGAGGATCGAGCACGAAGCCCTTCTTGGGGGCTGGGTCGCCGGTCTTGCCCGGGATGGCGGCGTTGCTTTCGTTCTGGGCCTCGGGCGGGGCTTCCAGCGAGCCGCGCACGCCGCAAGCCGACAGGCTCAGCGTGCCGACGAGCGCCAGAACCAGGGCGATGGCCAAACGGGGAAGCATCAAGACCCCTACGTCACTTCGTTGCGCGCCGTCCATCCGTGCACGAGGGCCGGAGAACGGCTAAGCGCCCGCAAAACCAAGGGCTTCACGTGCGGAGCTAGTCATAGCGTCAAACCCCTTGGCCTTCCAGCCGCTTTATCCAGGCCTCCGCCATTTTGCTCACATTCTGTGGCGCCGTTCCCCCATAGCTCGTGCGGCTGCGGACCGATTGGGCGACCGTGAGGACGTCGAAAACCTGTTTGTTTATAGACGGATGCACGCTTTGCATGGCGGCCAGATCAAGCTCGTCCAGGGCCACCTTCCGAGCCTCGGCCAAGGCCACGATCCGTCCCGTCACGTGGTGCGCCTCCCGGAACGGCATGCCGAGCGTCCGCACGAGCCAGTCGGCGAGATCGGTCGCCGTCGAATACCCGGCCCCCGCGGCCGCCGCCATCCGCTCCGCGACCGGCTGCATATCGTCGACGATGCCCGTCACGGCCGAGATGCCGAGGGTCATACTGCGGAGCGCATCGAAAGTGACTTCCTTGTCCTCCTGCATGTCCTTCGAATAGGCGAGCGGCAGCCCCTTCATCACCATCAGCAGCGACTGGAACGCGCCGGCGATGCGCCCGACCTTGGCGCGCACGAGTTCCGCCGCGTCCGGGTTGCGCTTCTGCGGCATGATCGACGATCCGGTCGTGAAGCGGTCGGACAGGCGGATGAAGCCGAACTGCGGCGTGGTCCACAGCACGATCTCCTCCGCGAAGCGGGACAGATGCACCGCGCAGATGGACGCCGCCGCCAGCGTTTCCAGCGCGAAATCCCTGTCCGAGACCCCGTCGAGTGAATTGGCCGTCGGCTCGTCGAAGCCCAGAGCCTTGGCCGTCGCGTGCCGGTCGAGCGGGAAGGACGTGCCCGCCAGCGCCGCCGAGCCGAGTGGGCTCTGGTTGAGGCGCGTCCGCGCATCGGCGAACCGGCCCCGGTCGCGCGCGAGCATCTCGACATACGCGAGGAGATGATGGCCGAACGTCACGGGCTGCGCCGGCTGCAGGTGCGTGAAGCCCGGCATCACAATTTCGGCATTGGCGGCCGCCTTGCGCGCGAGCGCCAGTTGCAGCTTGCCGATCGCCGCATCGGTCGCATCGAGCCACGCGCGAACATAAAGCCGGAAATCCGTCGCCACCTGGTCGTTGCGCGAGCGCGCCGTGTGCAGCCGGCCGGCGGGCTCGCCAATCAGCTCTTTCAGGCGGCTTTCGACGTTCATGTGCACGTCTTCCAGCTCGACCTTGAAGGCGAATTTGCCGGCCTCGATCTCGGCCAGCACCTGGTCGAGGCCCTTGGCGATCGCCGCAGCATCCTCCGCCGAGATGATGCCCTGCGCGGCCAGCATGGCGGCGTGGGCCTTGGAGCCGGCGATATCCTGCGGGGCCATCGCCTTGTCGAAACCGACCGAGGCATTTATCTCCTGCATGATCTCGGCCGGTGACATCGTGAACCGGCCACCCCACATCTTGTTCGAAGTATCGGTCACGGATCTGCCCTGGGTTCTCGGTTGGGCCGGCCGTGGTCTGGCCAGCGCGGATTGAGGCGGCATGTCGCAGTCACAGACGGATACCCGAGGGCTCCCGCGCTGGACGGGCGTGGCGATCGCGCTGGGCGCGATCGTCGCCGGATTTGCTGCGGTATACGTGACGCTCGGGCGGTCTGACAATGCGAAGCCGCCCCCGGCCGTGGCATCGGCCAAGCCGGCGGAAGGCGGACCACTGCCCGCCGGGCCCGGCGCCAATCCCCTGAGCCAGGGTCACATGGCGGCTTTCGTCTTCAAGAAGGCCCCTGAGGCGCTCCCCGAGCTGAAGTTCCAGGATGGGGCAGGCGGAGAAGTCACGCTCGACAAGTTCAAGGGCAAAGTCGTGCTCCTGAACCTCTGGGCGACGTGGTGCCTGCCGTGTCGGAAGGAGATGCCCGCGCTCGACAATCTGCAGGCCCAGCTGGGCTCCGACAAATTCGAGGTGGTAGCGCTGAGCGTCGACCGGACGGGCGTGGCCGGAGCCCGCCGCTTCCTCGACGAGACGAAGGTGCAGAAATTGGCCCTCTACGCCGATCCCACAGCGAAACTGTCATCGACCTTGCGCGCCAGCGGCCTCCCGACGACGCTCCTTATCGATGCCGAGGGCCGCGAGATCGGCCGCCTGATCGGCCCGGCCGAATGGGACAGCGCCGACGCCGTCCGCCTGATCAGGGCAGTGATCAGGTAGCTTGCCCTACATTCCCCTGCTCACTTATTTTTGCGCCTTGGCGTGGGCAAACGCGCAGGACGCTGCGACCGCGTCGCGGCCGCAAAGCCTCTGGTAATCTGAACGAAGGCATTCGGCTCGAGCGCCTGGTAGGTGGCAATCAGATCCTGCGCGAGGGCTATTCGCGCACGAAAATTGTCCAGCGCCTTGCGCTCGCGGTCCAAGGCTTTATCGGCAAGATCGGCCTGTCGTCGCTCGTACATGTCGCGGGCCTGCTCGATGATCAGCATCGTCTCGGCTTCGAGCTTCTCGTTGGCCAATGCCTTGCCGCTGAGCCAGGCCTTCACATAGTTGACAGCCTCCGCTGAAACCTCCTGAAGCTCGTCTGCGACGGTCGTATTGCGTTTTGCGTCGATCACTGTCTCGAAAAGAGCTTTCATAGCGTTCGCGAATTGCTCGCGGACGCCCTCCAGCATCTTTCGATCTTGCTCGGTAGATATGATCTGCGAAGGGTTGCTGATAGCAACCTGATCGGTCCCGTCGTTGAGCTGCTGGACGATGGCGTCGAATATATCGACGAAGATATCGGCAGCCTGAAGCGCTCGCGCACTGCGCATGATGGTGGCCAACCGTATCGCCCCTTTCCGAGTGACGACCCAGGGACGCGCACGGCTGCCGCCGCGGCCCGGCTTTGAGATCAGGCCCGCTGATCTCAATTGCTCGACCTCGGCAGGTTCGAGCTGGAAGGCGTATTTCTCGGGAAAGATCTCAAGGTTGTTCTTGATGTTCTGCACTATTTCGCGAGTTTCCACCTCGAAGATCAGCGCGACATCGGCAGCCAGCATCACGGGCTGGCCCCGCATCGGAAAGGCGCCGGCACCTGCCCCGTCCAGGGGGCTGCGACTTGGGACTTTGAGATCAGCCGCACTGATCTCTGAACGGGCCTTTCCCTTCTTGTCGACCATGGGGAGCCCGCAAAATCGCCTTGGAAAATATGCGAGTCAAAATACATATTTAAAATTATCCGACAACAAGTCCCGACTAAAAATTGGCGAGAATTAGTACTAAGGCTCAAACACCGGGCGCTTCTGCTCGCCGTCCGCCTGCAGCAGGCCGCCGACGATGCCGCGCGCGAGTTGCTCCGCCATGCAGCGGTAGCCGCGGTCGTTCATGTGCAGGTTGTCGCGCGTGAGGTAGAACGTGTCGCCGCGCTCTTTCTGCAATTCGCGCATCGCCTCGTAGCGGTCGACGAGCAGCACGTGCGCTTCGCGCGCCACTTCCGCGACGGCATGCACCATCTTCTCGTAGTGGGCGTCCTTGGCCAGTTCCTCGCCGAACTGCGGATCGACGAGCACCACGTCGATGCGCCGCTCGATCAGCCAGGCGAGCGTGTTCTTGAGGCAGCTCTTGAACTTGTCCACTTCGACGTGGCGCAGAGCGTCGTTGGTGCCGACCTGCCAGACTACGAGGTCAGGCTTTGTCTCCTCGACCTCTTTCTTCATGCGGTCGGCAGCGCCTTGCGCGACTTCGCCGCCCACGCCACGGCCGACGACATCGAAATCCATGCCCTTGACCGAGCCTTCGAGATCCTTCTCGAGGCGAGCGACATATGTGGCCGAGGGCGACGACGCGCCCGTTCCGACCGTCGAGGAGGATCCGATCGCGAGAATTCGCACCGTCCGGTTCGAGCGAACGGCGCGGCTCAGCCCCCGCAAGGGCCGGCGAAAGAGTTCACCCGCCACGCGGCGCGAACGGCATTCGGGCGAAAGCTGGGGCAAAGCCGCGGGAAGGACGAAATCCGGCGCCTTGGCGCCAAGCGCAATCTCCTGCGCCCCGGCGGCCCCTGGAAGGACCGACACGGCACATGCGAGGGCCAAACCCAGAAGGCTGGATCGCATCATCCGCTGAAAACCCCGACTTGACGTACAGTTAACCTAAAGGCACTTGGAGCATCGGTAAAGCGGCTCCCGCCCGAGGCCAAGCATCGCCCGGACGTGCCTGTGAGCCGATTGACACAGTTCCAAACCCGCACGGGAATTCGGCTTCATGGTTAACAAACAGCTGCAGTCGGTCATCGAAAAGGCCTGGGACAACCGGGAGGCCGTCACGTTCGCCACCAAGGGCGAAGTCCGGGAGGCGGTCGACACCGCCCTGGCCCTGCTGGATAGCGGCCAGTTGCGGGTCGCCTCGAAGGAAACGGGGGAGTGGGTCGTCCACCAGTGGCTGAAGAAAGCGGTGCTGTTGTCGTTCCGCCTGAACGATATGGGCCTGATCTCGGGTGCGCCCGGCGGCGCCAGCTGGTGGGACAAGGTGCCCTCCAAGTTCGAAGGCATGACCGAGGAAGCCTATCGCAAGGCCGGCTATCGGGCCGTCCCGGGCGCCGTCGTGCGTAGGTCGGCCTACGTCGCCCCGGGCGTCGTGCTGATGCCCTCGTTCGTCAACCTCGGCGCCTACGTCGGGGCGAACACCATGGTCGACACGTGGGCCACGGTGGGCTCCTGCGCCCAGATCGGCAAGCACGTGCACTTGTCCGGCGGCGTCGGCATCGGCGGCGTGCTGGAGCCGCTCCAAGCGAACCCGACTATCATCGAGGACAACTGCTTCATCGGCGCCCGTTCCGAGGTGGTCGAAGGCGTCATCGTCGGCGAAGGCTCCGTCCTCGCCATGGGCACCTTCATCAGCGCTTCGACCAAGATTATCGATCGCAACACGGGCCGGGTGCACGTCGGCTACGTGCCGCCCTATTCGGTGGTGGTCTCCGGTTCGCTCCCGGGCAAGCCTCTACCCGACGGATCGCCCAGCCCGAGCCTCTACTGCGCCGTCATCGTCAAGACGGTCGACGAGAAGACGCGGGCCAAGACCAGCATCAACGAGTTGTTGCGCGATTGACCTCGCGACCGGCTGACGTGCATGTGAAGCCCGTGGGCCAGCATCGCGTGCTAGCTCTTGCCCTCCTTCGGAAGACAGAGGCTTATGCGTGAGTGACCGGACTGGACTGAAAACCGGCGACAAATTGCTGAAGTTTCAGGATCCCGATTGGACATTGACCGGCGAGGAGCGCGCGCGGGTCGGCTTGAAGCGCCTCGACACCCTCTGGATCAACACCGGCACGCTCTGCAACATCACGTGCCGCAACTGCTATATCGAATCGAGCCCTGAGAACGATCGCCTCGCCTACATCACGGCTGGTGAAGTGCGCGCTTATCTCGACGAGATCGCGCACGATCGGCTCGGAACGAGCGTCATCGCCTTCACCGGCGGCGAGCCGTTCATGAACCCGGACTTGCTGGTCATGGCCGGCGACGCGCTGGCCCGGGGCCACGACGTGCTGATCCTCAGCAACGCCATGCAGCCCATGCAGCGCCCGCAGATCAAGAAGGGCCTCCTCGAGCTGTCGTCCCGGTACGGAAAAAAACTGACTATCCGCGTCAGCCTCGACCACCACGGCCGTCAGCTGCACGAGGCCGAGCGCGGCGCACGAACCTGGGCAAAGACGCTTGCCGGCATCGACTGGCTCTGCCAATCGGCCATCAACACCGCCATCGCCGGGCGCATGTGCTGGGGCGAGACCGAGAGCCAGTCCCGCGACGGCTACAAGCGCCTTTTCGCCGAGCGCGGCTGGTCCATCGACGCCGATGACGGCAAGGCGCTTGTGCTTCTGCCCGAGATGGATGGCGACAGCGGCGTCCCCGAGATCACGACGCGCTGCTGGTCGATCCTGAAGAAGGACCCCGGCGACATGATGTGCGCGACGAGCCGCATGGTCGTGAAGCGCAAGGGGGCGTCACCGACGGTTGTCCCGTGCACGCTGATCCCCTATCAGGCTGAATTCGACATGGGCACGACCCTGCGCGACGCCGCCAACGCCGATGGCGGCATGTTCGCGCA
Organism: Hyphomicrobiales bacterium; assembly: GCA_003963125.1. Lineage (GTDB taxonomy): Bacteria > Pseudomonadota > Alphaproteobacteria > Rhizobiales > Hyphomicrobiaceae > AWTP1-13. Next base: position 42,598 of record RXJK01000028.1, read on the forward strand.
CGGCGCCGTGAAGCTGTGCCACCCGCACTGCGCGAAGTTCTGCGTGCTGGGCGGCGGCAGCTGCTCGGGCAACTAGCCGCGCCACCGCAGCGGAGCGCTACTTCTTCACCAGCGCGTCGCGGATTTCCTTGAGGTAGATCTCCGAGGGCGAGGGCGCCGGCGGTGCAGCCGCTTCCTTCTCCTTCTCGAACCGCGCCTTCAGGGTCAGCATGGCCTTCAGGACGAGGAACAGCACGAAGGCGATGATGACGAAATCGACGATGCTCTGGATGAAGACGCCGTACTTGATGAGGACCGGCTTCTCCGGCCCACCGAGCGTGATGGCCAGATCCTTGAAGTCGA
>RXJK01000329.1 GCA_003963125.1 Hyphomicrobiales bacterium
TGAAGACGCTGGTGCTCGGGGCGCTGGCCGACGGCATCCTCGATGCAGCTCTGCTGCTCGTCTACGAGAAGCGCTTCCGGCCGGAAGAGAAGTGGCATGCGCCGTGGACCGAGCGGCAGCAGGCCAAGGTCGATCGCGCGCTCGACTATCTCGAGGCTGCGCCGCCGGCGATGACGAGCGGGCCGACGTACGGGCACATGACGCTCGCGTGCGCGCTCGGCTATCTCGACTTCCGCCACGAGGGCAAATGGCGCGCGGGGCACCCGAAGCTGGTGCAGTGGCTCGATGCGTTCGCGGCCGCCGTGCCGGCGTTCGAAGAGACGCGCCCGAAGGCGTAACGCCGGATTCCCGGCCGCGCGAAGCGAGAGCCGGGACTTTTCCCTGATGAGATAAACTTTGCGCGGCAAGGTCCCGACAGCCGTGCTTTGCACGGCTTCTGGAACGCAGGTGGTGCGCGCTATTCGGCGGCGAGGGCTTCGCGCTCGAAGGGCAGGCCCAGTTCGCGCCACAGCGTGCGCAGCGACGCGACCAGATGCGCGATATCCTCATCGCTGTGGTGCGGCGTCGGCGTGATGCGCAGGCGCTCCGTGCCGCGCGCGACCGTCGGATAGTTGATCGGCTGGACGTAGATGGCGAAGCGCTCGAGTAGCGCGTCCGTAATCTTCTTGGTCAGCACCGGATCGCCCACGAGCAGGGGCACGATGTGGCTCGGGTTCTCCATAACGGGGAGCCCCGCCTCGCGCATCTGCTGCTTCACGAGGCGCGCGCGATCCTGGATGCGAGCGCGCTCGACGCCCGACACCTTCAGGTGGCGGATGCTCGCCACCGCGCCGGCTGCAACCGCAGGCACGAGCGAGGTCGTGAAGATGAAGCCCGGTGCGTAGGAACGGATGGCGTCGCACAGATTGCGATCGGCGGCGATGTAGCCGCCCATGACGCCGAAGCCCTTGGCAAGCGTGCCGTTGATGATGTCGACGCGATCCATCACGCCGTCGCGCTCGGCGATGCCGCCGCCGTGCGGACCGTAGAGACCGACGGCGTGCACTTCATCGAGATAGGTGAGCGCGTTGTACTTCTTCGCCAGATCGCAGATGGCGCCGATGGGAGAGACGAGACCGTCCATCGAGTAGACGGACTCGAAGGCGATGATCTTGGGCGCATCGGCCGGCGCTGCGGCGAGCTTGGCTTCGAGATCGGCAAGGTCGTTGTTGCGCCAGATGACCTTCTTGCCGCCGCCGTTGCGGATGCCGGCGATCATGGACGCGTGGTTCTTGGCGTCGGAGAAGATGATGGAGCCCGGCAGCAGCTTCTGCAGCGTCGCAAGCGTGGTGTCGTTGGCGACGTAGGCCGAGGTGAAGACCAGCGCCGCTTCCTTGCCATGGAGCTCGGCGATCTCTTGCTCGAGCTCGACATGGTAGTGGGTGGTGCCGGAAATGTTGCGCGTGCCGCCGGAGCCTGCGCCGGCCGTGTCGATGGCTTCGTGCATCGCAGCCAGCACGGACGGGTTCTGGCCCATGCACAGGTAGTCGTTCGAGCACCACACGGTGATCGGCCGCGTGCCGCCCTCGGTGAAGTACTGGGCCGACGGAAAACGGCCACGCTGACGCTGGATGTCGGCGAAGACGCGGTAGCGGCCTTCCCGCTTGATATCCTCAAGGGCCTTCGCAAAGACCTTTGCGTAATCCATCGATGACCCTCGCGCCCCTCTTGGACTTCTTAAGCCGGCCGTTCGACCCCGGCATGAGCCTAGCCGTCACATTGGAATAACTCTAGACGAGACTGCAACTTCCGAAAGCTCCCGCGCATTGTCGCATCCGGTATGCCAGGGACGATGCGGCTTGCGGGAAGCCTTCTGGAAGCAGCCAACGCCCTCTGGAGGCGGGACAATCGCGCCGAATGTGGCCCTTGGAATTGTGCCAGATCAAAAGAGCGTGCTTTGCCGACAACGCGCGCTCGCGCGGGTGGCAGGGCAAGGGCCGCTGCCTAGTAAGAGGCGACGGCGGTGCCCACCTTGTCCTTGTTGTAGAGGTCACGTCGGAACTGGACGATGCCGTCCTCCGTCGCCCAGGCGGTGATGTAGGCGAAGTACAGCGGCACGGGCTTCTTCAGCTTTACGTCCCGGCGCTCGCCCGTTTCCTTCATCTGGCGCACGTGCTCCTGGTTCCAGCCCTGCTCCGAGACCAGCCAGGCGGCCAGCTGCTCGATGCCGTGCACGCGCACGCAGCCCGAGCTTGCCGCGCGGAAGTTGCGGCCGAAGATCGACTGCGACGGCGTATCGTGCATGTAGACGGAATGCGTGTTGTGGAAGTTGATCTTCACGAAGCCCAGCGGGTTGTCGGGCCCGGGCTGCTGCTTGAAGGACAGTCCGCGCACGGAAGCCGCATTCCAGTTGACCTTGGCGGGGTCGAGCTTCTTTCCGTCGGCGCCATAGGCGTCGATATGGAACTTGGTGAGCACGCTTTGCCCGCGGCCCTGCATCTCCTGGCCCTTGGGGATCAGGTCCTGCGTGATCACGGTCGGCGGCAGATGCCAGACAGCGTTGAAGTTCAACTCGTGGATCGATGAGGTGAGGATCGGCGTCGGCCGATCCGGCTTGCCGACGACGCCCGCGTGGCGCGACGCGACGTGGCCGTTTTCGATCGCCTCGATCTGGGCCGCGGGAATATTGACCAGCACGTACTTCTTCGGCGCGGACTTCAGCAGGTCCTGGATGCGCGTGAGGTTCAACTTCAGTTGCTTCAAGCGCGCATCCGCCGAGATGTTGAGCGCTGCGACGGTGTTGGAATCGACGACGCCCGTCGGCGGCAGACCGTTCGAGGCCTGGAAGCGCTTCACCGCTTTTTCGACGTAGTAGTCGTAGGAGAAGGAATTGCCGCGCTCCTGCAGATCGCCGGACAGGAAAAGCCGGTCCCGGAGGATCGCAACGGCCTGGTGCGACGAGCCGTTGGAGAGCTTCACGTCCGGGATCTCGCCCCAGCCGCCGTTGCGCGCGATCTCCTCGTAGCGCTTGATGGCGGCCTTGGTCGCCGCGACGTTGGCAGCACTGAGCGTCGGAAAGCCCTTGGGTGGGGCTGCTTCCCACTCGCGAATGAACTGGCGATCGATGGAGCCCGTGCTGCCGTTGTAGGCCGAGCCCGGGAAGCGCGGCCAATCTTCCTGCGCGCGCGCTGCCTGGACACCCGCGAGCAGCAGAAGCGCTGCGAGAGTTGCGCGCTTGGCGCCCGCGCCTGTGCGATGGGTCACCGGCGTGCTCCACGCCTTCGCGATCGTCATGCTTTCCGCCCCGCTGATGCTGCCGTTTTTCTTGCGCAACGCGACGTCTTGCGAATCGGGCGTGCAAGCCCTTGACCAAGCTTGCACGGGAACCCTTCGCCGGAAAGGCTGCCGCATCCCGGAAAACTTGAAAAGCGTAAACGGATTGATCGCTGTCGGCCCGCGGATGTTGATGCGGGGCGGTCACACGGGAAAGCCCGTAGCGGGTCTTACGCGACCTCGTCGACCGCGAACTGGAGTTCGGCGAGGCGGCGATAGAGCCCGCCCTGGCGGATGAGTTCGCTGTGCCGGCCCTCGGCGACGATATGGCCGCCGTCCATCACGAGAATGCGGTCCGCCTTCTGCACGGTGGCAAGACGGTGGGCGATGACGATGGTCGTGCGGTTCTGCATGACGCGGTCGAGTGCGTGCTGCACTGCAACTTCGCTCTCGGCATCGAGCGCGCTTGTGGCCTCGTCAAGCAGAAGGATCGGGGCATTGCGCAGCAGCGCGCGGGCAATGGCGATGCGCTGGCGCTGGCCGCCCGACAAGGTGAGGCCGCGCTCGCCGAGGCGCGTCCCATATCCTTCCGGCAGCGCCTCGATGAACGTCGCGGCCTGGGCCGCTTCGGCGGCTGTACGGATCTCGGCGTCCGTCGCATCCGGGCGGCCGTAGCGAATGTTCTCGGCCACCGTGTCGTCGAACAGCGCGATCTCCTGCGGCACGAGTGCGATGCGCGCGCGAACGTCGGCAAGTGCCGCGTCGCGCACGGCGACGCCGTCGACGAGCACGCGGCCGGCCTGGACGTCGTAGAAGCGCAGGATGAGATTGAAGAGCGTGCTCTTGCCGGCGCCCGACGGCCCGACGACGGCGACCGTCTCACCGGCTTTCACGCTGAACGACACACCATTGAGCGACCGGTCGTCGGGGCGGGTGGGATAGGCGAAGCGCACGTCCTCGAAGGCGACGGTGCCGAGGGGCGGAACGGGGAGCGGCTGCGGATTTGCGGGGGTCACGATCTCCGGCGCGACGTTGCGCAACTCCATCAGGCGCTCGGCGGCACCGGCGGCCTGGGCGAGCTCACCCCAGACTTCCGACAGCTCGGCGACGGCGCCACCCGCGAACACGGCATAGAGGATGAACTGACCGAGGCGGCCGCCGCTCATGCCGCCGGTGATGACGAGGTGCGCACCGAACCAGAGAATGGCGACGATCGACCCCACGACGAGGAACATCGCCACCGCGGTGAGACCGCCGCGGGCTGCAAGACGAACGCGAGCGGCCTCGAAGGCCGTCTCGACGACGCCCGAGAAGCGGGCCGAGACGCGGGCCTCCTGCCCGAACGCATGCATGGCGCGCACTGAGCCGAGGTTGTCCGCGGCATAGGCCGACGCGTCCGCCAAGCGATCCTGCGCGGTGCGCGACAGCTTGCTGACGGTGCGGCCATAGGCCATCAGCGGAAACACGATCGCGGGAATGGCGGCGAGCGCGATGAGGGACAGGGTCGGGCTCGTCACGAACATCAGCGTCAGCGCGCCGATGAGCATGATGGCGTTGCGTAGCGCCTGGCTCAACGAACTGCCCGCGGCCGACTTGATCTGCGTCGTGTCGGCGATCAGCCGGCTCATGACGTCGCCGGAATGGGTGCGGTCGAAGAAGGCCGGTCCCAGATGGGCGATGTGAGCGAACACTTCCGAGCGGAGGTCGGCGACGACGCGCTCGCCCAGCCAATTCACCGCGTACATGCGCAGCGCGCTTGATATGGCGAGAACGAAGCCGATGCCGATCAGGGCGCCGAAGTAGAGATCGATGGTGCGGTTGCCGGGCTGGAAGCCGAAATCGATCATGCGCCGCAGCGCCGCGGGCACGGCGAGCATGGCCGAGGCTGAGACGACCAGCGCGCAGAGCGCGAGCAGCACCATCCCAGGGTGCCGCAGGATGTAGACCTTGAGGCTCAGCAGGGGCGCCAACGTGCGTCGGCTCGGGCGCGCCTTGGCCTCTCCCGTTGCCGGGCTTACAGGGGCAGAGGTTTCCGATACGGACACGGGCTGGCTTTCGTCACACGGGCTTCACGATCGGGACGTGGGGATGCCTACTTGAGCCCACCAGGGAATTCAACGCCACACTCTGGCCCGCCTGCAAGGCGCCCGGTCGTCCGGGCCCCGCGATCCAACTCGTTTCTTGTCCTTTGCCCGGGCTTCCGCTACAAGGACCGCCAAATCCACCCGTTTCGATGAGCTGGGCCGGCCTCTTTCGGCGTCTGCCATCACTGTTCGCGGAAGCCAAGACTATGAAAAAAGACGAAGATTTCCATCCCCATTACCACCGCATCAAGGTCGTGATGACGGACGGCAGCGAGTTCGAGACTTACTCCACGTACGGCCGCGAGGGCGACACGCTGGCCCTCGATATCGACCCCAAGACGCATCCCGCCTGGACCGGCGGCGACCGTCAGCTGATGGATCGCGGCGGCCGTCTGTCGCGCTTCAAGAAGAAGTTCGAGGGCATGGGCTTCTAAGGCCCGCTTCCGCGCGACACCTGACTGCAGCGCCTGCCTCGGCTATTCTCTGACGCGTTTCTTGACGCCTTCAGAGATTGCCGTGCGGGCGCTTTTGCTTTTGTCCCTTTTGCTCAGCGGCCCTGCGGCTGCCCAGGACGTCTCCGTCTGCGCGGGCCTCAGCGAAGGGCCGCGGGCGACGGTCTCCCAGGTCATCGATGGCGAAACGCTCCGGCTGCACGACGGCCGGGACCTGCGGCTTGCCGGCATCCTGGCGCCACGCCCCGAAGATGCAGGTGCCGCGGCCGGGAAGTGGCCGAGCGCGGTTGCGGCGCGGGCCGAGCTTGAGGCGATTGCGCTCGGACGCGAGGTGACGATTGCCTTCGGAGCCGTCCGCGAGGACCGGTATGGCCGGCATGTCGGGCATGGCTTCGTCACGGTGCCGGGTGCGCCTGAGGATCGCGTCTGGCTGCAAGGACATCTCGTGGGCCAGGGCCTTGCCCGGGTTATGACGACGGCACAGAACCGGACGTGTGCGAAAGAGCTGCTCGAACTGGAGCGCGCGGCGCGGGACAGTGCACGCGGCATCTGGGCCGAGGAGGCCTACAAGGTGCGGTCGGCAGACAGCCCGGACACTTTGCTCGCCCTGCGCGGCACGTTCCAAATCGTCACGGGCGAGATCGCGAAGGCGGAGACGAGCCGCTCGCTTATCAGGCTCGAGTTCACAGCACCGGAACGGCGGGCGCCGGTCCGTGCACTCGTGGCGCGGCCGCGAGGCGCACCGGGCGCGGAAAAGCTGGTCGCCCGCACGGATGACATGGGCGACTTGAAAGGGAAACGCTTGCGGTTACGCGGTTACGTCGAGGAAAGGGGCGGGGTGCCGTTTCTCGACCTGACGGTTGCCGGCGACCTCGAGATCCTCGAGCCGGCGAGCGAGGGGCCGGCGCAGAAAAGCCCGCGCCGTGGAGTGCGCGGGCCTTCTGAAGGGTCGAATTCAGGCCGGCGTTAGCCGTTGACCTGCTGCTCGAAGAACTTCTTCGCATCGAACGCGTGCGCGGAGCTCGTGGCAGCGGTGATGCCGGTGGCGAGCGTCAGAGCGACGAGGGCGGTGGACAGGAACGTTTTCATAGGTGTCTCCATTGGTTTCGAGTGACATTTGCGTCGGCGGCGGCGCCGTCGATGAGCTGGATTTGGGGAGGCTAGAGCGCTGCACCAGAGGCGCTCACCGGTGTGTGACGAGGGGTGATCGCAGCGCACGACGGCGTGAAATTCCTTCACGAAACGGGGAGCTGCCGCCGGAAAGCAAAAAGCCCGGCTCGCGGGAGCCGGGCTTTGCATTTTCTCAGACAGAGCGGGCGGTTCAGGCCGCCTTGATCTCGGCGTCCGCCGCGCCTTCCTCGCCGCCGCGGCGGCCCTTGGCGCTCTTCGACAGAACGTCGGTGATGCGCTGCACGGCGCCACGCTCGTCGAGCTTCTCGACGGCGGCGATCTCGCGGGCCATGCGATCGAGGGCTGCCTCATAGAGCTGGCGCTCGGAGTAGGACTGCTCGGGCTGGCTCTCGGAGCGATAGAGGTCGCGGACCACCTCGGCGATGGCGATGAGGTCGCCCGAGTTGATCTTCGCCTCGTACTCCTGCGCGCGGCGGCTCCACATGGTGCGCTTGACGCGCGCCTTGCCCTTCAGGGTCTCCATCGCCTTGTTGACGGTGGCTTCCTCGGACAGCTTACGCATGCCGACGCTCGCCGATTTGCCGGTCGGCACGCGCAGGGTCATCTTGTCCTTCTCGAAGG
>RXJK01000163.1:0-132 GCA_003963125.1 Hyphomicrobiales bacterium
CATCCCCGGGCGCATTCGCAGCCATGGGGCCTGCCGTTAAGTTCGACCTCGTCATCAAGGGCGGCGAGGTGCTCGACCCCAGTCAGAACCTGAGGGCCAAGCGCGACATCGGCATCCGCTACGGGCTGATCG
>RXJK01000163.1:182-7524 GCA_003963125.1 Hyphomicrobiales bacterium
TGGAAGCGGACATTCCGGCCGACCGCGCGCTGAAGGTGCTCGATGCCAACGGCAAGCTCGTGACGCCGGGCCTGATCGACCTGCACGCGCACGTCTATCCCTACGGCTCCGCGATCGGCATTCCGGCGGACGAACTCATCCCGTTCCAGGCGACGACGACGCTCGTGTCCGGCGGCGATGCCGGCGCGAACAACTTCGCAGCCTTCCGGCGCCACATCGTGGCCCAGACGCGCAGTCGCCTCTTTGCCTTCGTCCACATCGCCAACATCGGCCTGACGCCGTTCCCGGTGGCGGAACTCTACAACATCGACTTCGCGCAGGTGGAGGCCGCCGCCAAGGCGGTGGCCGAGAACGCCGACATCGCGCTGGGCGTCAAGGTACGCATGTCCGAGAACGTCATCGCCAAGCACGGGACCGAGCCGCTGAAGCGGGCGATCAAGGCCTGCGAGATGGCCGGCGGCGGTTCCCGCATCATGTGCCACATCGGCGGCGTCGAGACGCCGAAGCTGATGTCGGACATCCTGGACCTGCTGCGGCCGGGCGATGTGCTGACGCATGCCTATTCGGGCGCCCCGAATATCGCCGGCGCCTTCACCAACATCGTGCAGGACGGCAAGCTCTTGCCGGCGGCGTTCGAAGCCAAGAAGCGTGGCGTCGTCTTCGACGTCGGCCACGGCGGCGGCAGCTTCGATTACACGGTGGCCGATGTGGCGATCCAGGCCGGCGCGGGACCCGATACCATCTCTTCCGACATCCACGTCTTCTCGGGCAACACGCCCGGCATGCCCTACCTGACCTGGGTCATGAGCAAGTTCCTCAACATGGGCTTCTCGCTGGAGCAGGTCGTGGCGATGTCGACGGCGGCGCCCGCGAAAGTCATCAACCGCGGCGCCAAGCTCGGCACCCTGCAGCCGGGCGCCCCGGCGGACGCATCCCTGCTGGAGCTGGTCGAGGGGCCGGTCGAGTTCGTCGACACCCGTAACAACAAGCGGCAGGGGAAGGTGCATTTGCGCCCCGTGTCGGCGGTCCTCGCCGGCGTGCCCTTCGGCCGCCCCTACCAGTCGCCGTTTGCAGTGCGCTGACCGACGCAGGGTGGCGGCTTTGATCCTGGTCAAGGCCCCGCCACCCCGGCTGCGTCAGTCTCCCGGCAAATCGAAAGATGGAGAGGGAGCCATGACGCACGCCGCAGAAGGGCATTGGGACGGCATTTTCGGGAAGCTGATCGCGCGCTGGCGCGAGCAGGCGGAATTGAGCGCGCTTCCAGCCGGTGAACTCGACCGCGTGGCGGCCGAACTCGGCATGACGGGCGAGGATCTGGCCTCGCTTGCGGCCAAGGGGCCGCATGCCTCCGACCTGCTCTACGAGCGCATGGAAGCGCTGGGTGTGTCGCGTTCGGATGCCGACCGCGTGGCGCATGGGTTGATGCGCGATCTGGAAAAGAGCTGCGCCTGCTGTGGCGACAAGAGCCGCTGCAAGACCGATCTGGCGAGCCACGCCGACGATCCGGTGTGGAAGGAGTACTGCCCCAACGCCATCACGCTCGAATCGCTGCGCCGCATGAAGGGCCGCGCGATGGTCTGATACCAAGAAGCCTGGAACTGCCAACTTCAGGGCGCGGCGTCCACGTCGCGCCCTTTGTTTTTGTTTCCCTCTGTCATCCCGGACGGTGCGCAGCACCGATCCGGGACCCAGGGGCCACGGACGCTGCGCCTTGCCCCTGGGTCCCGGCGCTCCGCTTCGCTTCGGCCGGGATGACAGGAGTGGGCAAGGCGCGTCTGGCGTTGGACTAGCGGGGATGTCCGCCAGAAGGAGACGAAGGCACAGAGGGCGTCCGCATTTTGGAACTTCGAGGCACGAAAGAGCGCGCAAATCTGCCCGACCAGCGCCGCCTCCGCCAACAGATGTTGGCTAGTCACTCTCCCATCCCCGCTCTGCGTCCCCGGATGGCGCGGAGCGCCAGTCCGGGGCCTTGCCGGCCTGCGGTGGAGCACCGAACCGTGGTGTCCATTGTTTCGCGGCAAGTTCCCGGACAACCGCGCCTTGCGCGGTTTCCGGGAATGCCGTGGAGGGGGGCATCGCGCCCCAAGACGTGGAAAGCAGCGTTGGGAAGCTCAGCGGGCCAAGGGCCCGCGCGGCTCGTTACGCCAGTTCTTCGCGCGCGCGCCACTCGGGGGCGACGAAGTTGATGATGATGGATTTGCGCACGCCCGTGATCTTCCGCTTGGTGAAGCCGTGCCACGTGTCCGTGCCGGGAATGAAGATCAGCCCCTTGTTCTTCTCGTAGGGCGCGCTGGTGACGAGCTTGTGCTCCGGGCTCGCGTCGTAGATGTCGGTGCCCGCGTTGCGGAGTGCCGGATCATCGCTGAGGTACACGAGCATGGTGAAGAGCTTCACCGAGATGTCGAGATGCGGCTCGAGCCAGAACCCGTCGACGTCCTGACAGTATTCGATGCGCAGGCTGCCCTTGGAGAGATCCGTCCTGGTGACGGCTTCGAGCGTGCGCCGCGTATCGGCGGAGCGGAAGGTATCCGCCACGTCCTGCATCACGGCATGCTTCTTCTGGTTCTCGGGCGAGAAATAGACCCGTGTCGAGTTGTTGGCTTCGCGGCGGCCGTCGAAAACCGCCTCGCCCGGAGGTGCGTAGGGGAGGTTGGCGATGGCGTCGCACACGGGGGTGGGAAGGACGTCCTCCAGCAACCAGTAATCGAACGGCTCCGTCACGTGATGGGCGTTACGCAGCGCGGTCAACAGCTTGGTCTTGGTCGGGGTTTCCATGGCGAAGCACCTCCTGTCGTTTGCCGGACAGGACGCCTCGGTGGCCAAGCCAGCGTTGATCTCGATCAAAACCGGCAAACCGCCGCATGATCGGGCGGCACAGGTCGTATCGAATGTGTGGAGAGATTGATCGGCGCGCGTCGGCCAGAGACAGCGCAACCACTCAACCGCGGTTTCAGCCCGTCAGGAAAACCCGCTATTGTCGGTGGCAACGACCATAGAAAAGGGAACCTTCCGTATGAGCACCGTTGCCACGGCACAGTGCAGGTGTGGCGCAGTCGAGGCGCAGGTGACGAACGCCGCGCCCGATACGGTCAACCGCGTCGTCTGCTATTGCGACGATTGCCAGGCCTTCGCGCATCACCTGGGCCGCGCCGATCTCCTCGATCGCAACGGCGGCACCGACATCGTGCAGATGGCTCCGGCGACGATCACCTTCACGAAAGGCCGGGAGAACCTCGTCGGTCTGCGCCTGTCGCCCAAGGGGCTCTACCGCTGGCACACGGCGTGCTGCAAGACGCCCATGGGCAATACGGTCGGGCCACACTTGCCGTTCGTCGGTTTCGTGGCGCAGAGCTTCGATCAAGACGGGCAGAGCGCGGATAAGGTCTTCGGCAAGCCGATCGGCGCGATACTCGGCAAGCACGCCATCGGCGAAGTGCCGGCAGCGGCGCGTGGCATGCCACTGGGGCTCGTCGCGCGCGCAGTCTGGAAGGTTCTCGGTTGGAAGCTTGCGGGCAAGACCTGGCCGCATCCGTTCTTCGCCCGCGACACCGGCGCGCCGCTCTACCCCGTTCATGTCATCACGCGCGAGGAGCGCGACGCACTACGCGTCAAGTGCGGGCCTCGCGCTGCGCCGACGGCTTGATCCGTGTGCACGTCGTTAAGACGTTGCTAACCATGCCGGGCGACGTTCGCTGCAACGTCAAATCACGCGCAGGATGGCCGGGCGATGCGTGTTGGAGGATTGAGCGGCGCCGAGATTGCGCTCCGCGTACTGACGCAAGGGTCCAAGGCCGAGACCGGACAAGTGGGGACCCTGCAGCAATTCAGGTCCGCCGCGATCGACATGACACCAAGCACGGCCGCCGCCACGAGCAGCGCGCTGGCGGCGATCCACGACCTCGCGTCCGGCAAACCATCGCCCTCAGGAGCCGCAATGTCGAGCGCCGACGCTGTCGACGCCGTGAAGCAATGGGCCAAATCCGGCCTCTTTCACGCGGCCGCACAGGGCAACGCCGACGATGCGGTGCGCGCGGCGGTGAAGGACGGGAAGCTTCCGACCCTCCCGACGCTCGACGACGCCACCTATGCGGTCCTGAGCGAACCAGAGCGCAAGATCTACGGCGTCGTGGGCGTGCTGCAGGGGATGTACGACGCCCAGCCCAAAACGCTTGCCGAGGCCCTTTCGAGCCACGTCGATGCGGTGCTGCAGTCCTATCCGGAGGCGATTGCGCGGATGCAGGCCGGTGTCGCCGACGGCACGCTGAAGGAGGCGGAGGGCTGGAAAGGCATCATCGCCGACTACCAGCAGCAGCTCGATGCGGCACGATCGGGCAAGATGGAGATCCACTCCGTCGACGATAAGGCTCAGGTTCGGGAGATCGATGAGTTCACCGTGCACGACGATGGCGTCGGATGGAGCGGCAGAGGCTTGCGGGTCGAGGCCGATATCCCGGCCCTTCAGGCCAAATACGGCACGTCGCACGTCCTGCCGGGAGCCAGTCCCTATATCGGCGCCTACGTGATCACGTGGTAGGCGGACGGGGTTCGGGAACCGGGGTCCACAGCACCTGCTCGATGTGGCTAGCTCCGGTCGCGAGCATGACGAGCCGGTCGAAGCCGAGCGCGGCGCCGGAGGCCGGCGGCATCTGCGCCAGCGCGGCGATGAAGTCGTCGTCGACGGGATAGCGCTCGCCGTAGATGCGCTGCCGTTCCGCCATCTCGGCTTCGAGGCACGCCCGCTGCACGGCCGGGTCGGTCAGTTCGCCGAAGGCGTTGGCGAGTTCGACGCCGGAGGCATAGAGCTCGAAACGCTGCGCAACGCGCGCGTCCCGCGGTTCGGGACGTGCAAGCGCGGCGAGAACCGCCGGGTATTCCATCAAGATCGTCGGCGCACCGTTGCCGATCGCCGGCTCGATTCTTTCGACCAGAATGCGACTGAAGATGTCGCCCCAGGTCTCGTCATCAGCGAAGCGGATGCCGGCGTCGCGGGCGGCGGCTGCGAGCACCGCGCGATCGCAGCCGTCGGGCGTGAGGGTCGCGAGAAGATCGATGCCGGCGTATCGCGCGAAAGCTTCGGCGACGGAGAGCCGTTCCGGCGGCAGCCGCGGATCAGCGCTGCGGCCGCGAAACGAAAACGACGTCCTTCCTGCGGCATCGGCCGCGATCCGCAGGATCGCGGCGCAGTCCTCCATCAGCGTCTCGTAGGGCGCCCCGGCGCGGTACCATTCGAGCATCGTGAAGGCCGGATGATGCAGGGCCCCGCGCTCCCGGTTGCGGTAGGCCGCCTGCAGCGAGAAGATGCGGGTCTCTCCGGCTGCCAGCAGCTTCTTGCAGGCGAATTCGGGCGAGGTGTTGAGATACAACTTCTGACGCGTCTCGTCGGGATGCACCAGGTCTGTGCCGAAGGCATGCAGATGCACCTCGTTGCCGGGCGAGGTCTGCAGTGCGGCCGGCTCCACCTCGATGAAGCCCTCCGCCTCGAACCATTGCCGCAGCGCCTTCTTGATCCGGTCGCGTGCGATCAGGAAGCCCCGGCGATCGGCGTGCCGATCGGCATTCCACCAGGGGGTGGGGGCAGGGGGCTTTGAGGCAGAGGCCTGCATGGAAATCGGCAATCGACCCAAGGCGTTGCAGCGAGAGGCGGCGCGGGGCGCTTCCCTCGGCCTGCGCTTTGCTCTATGAAGCGCCACCAGAACGGGTCCTGAAGCGCGCCCCTTTCGCGCGCAACCGACATCGCACGCTGTGCGACGGGCGGCCCGGACGGACCCAACGAGGAACTTCCGCGGAGAAGCGACGTGGCGAAGGTTATTGCAAGCTCGGTGCGCAAAGGCAACGTGCTCGACATCGACGGCAAGCTGTGCGTGGTCATGAAGGCCGAGAACATTCACCCCGGCAAGGGCACGCCCGTCACGCATCTCGACATGCGCCGCATCTCCGACGGCGTGAAGATCACCGAGCGCTACCGCACGACCGACCAGGTCGAGCGCGCCTACCTCGAGGACAAGACCTTCAATTATCTCTACGAAGACGACATGGGCTACAACTTCATGGAGCCCGAGACGTTCGAGCAGCTTTCCGTGCCGAAGGATATCCTGGGCGAGCAGGCCGTGTACCTGCAGGAGAACATGGCGGTGTCGATCTCGCTGCACGAGGGCGTTCCGGTCGCCATCGAACTGCCCCAGCGCGTGACGCTCGAGATCGTCGAGGCGGACCCCGTTGTGAAGGGGCAGACGGCGTCGTCCTCGTTCAAGCCCGCCGTGTTGTCGAACGGACAGCGGGTGATGGTGCCGCCGCACATCCAGAGCGGCACGCGCGTCGTCATCATGACGGAAGATGGCTCCTACGTGGAACGCGCCAAGGACTGAGCGAGCGTCTGCACTGCGCTGCGCCCGGCCTGAGTTGGCTGCGATTGTGGCGAGTGCCGGCTAAGGCACGCGCCGGATCGCGATCAGGATCTGCGATGCGGGCGCGCCCGTGATCTGCACGTGCGCCGGGCCGCCCTTGAGGTCGAAGCGCACGCTCTTGCGTACGCCGGCGCAGCCCTTGACGCCGCTGAACTCCGCGGCCGGCAATGCGGCGCCGTCCTGGACAACTTCGATCCAGGCATCCTGCGACAGCGTGACTTGATAGGTCCCGGCGGCGGGGATCCCAGCGATGGCGAAGACACCGCTGCTCGAGTCGGCGGCGGGTTTGCGCCGCGGCTCGACGATCAGCGCGGTTTGGTTTGCGGGCGCGAGTGTGACGCGGATAGCGCGGTCGGGGATCTCCGGCACGCTGCCGCCCGCTGCGACCTGTAATGGCGTCCCATCGGCGAACCAGCCCCGCTCGATCTCGATCGGCCACTTGAAGGTGGCGCACGCATCCTGTGCGTTGGCGGGATTGGTCGCTGCCAACAGGTACACCGCGCCGATAAGCGCCAGCACCACCGCTGTTCGTATCTGCCTGCGCATGGCTCTCACTCCACCAATTCTCCAGGGCAGAATGCCCCAAACGCTGCCGCTATATTCATTCAACTATAACGCTATGCGACAAGACCACAATGGTCACAGCCGCGACCACGCTGCGCGCGCTGCAATCCGGTCATACGTGGAAAACCTCGAGCGTTCTGGTCGCGCGCGGGGAGAGGGAGGCTGCCATTCCCTCTCCCCATGCAGCGGAGCGGAATGGGGAGAGGGTGGAGCTTGCCCCGGACTTGATCCGGGGGTGAGGGGCAGAAACTGCACGACCGGGAGCATTCCCGGCAGACTGGACCGGAGACATCCCTGACGCTATTCGCGGTCCGCGGTCTGTACCAGCAGGTACGAACCGGGGAGATCCCTGACAGAATAGACCGGGAACATTC
>RXJK01000265.1 GCA_003963125.1 Hyphomicrobiales bacterium
CGTAAAGCCGGGGCGAGGGGACGAGATCCCTCTCAAGCGCGACGACGACGTCCTCGACACGTGGTTCTCCTCCGCGCTCTGGCCGTTCTCCACGCTCGGCTGGCCGAACGAGACGGCCGAGCTCGCCCGCTATTACCCGACGAGCGCCCTCGTCACCGGCTTCGACATCATCTTCTTCTGGGTCGCCCGCATGATGATGATGGGCTGCCACTTCATGAAGGAGATCCCCTTCCACGACGTCTACATCCACGGCCTCGTTCGCGACGAGAAGGGGCAGAAGATGTCGAAGTCGAAGGGCAACGTCGTCGATCCCCTGAAGCTGATCGAGGAATTCGGCGCCGACGCGCTGCGCTTCTCCATGGCCGCGATGGCGAGCCAGGGCTCGGATGTGAAGTTCTCGACCAAGCGCATCGAGGGCTACCGCAACTTCGCGACCAAGCTTTGGAACGCCGCGCGCTTCGCCGAGATGAACGAGTGCGTGCGCCAGAAGGACTTCGATCCGGCGGCCGTCACCGGCACGCTCAACCGTTGGATCGCCGGCGAGGTCGAGCGCACGGCCGCCGCCGTCACGGCCGCCATCGAGGCCTACAAGTTCAACGAGGCGGCAGCCGCCGTCTACGACTTCACCTGGGGCACGTTCTGCGACTGGTATCTGGAACTGGCGAAGCCCATCCTCAACGGCGAGGATGAGGCCGGCAAGGCCGAGACACGCGCCATGGCGGCCTGGGTCCTCGACCAGGTCTTGAAGCTGCTGCATCCCTTCATGCCCTTCATCACCGAAGAGCTGTGGGAGCGCGTCGTCGAGGTCGGCGAGAAGCGCGACAGCATGCTCTGCCTCGCGCAGTGGCCGAAATACGCGGGCCTTTCGAACGAAGCCGCGGACGAGGAGATCGGCTGGCTGATCGGCCTCGTCAGCGAGGTGCGCTCTGTCCGCAGCGAGATGAACGTGCCCGCGGGCGCCAAGATCCCGCTGGTGCTGGTCGGCGCGAGCGACGCGGTGAAAGCGCGCGCCCGGCATCACGCTGACATCATCGAGCGGCTCGCGCGTCTCGAAAGCATCGACTTCGCGACGGCCGTGCCGAAGGGCTCGGCGCAGATCGTCATCGGAGAGACGACGGCCGCTCTCCCGCTGGCCGGCGTCATCGACATGGGCGCCGAACGCGCGCGTCTCCTGCGGGAGATCGAGAAGACCGCCGCCGAGATCAAGAAGATCGACGCCAAGCTGTCGAACGCCGGCTTCGTCGCCAAGGCGCCACCGGAGGTCGTCGAGGAGAACCGCGAGCGCAAGGCCGACTTCGAGGCCATGACCGCGAAGCTGCAAGCGGCCCTCAAGTGGGTCGAAGCCGCCTGAGGGGCGCACGCGCCGTACTCTCTTTGTCATCCCGGCCGGAGCGCGAAGCGCGCAGAGCCGGGACCCAGGAGCAAAGGATGCGCCCGCGGCTCTTGGGTCCCGGATCGGTGCCGCGCACCGTCCGGGATGACAATTGAGACCGGGATCGCATCGCTCCGCGATGGACGCTGCAACAAGCCTCCGCTATAGGGCTCGACGCGCCCGCGAGAGAGATGCCCATGTACACGCCGCAGCAGTTCAAGGTCGAAGGCCAGGACGAGATCCACGCCCTGATGCGCGCCAATCCGTTCGCGACCCTCGTCACGACCGGTCCCGAAGGCCTGATCGGCACGCATCTCCCCGTCGTCCTGAAGGTCGATGCGGACGCGCCCCTCGGCCGCATCGAAGCCCACGTCGCGCGCCCCAACAGCCACTGGAAGTCGTTCGATCCCGCAGCCGACGCGCTTCTCATCTTTCACGGCCGCGAAGCCTACATCCGCCCCGGCTGGTATCCGTCGAAAGCCGAGACGGCGAAGGCCGTGCCGACCTGGAACTACCAGGCCGTCCACGCCTACGGCCGCCTCGAGGTCATGTCGGACAAGGACTGGCTCATGCGCCACGTCAGCGAGCTGTCTGAACAGCAGGAAGCTCCCTTCGCCGAGCGCTGGTCGACGGCCGACGCGCCTGAGAACTACATGGACATGATGCTGCGCGGCATCGTCGGCCTGTCGCTCGTGATCACGCGCCTCGAAGGCAAGGCGAAGATGAGCCAGAACCGCGAGCCCCGCGACCGCGACGGCGTCGTGCACGGCCTGCGTGCCCGCGCCCACGGCGACGACACCGCCGTCGCCGACCTCGTCTCCGGAACCACGCGGGGCAGCTAACCCTTACGGAACGCGAGCCGATCCGAAGATCCACACGTCGCCGTGGTAATGGACCGTCCGAGTGGTCGTGGTGGCGCCGGATCGTTGCAGGGCAGTCTCCAGCGCGTCATCGGCGGAAGTCCGTTCGCGCGCCACTCTTCGTGTCCAGGCGAGCGTCATTCCATTTCGAAGGCCAGCGACCATCAGGTCGACCTCGTAGGGGCTCTCCCCCAACAGGACAGAGGGGCCGAACAGCTTCCGAAACGTGTGCGCATCGGAAATTGGCCGTCCGTTATCGAGCCGTGGCGGCCTAAGTGCGAGGCCGCCGTTGTAGGCGAACGCCTGGAAGGGTGTCGCCGCATTCCAGTAATTGTCCGGGAGATACAGAAGCTCGGCGCGAAAATTCGCCGCTTCGGGAGGGGGAGGCTCCGAAAGGCTCACGAGCGACCAGGAAGAAAGATTGAACACGCAGAGCCCTATCGAGACAGCTACGACGCCGACTGCAAGTTCTGCCCGCAGCCGCTGGAGGTGCAGGCAAACGATGAAGAGGCTGCTTAAGAGCGTGCTGCCGACGGACGTATAGTGTGGTCTCCGATAGACCAGATAGACGTAAACGAGGAGCCAGGCGAGCGTCGCGAGCCCCATCAGGGAGCGTGACCGGATCGAGCTAAACAAAGCAGCGAAAAAGAGGGTAAGTGTGAAAGGATTGGACGCGATTGCCTGCCAGATATCCAAATATGTCTGTGAGATGTTGGGGCGCAAATAGAAAAATAGTTGAAACGAAACAAGATTGAAGGCCCAGGTCGATTGGAAGTGCATGTAGCAGACGATCAGTAACAAGTAGGCGAGAACGCATCCGGCAGTGAAATAAAGCACTGTGGCGGTCGTTTTGCGCGGAAATGCAAGGTAGTAGAGGGGAAGGACGCCGAGCAGAGAGATCTTCGTGCTGATAGCTACCCCTGCCCAGGCCCCCACGGCTATCGTACTCAGCGCGGAGTGATTGGCGCGCCCCACGACAGGCAGGAGGGCGAGCGCGGTGATGAGGTAGGTGTATTCACCAAGCCAGTAATCAGGCGCGATCAGCAGGGAGTTCGTTGGCGCGACGTACCACGGCACCAGCGCCATCACCACGACACCGGCGCGCTCCGCGCTTTTCAGCGCAGGCCAAGTCCATGCGACGATCGTTCCTGTAATGACGAAAAGAACCAAGTAGAAGATCGCGCTGTAGAGCTGGAGTGTCGACGCCGAAATGATGTGGGGTCCGTAGAGCCAGTATAGAATCCCCGCTATGAACTTTGATATCAGCGCTGTCGGCAGACCTTGGACGGGGCGCACGTATTGCCCTTCGCCGAGCAGGACGCTCAAGCCGTCGCCGATCCTGTAGGCGACAAATTCGTGAGCCAGATCGAAAATCTGCTGCCCACTGATGAACAGCGAAAGGAGTGGAAAACACGCCAGGCTCAGAATGAGGAGCGGTGTTAGGCCAGTCAGCGCGAAGGCAGGCGTCGCCGAAGTACGGAGCGTCGCCAACGAAGTTCCATGGATTCGGGAGTGCAAGATCGCACGAGAGATGAAATTCATTTAATAGCCTTAGGGAAACGACGAAACGAATACGTTTTTTACCAATGACGATACACAGAGAATGCATGTCGCGCCGCGAATGGCAACGCTAGCTGACCAAGCCTATGCATAAAGTTCAATGTCACGCTTAAGCTCGGCATATATTCAGCGTTCAAATCAAATTTGGGCGGAATGTACGTGTTTGTGCTTTTTGCCTTGTGCCCCGTGTTCGGCCTGACATCTTGGGAGAGCTGTTGCAGGGAGCCGTTGCAGATCGGCAACGTCGCGCGTCCGGCACTTGCGCTTTGCCGTGAAGCGTTGCCCCCGGGCGCGCCAATGCCGCGGGTGACAGCGCGTTGATTCTCATGCAGCTATAGCCTCTCGCGCGAGCCGGGTGCAGACGACCGCATTTCGCGGCAGCCGCGACGTTCTCAACACTGCAACCGGCGCCGGTTCCGGCCGTTCGAGCCCCGGAGCGAACCATGATCGAGCAACGCGATAGTGCAGACGAAAAGCGCGCCCTGCGCGCGTCCATGCAGGCCTGGCGCGAGACCGTGACGCCGGCGCAGCGCGCCGAGACGGCAGAGGCGCTGGCCTGGGAGGGCATCGGCTTCGTGCGCCCCGTCCGCCCGGACGCCGTCGTCTCGGGCTTTGCTTCGCTGGCGAACGAACTCGACTGCATGCCGCTCCTGGGACGCCTCGCGGGCGAAGGTCTGCGCTTGGCGCTGCCGCGCGTCGAAGGCAAGGGCAAGCCGCTGGTGTTTCGCGCCTGGGCGCCGGGCGACGAGATGGACGCGGGCGTCTGGGGTATCGCCGAGCCCAAGCTCTCTCGCCCCGCGCTCGATCCCGACATCCTGCTCGTGCCGCTCCTCGCGGTGGACAGAGCCGGCTGGCGGCTCGGCTACGGCGGTGGCTTCTACGACCGGACGCTTGCCGAATTGCGCGCGCGCAAGCCCGTCATCGCCATCGGCCTCGCCTATGATGCCCAAGTGGTCGACGCCGTCCCGCATCTCGATTATGACGAACCTCTGGATTGGGTACTGACGCCCTCCGGCGCGATGCGCTGCGGCAGGTGAGAATGCGGCTTCTGTTTCTGGGAGACGTGGTGGGGCGATCCGGCCGGCAGGCCGTGATGCGCGAACTGCCGCGCCTGCGCGAGCGCTACAAGCTCGATTTCGTGGCCGTGAACGGGGAGAACTCCGCCGGCGGCTTCGGCATCACGGAGGCGATCTGCGACGAATTGCTGGCGGCGGGCGCCGACGTCGTCACGCTCGGCAACCATTCCTTCGACCAGAAGGAGGCGCTCGTCTTCATCGAGCGGCAGGATCGCCTGCTCCGCCCGCTCAACTACCCCGCTGGCACGCCCGGCCGCGGCGCCGGGCTCTACCGCGCCGCCAACGGCGCCGAGGTCCTCGTGATGAATGCCATGGGCCTCGTGTTCATGCCCGAGCTCAACGATCCGTTCCGCGCAGTGGACCGCGAGGTCGAGGCCTGCGCCCTGAAGCGCGGCGCCGACGCCATCATCGTCGACTTCCACGCCGAGGCGACGAGCGAGAAGCAGGCCTTCGCCGCCTACCTCGACGGCCGCGTGAGCTGCGTCGTCGGCACCCACACCCACGCGCCGACGTCAGATGATCGCGTGCTGCCCGGCGGCACCGCCTACGTGTCCGACATCGGCATGTGCGGGGATTACGACAGCGTGCTCGGCATGATGAAGGAAGAGCCCATCAATCGCTTCCTCACCAAGATCCCGCGCGGCCGCTTCGAACCGGCCTCGGGACCTGCGACGGTATCCGGCCTCGCGGTCGAGATCGACGATGCGACGGGCCTCGCGCGCCGCGTGGCGCCGCTGCGCATCGGCGGCGTGCTCTCGCAGGCAACACCGCATTTCTGGGAATGACGCTCCGCCGCGCCGGGCGAGGGCTGGAACGTCGCGCCGAGCTGGCTTAAACAGGCGCTCATGCAGATCTATCTTCCCGTCGCCGAACTGTCCCTCAACATCCTGCTCCTCGTGGGGATCGGGCTCGCGATCGGCTTCCTGTCCGGCATGTTCGGCATCGGCGGCGGCTTCATCATGACGCCGCTGCTGATCTTCCTCGGCGTGCCGGCGGGCGTCGCGGTCGGAACCGGCGCGAGCCAGGTGGTCGCGTCCTCCGTGTCGGGCGCCATCGGCCACTGGCGGCGCAACAACATCGACGTGCAGATGGCGGGGCTGTTGATCTTCGGCGGCGTGTTCGGCGCCATCTTCGGCGTCCAGCTCCTGGCGATCCTCAAGGCCTACGGCCAGCTCGAGTTCTTCG
The DNA here is from genome assembly GCA_003963125.1 of Hyphomicrobiales bacterium. GTDB lineage: Bacteria > Pseudomonadota > Alphaproteobacteria > Rhizobiales > Hyphomicrobiaceae > AWTP1-13. The sequence goes on from RXJK01000265.1 coordinate 6,054, forward strand.
TCTCCCTCATGTACGTGGTGCTGCTCGGCGTCGTCGGCGGTCTCATGCTGATCGAGAGCGTGCGCGCGATGCGGGCGACGGGCGCCGTCGCCGCCTCCCGGCGCAAGGGCGGGCAGCACACGTGGCTCGAGGGCCTGCCATTGAAGCAGCGCTTCCGCGCCTCCAAGATCTACATCAGCGTCATTCCACCCGTCGCCATCGGCATGTTCGTGGGCCTCCTGACGGCCGTCATGGGCGTCGGCGGCGGCTTCATGATGGTGCCGGCGATGATCTATCTGCTGCGCATGCCGACCAAGCTCGTCATCGGCACGTCGACCCTGCAGATCCTCTTCGTCACCGCCTTCACGACGGTCCTGCAGGCGACGCAGAACCATTCCGTCGACATGATGCTGGCGGTGCCGATGATCGCGGGCGGTGTCGTCGGCGCGCAGCTCGGCGTCGGCTACGGCGAGCGCCTCAAGGCCGAGCAGTTGCGCGCGCTGCTGGCGCTGCTCGTGCTGGCGGTCGCCGTGCGCATGGCCCTGGGCCTCACGATCCGCCCCTCCGACCTGTTCGTGATCGAAGTTCCGTCCTGAAGCCGCTCAATCGGCCAGCAGCGGATCGTCTTCCTTGAGCGGCCGGTCGAAGCGGATGCCGGCGCTCTTGCCGCTCTGCCACACGATGCGCCCGGACATGCAGCGTTCGCCGATTTCGACCACCACCGTGGAGCGCGCGGAAAGGCCCGGCACGTTCTCGAGCCCCGCGCCGCCGGCGCTGATGTTGCTGACGACCGCCCGGTGCTCCTTGCCCTTGCTCTCGATCACGCACGGGATGTTGACCCGCTTGCGCATCGGCACGCGCCGCTGCGGCAGCTCCGGCACCTGCATGCGGCCCGCGCGGTCGACGAGCGGCGCGCGGCCCTCGCCCACGTCGTAGAGAAGCCCGCGCAGCAGGATGCCGTTGCGCGCGAAATGCGTCGATCCCACCGCGCTCGCCGCGATTTCGAGGCCGCCCAGCGCCGCGATGGCGAGCTGCGACATCAGCCGCGTCGCCTGCTGCATGCGCCCCGTGTGCTGCGCGATCCCCGCCGCTTCCCCGCGCTGCTCGATCTCGCCGCAGATGAACTCGACCTGCTTTTCCACGACCGCCAGATGCGTCAGGAACGTCGAGACCGACAGGCTGACGCTGTCGGGCTGCACCATCTCCTGCATCAGGCGCCCCCAGGACAGGCGGGCGGACGGCGGGTTGGGGATGAAATTGCGCAGCGACGTCGCGCGCTGCAGCGGCAGCTTCGCGCACAGTGCGTTGAAGCCGCTGCCGACGGCAGCCGTATTCAGCGCCGCGTAGTGCGTCCCGCAGGTGATGTCGTCGAGAAGCGCGAGGCCCTGCTTCTCCGCCCCGGCGGGGGCAGCGGGGCTCGGCGCGGGCTGAGCCGCCTTGGGCAATACCGAACGCAACGAACCGATCACGTCATCACCCTCGG
>RXJK01000009.1 GCA_003963125.1 Hyphomicrobiales bacterium
TCGACGCCCTTGCCGAACAGCTGCTTGGCGTGAGCCGCGAGCTTTGCCGAATCCACGCTGCCGTCGGCCGCCGAGGAAGCGCCGCCCCGTGGCTGGCGTTTGGCCGTTACCAACTACACCGTGGCACCGAAGGGCTGGGCCAATGGGCCGAGCCTCAAGATCGGCGTCATTGCCGATATCCACGCGGGCGGTCCGGTCATGCCGGCGCGCCGCATCCGCGCCGTCGCCGAGCGCACCAACGACCTGCGCCCCGACATCGTGGTGCTCCTGGGCGATTTCTCCGCCAGCCACAAATTGAAGACCGAAGAGGTCGCACCGCAGGATTGGGCGGAAGCCCTGTCGGTTCTGAAGGCACCGCTCGGCGTCCACGCCGTGCTCGGCAACCACGATTGGTGGGACGACCACGACGCCCAGCGCACCGGCAAGGGTCCGGTCCTGTCGCGCCGGGTGCTCGAGGACGTCGGCATCCCGGTCTACGAGAACGACGCAGTGCGCCTGGAAAAGGATGGCAAGCCGTTCTGGCTCGCCGGCCTCGGCAGCCAGATGGCCTTCATCAGCAGCAAGCGCAAGAAGGCTTTCCGCAAGTTCCAGGGCGTCGATGATCTCGATGGCACGATGGCGCAGATCACGGATGATGCGCCCGTGCTGCTCCTCGCGCACGAGCCCTACATTTTCCCGCGCGTGCCGGAACGTGTCGCCCTGACCTTGTCGGGCCATACGCACGGCGGCCAGGTGCGCTTCGGTTTCTCCTCCGTGACGCGCACGTTGCCGCGCACCGGCAAGCGCTACACGTACGGCCATTTCTGCGAGGACGATCGCAACCTGATCGTCTCGGGCGGGCTCGGCTGCTCCGTGCTGCCCGTGCGTGTCGGCGTGCCGCCCGAGATCGTCATGGTCGAGGTTGAAGACGCGGCCGAGGCCAACGATGTCCGCAGCGTCGCCGCCTGACGACAAGGCCTGGCCCGATCTCGCGGGCCGGCTGGTCGAGGACAACGGCCAGCGCCGGCACGTGCTTCCGATCCGCGTCTATTTCGAGGACACCGATTTCTCGGGCCTCGTCTACCACGGCTCCTACGTGCGCTGGTGCGAGCGCGGCCGCTCCGATTTTCTCCGCCTCGTTGGCAACGATCACCACGCGCTGCTGCAGGGCGTCGATGGACGCGAGCCGGCGGCCTTCGTCGTGCGCCGCATGGGGCTCGAGTTTCTCCGGCCCGCCCGCATCGACGAGGTGCTGGAGGTAACGACGCGCGTCAAGGAGACGACGGCCGCCACGCTCGTGCTCGACCAGCGCATCTCGCGTCACGGCGTCGATATCTTTACCGCCGAGGTTATGGTCGTGCTGATTTCCGCTTCTGGGCGGCCTCTGCGCCTGTCGACGGCACTGCGCAAGGCATTGCAGCCCTAGCCGCGCGGCCCATACTCCTCCCGACAACCACGGAGGAGACGCATGCGCACGCTCGAAGACATCCAGAAGCTTTTCGCCCCGCTGTTCCCGGGTCTCATGGGCGTAGAGATCGTCGAGGCCGGCGCCGACAAGGTCGTCGCCCGCATGAAGGTGCGTCCCGATCTGTGCACCGCCGGCGGCGTGCTGCACGGCGGCGCCTTCATGGCCTTCGCCGATACCATCGGCGCCGTCGGCACCGTCGTGAACCTGCCACCCAACACCCGCACGACGACCATCGAATCCAAGACCAATTTCATGGGCGCGGCCCCCGAGGGCACCACCGTCACCGCGGAATCCATCCCCCTGCACAAGGGCAAGTCCACCCAGGTTTGGCAGACGTCGATCCGCTCCGAGAAGGGCAAGCTGTGCGCCGTCGTCACCCAGACGCAAATGGTGTTGCCCGCCGCAGGAGCCTGACGGCGAGCGGCCCGGATCGGCATTGCGAAGCTTGCCGGTCGGCCGTGTCCGGATGGAATTGCTCCGCATCTGCATATGACAAATCTGTGTCCGGATTGTCCGGGTCGCCCTGCGGTGGCCCGGTCACGGACATCAAATGATTGTGCCGCCATCTGGCGCTGCAACAATTGTCCGTGTTAAGATAACTTTCAGCATTTCGTTCAACGTCCGGCTGTATGCGGTTAGGTTGTGCCGGGCTTGCACGATCCTTGTGCAATTTTGCGAGCAGGCGCCTCGGCTGGTGGCATCGTCCATCCGGCAGGGCGCGTGCAGATTACCCGCGGGGGGTAATGCGTATGATGGACCGCAGCCGGATTTGGTTCCTTGGCCAGGCTTTTGATCGCCTGACGATGCCGGACGTCGTCGCCGAGATCTTGGGCGGCACGGAACGTCCCTTCCGCTTCGTTGTCACTCCCAATGTGCATCACCTCGTCCGCTTGCATGATGATGGCCGGGAACTGCGCGCGTCCTACGACCGCGCCTGGCGCGTCCTGTGCGACAGCCGCATCCTGGCCCGCCTCGCGGCCCTGCGCGGCATCGATCTCCCCGTTGTCACGGGCAGCGACCTGACGGCAGCTCTCGTTCCCGCCGCGGCCAAGCGCTGCCTGTCCATCACCGTCATCGGCTCGACGGCCGAGGATTGCGCCAAACTCGCTCTTCTGCATCCGGGCCTGCGCATCGAATTCTACGCGCCGCCCATGGGCTTCATCCGCTCCGAGACCGAGATTGCGCGCTGCGTCGATTTCGTCGTCGCGAAGAAGTCCGATATCGTCTTCCTCGCCGTCGGCATGCCGCAGCAGGAGATCCTCGCCCGCCGCATCGCCGACAACTCCGAGGCGCGTGGCGTGGGACTGTGCATCGGCGCGTCCATCGATTTCCTCACGGGCAAGCAGCAGCGCGCGCCCCAATGGGTGCAGAAGCTGAGCCTCGAATGGCTTTACCGCCTCTTGTCCGATCCGCGCCGCCTCGCGCGCCGGTACCTGATCGAGTGCCCGCGGATTTTCTATCTGTTTGCGCTGGATACGCTTTCGGGAGCCCAGGAAGAGGCGCCGCGAGCGGAAGTCGGCCGATAGATCTGCGCCCGCGGCTGTCCCGGCGGCAGTCGCGGTGCTAGGATCGTCGGACTGATGTCGGGCTGATAAGGCATTGCAAAAGCGTACGGCTGCCGCCGATCGACCCGGCGAGCGGGCCGGCATTGGAGGATACGATCGTGGATATGCGCGCCTGGCAGGTCATTCGCCATCCGATCCGGGCCGGCGCCATCTGTTTCGCTGCGGCCCTCGGCTGGGCAACCGGCGCGGGCGCGCAAGTCACCGCCACCGGGGCGCTGGAGCCGCTGCAGACGGTGGTCATCGGCAGCTACGTGTCCGGCATCGTCGAGAGCGTGACGTGCGATGTGAACGCGGTCGTCGCCAAGGGGCAGGTGTGCGCCAAGATCGACCCGCGCCGCTTCCAGCGCGCCGTCGAGCAGGCGAAGGCCGCCGTCGAGAACGCGCAGGCACAACTCGCCGTGCATCAGGCCGCCTACGCCCAGGCGCTGGCTGCCTACGAGCGCAACAAGGCGCTTTACGAAAAAGGGGTCGTCTCCAAGGCCGTCTATGAAGCCATGACCTCGGCCTACGAGCAGGCCAAGGCGCAGATCGACCTCGACAAGGCCAACATCGACCTGCGCAAGGCGGAGATGGGCACGGCCGAACTCAACCTGTCCTATACCGACATCATCGCGCCGATCGACGGCATTGTCCTGACCCGGAAGATCGAAACGGGTGAGACCGTTGCGGCCACCCTCCAGTCGCCGACGCTTTTCGTGATGGCAAGCGACCTCAAGAAGCTGCGCCTCACCGCCAGCGTCAAGGAGGCCGATGTGGTCTCGATCAAGAAGGGCGACGCCGCCACCTGCTCGGCCAAGGCCCTGCCGAAGCGCACATTCAATGCGCGCGTTGCCCAGGTGCGCAACGATCCCGAAACCGTGAATGGGGAAGTCTTTTACAAAGTCGTACTCGAAGTCGACAATCAGGACCTCCTTTTGAAGCCTGGCATGAGCGCCTCCGTCCGCATTTCCGCGGGCAAAGACTGATCTCGCGCGGCGCGAGTCCTCTTGAGCAGTGTGCGGTTTTAAGCACAATGCATCGCGAATTGAGCAGCATCGATGCAAAGCCGCGAGCGCCGCGGTAAAAGATGTCCTCCTGATTAGAATGACAGGGCGTTAGGGGTTTATATGCAGCAGTTGGAACAGCAGATCTCCAGTTACATCGCCAAGAACTTGATGTTCGATGAGAAGGCGCAAATCCCCCGGTCGGAATCCCTTCTCGAACTCGGCGTCATGGATTCCACGGGCGCCATGGACCTGGTGATGTACCTCGAAAGCGAGTTTGGCATCACTGTCGCCGACGAGGAACTCGTGCCCGAGAACCTCGATTCCATCGAGCGCATCGCCGCCTTCGTGAAGCGCAAGACCACCGAGCAGGTGGCATGACCGGCGGTCCGACGTTCGTCCACGATTTCCTCGCCCAATCGGCCACGAGGCGTCCCGATCATACGGCCATCATCGCCGGCGACCGTCGCATCACCTTCGCCGCGCTCGATCGCGACAGCGACGTGCTGGCCGCGACGCTGCAGGACATGGGCGTGGCGCGCGGCGATCGCGTCGCGATCTTCCTCGACAACTCCATCGAGTTGGTGACGGCGGTCTTCGCCACGCTCAAGGCCGGCGCGGTGTTCGTCAACGTCAACCCGACGACCAAGGCCGACAAGCTCCATTACCTGCTGGACGATTGCCGCGTGAAGGTGATGGTCGCGCAGTCCTCGCTCGGCCCCGTCGTCGCCGAAGTGGCCCCGCAGGCGGCGAGCGTCACCGGCATCATCTGGTCTCACGAAGCTCCGGCAAAGGCGCCCAAGGGCGAGACGCTGCCGTCGATTTTGGCTGGGACGAACCGCAAGCCCGCGCCCACGGGCCTCATCGACATCGACCTGTGCACCATCATCTACACCTCGGGTTCGACGGGGAACCCGAAGGGCGTGATGCTCACCCACCGCAACATGACCAACACCGCGTGGGCCATCTCGACCTACCTGAGGAACACGCCGGACGACGTCGTGCTTGCGGTCCTCCCGCTGTCGTTCGACTACGGCATGTACCAGGTCATCACCGGCGCCCGCGTCGGCTTCACGGTGGTGCTCGAGAAGTCGTTCGCCTTCCCCTTCGAGACCCTGAAGCGGATGATCGAGCACAAGGTCACGGGGCTTCCCGGCGTGCCGACCATCTTCGCCCGCATGCTGCAGCTCGAAAAATTCAATGGGCGCGATTTCCCGACGCTGCGCTACATGTCGAACACAGCGGCGGCCCTTCCGCCCGCGCACATCAAGCGCATGCGCGAGCTGTTCCCGGACACCCTGATCTTCTCCATGTACGGCCTCACCGAGTGCACGCGCGTGTGCTACCTCGAGCCCGAGCGCCTGGAAGATAAGATCAGCTCCGTCGGCAAGGCCATGCCCAATTCCGAGATCTACGTCGTCGACGAGACGGGCCAGCGCGTGGCGCCGGGCGTCGTGGGCGAACTCGTCATCCGCGGCGCCAACGTCATGCGCGGCTACTGGGGCAAGCCCGAGGAGACGGCCAAGCGCTTGAAGCCCGGCCCCATCGAGGGCGAGATGGTCCTCCACTCCGGCGACCAGTTCTGGATGGACAGCGAGGGCTTCGTCTACTTCGTCGGCCGCACAGACGAGATCTTCAAGTGCCGCGGCGAGAAGGTGAGCCCGAAGGAGATCGAGCACGTTCTCTATGCCATCCCCGAGGTGGTCGAGGCGGCCGTGGTCGGCGTCGAGGACGCAATCGACGGTATGGCCGTGAAGGCGATCGTGGTACCGCGCGAAGGCGCCGAGATCACGGAAGCCGCCGTCCGCAAGCACTGCCGCCAGCATCTGGAAAGCCATCTCGTGCCCAAGCACGTGGAGATCCGGGCGAGCATCCCCAAGACGGCCACCGGCAAGATCTCGAAGAAAGAGCTCGCCGCTGCGTCCGCGGGCGCGGGTTGAAGCTTCGGGAGTACGCTTCGTGTGCGGCATCGCCGGCCTCGTCGTTTCGCGTGAGACGCGCCCGCCGGCGCTGTCCGAACTCGAAGCGATGGTCGCCGTGCTCGGCCATCGCGGCCCAGACGGCTATGGCCTCTATCGCGACGCGCGCGCAGGCCTCGGCCACGCCCGCCTCAGCATCATCGACCTCGCCGGCGGCGCCCAGCCCATGTGCAACGAGGACGAGAGCCTCTGGGTCACCTTCAACGGCGAGATTTTCAACTACGTCGAGCTGCGCGCCGAGCTCGAAGCGCTGGGCCACGTCTTCCGCACGCGCAGCGACACCGAGGCCATCGTCCACGCGTTCGAGCAGTGGGGCGAAGGCGCCTGGGCGCGCTTCAACGGCCAGTTCGCCGTCGCCCTGTGGGACGCGCGCAGGAAGCAGCTCGTACTCGCGCGCGACCAGTTCGGCATCGTCCCACTGTTCTACGCCTGCGGCGAGAACGCGATCGTCTTCGCCTCCGAAGTGAAGGCGCTCTTTGCCGCCGGACGCCTCGCGCCGAAGTTCGATCCCGCGGCCCTCGTGCATATCTTCACGCGCTGGGCCGTGCCGGCGCCCGGTTCACCGTTCGCCGGCGTCGCCTGTGTGGCCCCAGGCCATGCCGTGACCATCACCGAAGACCTCGGCATCACCAGCAAAGCCTGGTGGCAGCCCGATTTCACCCCGCGCTTCGCCCGCGGCATCGCCGACCTCGACGAGGCGACCGACGCCCTGGAAGAGCGGCTCAAGGCGGCCGTCGCCATCCGCCTGCGCGCGGATGTGCCCGTCGGCGCCTACCTCAGCGGCGGCCTCGATTCCTCGCTGGTGACCGCTCTCATCCAGCGCTCGCGCACGAGCCATCTCGAAACGTTCTCGATCCGCTTCGAGGACGCAGCCTTCGACGAGACGCCCCAGCAGCGCCGCATGGTGGAGCAACTGCAGACCCGCCACCACGACGTCCTCGTCTCCGGCCACGACATCGCCCGCCATTTCCCGCAGGTCGTGAAGCACTGCGAGACGCCGCTCCTGCGCACCTCGCCCGTGCCGCTCTTCCTGCTGTCGGATCTCGTCCGCGGCAACGGCACCAAGGTCGTGCTGACGGGGGAGGGCGCCGACGAGCTGTTCGCCGGCTACAGCATCTTCAAGGAGGATGCGATCCGCCGCTTCTGGGCACGCTCTCCGTCCACCGATTGGCGCTCCGCCCTGCTCTCGCGCGTGCATCACTACGTGGGCGACCAGCACGACGGGCGCATGTGGAAGCAGTTCTTCCGCAAGGGCCTCACCGAGACGGACAATCCATTTTATTCCCACGGCGTACGCTGGGCCAACACCGCCTGGACCACGCGCTTCCTCAAGCGCGACCTGATTGCGGATGTCGACGCCGCCGCGCTGGAAAGCGATCTAGAGCCCTTCAGACTTAGATGGAAGCATAGCCGGCGTTTTGCAGGTAGTTGCGGCACTCGTTGCTGGGGATG